>NZ_VOQS01000001.1:617915-926873 GCF_007995085.1 Paraburkholderia azotifigens
TACGAGGTTTCAGGCGAACGCAGGAAACCGAAGCCGTCCGGCAGCACTTCGAGCGTGCCGTCACCGAAGATGGTTTCGCCCGTTTTGGCGCGTTTTTTTAGAATGGCGAACATCAACTCCTGCTTGCGCAGGCGGTTGGCACTTTCGATCTCGAGGCCATTGGCCATCTCGATCAATTGGGACACGTGCAGAGTCTTAAGCTCGGATAAATGCATACGGAGAACCCGCAGAGAAGGTGCGACCTGAAATGAAATCTGGGAGGAGAAGTGAGCGGAACCGCTCAAGGACTTACTCGTCTTTTAGACGTTTTATGGATTCTAGCATAGCACACGCCAAAACCAGCCTGCGCGGCCGGTTCGTGTCGGCGCATGATTCTTGTTGTCAATGTTGTCCGCCGACAACAAGAATCATGCGGCTCGCTCGATGCCCGACTTCATGACACATCGAAGCACTGCGCGAAGCAATGCGGCGAGCCGGGCAGCGCGCAGTCTCTGCGCGCTAACCGCGTATGCGAATCAGAGGTTGCCGTCGAGGAACGCGGTGAGCTGCGACTTCGACAATGCGCCGACCTTCTGCGCCGCGACTGCGCCGTTCTTGAAGAGGATCAGCGTGGGGATGCCGCGCACGCCGAACTTGACGGGCGTGGACTGATGTTCGTCGACATTGATCTTGGCGATCTGCAGGCGATCGGCGTAGTCCTTCGCCACTTCGTCGAGGATCGGCGCGATCATCTTGCACGGGCCGCACCATTCTGCCCAGAAGTCGAGCAGCACGGGTTTGTCGGATTTGACGACGTCCTGTTCAAACGACGCGTCGCTAATATGCTTGATGTGTTCGCTCATTTGTGTGAATACCTCTTTCGGTTCGAGGCCTGCTTTGAATGCCCGCCACGATACAACAAAATCAGAAAACCTACCGTTCGCTTTGCCACAGGACAAACCATGGAAGCCGACGCGGGAAGTATCGTGGGGACACCTTCGAGAGGGCGGACTGGCTTGGCTTTGCGGATCACTTGAACGTCAGTTTAGCCTAAATTGCTATGCGTTGCCCGTCGTGATAGTACGCATTCCGACAGTAGGGTTTCGTGCCGCGCCGTGCGTGCTGGGCCTGATGTCTTCCTGCATGCGGAGCGCGGTGGCTTCCTCGTGACGACACGTATCTGGAGTTCGTGAGCGCGAACACAAGAGGGTGGCCGTGAAGGCTCGAGCAGCTTTTCTTCAGCTTTTCTCCGTGAGCCTCTCGCGTGGCGCATCCAGCGATGTTAGAATGTGTCGTGACGGGCCTCCTCGCATGGAGGGGCGGTCAACCTGGTCAGGTCGGGAACGAAGCAGCCACAGCCGTTTTCCGCCAGTGCCGAGGGTCGGGCTCGTCACCTTCCTTTCTTGTTTTCTGCTTCATTTCTGTCTTACTCCCCGGTTTCATTCTTGCTCAGCGTCGTTCGAAACGCGGCGTTCATCTATCGCCTCCGTAGCGAAATTCAATGATCCGTCAAAGCGTTGTCGCGCCTCGCGCGGGCACGCGATCGATTCGTCTTTTCGCGTCAGCGTTGCTGATACAATTTCCGGATGACCTATCAAGTTCTCGCACGCAAATGGCGGCCGAAGGATTTCGCTTCGCTCGTCGGACAGGAGCACGTGGTGCGCGCGCTCACGCACGCGCTTGACGGCGGCCGTCTGCATCACGCCTATCTGTTTACGGGCACGCGGGGCGTCGGCAAGACGACGCTGTCGCGGATCTTCGCGAAGGCGCTCAACTGCGAGACGGGCGTCACGGCCACGCCTTGCGGCGTGTGTCGCGCGTGTCGCGAGATCGATGAAGGGCGCTTCGTCGATTACGTCGAGATGGACGCGGCGAGCAATCGCGGCGTCGACGAAATGGCCGCGCTGCTGGAGCGTGCCGTGTATGCGCCCGTCGATGCGCGCTTCAAGGTCTATATGATCGACGAAGTGCACATGCTGACGAACCACGCGTTCAACGCGATGTTGAAGACGCTGGAAGAGCCGCCGGCGCACGTCAAGTTCATCCTCGCCACGACCGATCCGCAAAAGATTCCTGTCACAGTGCTCTCGCGCTGTCTTCAGTTCAACCTGAAGCAGATGCCGGCAGGGCATATCGTGTCGCATCTCGAGCGCATTCTCGGCGAAGAGAACATTCCGCATGAAGCGCAGGCGCTGCGCCTGCTCGCGCGCGCCGCGGACGGCTCGATGCGCGATGCGCTGTCGCTGACCGATCAGGCTATTGCGTATTCGGCGAACCAGGTGACGGAAGAAGCCGTACGCGGCATGCTCGGCGCGCTCGATCAAAGTTATCTGATCCGCTTGCTCGATGCGCTCGTCGCGGGCGACGGTACAGCCGTGCTGTCCGTGGCCGACGAAATGGCTTTGCGCAGCCTGTCGTTCTCGACGGCGCTGCAGGATCTGGCGAGCCTGTTGCACAAGATTGCGTGGGCGCAATTCTCACCGTCGTCGGTGCTCGAAGAGTGGCCGGAAGCCGCCGATCTGCGCCGTTTCGCAGACGCGCTGAATCCCGAGCAGGTTCAGCTGTTCTATCAGATCGCAACGATCGGCCGAAGCGAGCTGGGTCTCGCGCCCGACGAATACGCCGGTTTCACGATGACGCTGCTGCGCATGCTCGCGTTCGAACCCGCGCCGAATGGCGGCGGAGGCGGTGGCGTGACGCCGGCTGGACGTTCGACCGTGCCGGCGGCGGGCGCAAAGCGCACGGGTGCGCCCGTTGCAGCCGCACCGCAAGCTCGCGCGAGCGAGCCGGCTGCGCCATCCGTCGCGGCAGCGCCGCGCGTTGCGCCGGTGGCAAAGCCTGAACTCGCGCCCGTTCAGCCCCAAGCCGTCCGCGAGGTGTCTGCGCCTGCGGATCCCGTTGCGCCGGATATCGAAGCAGCGCCTGTCGATGCAGAGGTGACGCCGTTATCCTCGGTCGAATCGGGCGCGAACGCACAGGTGTCCGAGCCAGAAGAAAAAGCTGCGCCGCAAGACGAGACGCCCGTGCCGCCTGCAGCCGCCCCGCGTCGCGCAGGCGGCGCGAGCGCAGCGCTCGACGTATTGCGTAGTGCGGGCATGAAGGTTTCGACGGATCGTGGCCGTTCGGCTGCATCTACACCTGTCGCAGCGGTAGCACCCGCAGCGCCCGCCAAACCGGCCGCGCCGCGCGTCGCCGTGCGCGTGCCGACGCCTGATCCCGCACGCCGCGCCGCAGCCGCCGCGCAACAGGACAGCGCTGTGCGCGCACCCGCTTCTCGTCCCGCGCAGCCGCAAGGCGCATCGGCCGTTCCGCCGTGGGAAGACATTCCGCCCGACGACTACATGCCGGCATCCTCGGACGACGCATTCTTTGCGCCGCCCGACGACAGCTTCGTGCCCGTCTTCGACAGCGGTCCCGACGACATGCTCGTTGGCCGGAGTCAGGCGGCCGCGCCCGCGCCTGCGCCCGTCGTCGATATCCGCACGCTGCCGCCTGCCGTGCCGCTCGACGCCATCGGCTTCGACGGCGACTGGCCGGCGCTCGCCGTCACGCTGCCGCTCAAGGGCATCTCGTATCAGCTCGCCTTCAACAGCGAGCTGATGGCCGTCAACGGCAAGACACTGAAACTCAACGTCGCGGTCCAGCTGTACACCGAGCCCGCGCAGATCGCGAAGCTCAAGGCGGCGCTCGCCGAGCGCCTGGGCAGCGAGATCGACGTGCAGGTCGAAGTCGGCCCCGTGAAACGCACGGGCGCCGTCCTCGATTCGATCGAGCGCGCCAAACGTCAGCAGGAAGCCGAACGCGAGATCGGTGCCGATCCGTTCGTGCAGTCGCTGATCCGCGAGTTCGGTGCGAGCATCGTGCCGGGCTCGGTTCGTCCGCTGATGCCGGGCGGCGAAGGCGGCCAGAGCGCGGCCCACTGATATCCGCGCGCGCCGCCATCGCGCCCAACCGAATTAACTATCACGAAGGAGCAAGTCCATGATGAAAGGCCAACTCGCCGGGCTGATGAAGCAGGCCCAGCAGATGCAGGAAAACATGAAGAAGATGCAGGAGCAACTCGCGCAGATCGAAGTCGAGGGGCAGTCGGGCGCAGGCCTCGTCAAGGTGACGATGACCTGCAAGAACGATGTGCGCCGCGTGTCGATCGACCCGAGCCTGCTCGCCGACGACAAGGACATGCTCGAAGACCTCGTTGCCGCTGCATTCAACGATGCCGTGCGCAAGGCCGAGGCTACCGCGCAGGAAAAAATGGGCGGCATGACGTCCGGCCTGCCGCTGCCGCCGGGCTTCAAGCTGCCGTTCTAATCGCGCAGCATGTGTCGCGCGCGGGCGTGAGGTCATGTCCGCGCGCCGGCCGTTCACGGCCGGACGGCGCGCCTTTTCGCGCGCAGCGACACGACGCGATTCAACCTGTCTCCATCGACGCCGCCGTACCAGCATGAAACAACCTTCCGCCTTGTCGGCGCTCGTCGAAGCGCTGCGCGCGCTGCCCGGCGTCGGTCCGAAGTCCGCGCAGCGCATGGCGTATCACCTGATGCAGCACGACCGCGACGGCGCCGAAAAGCTCGGCCGCTCGCTGCTGTTCGCGACCGAGCATCTGCAGCACTGCGAGAAGTGCAACACCTTCACGGAAGCGCAGATCTGCGAGGTCTGCAGCGACACCGAGCGCGATCCGACCTTGCTGTGCGTCGTCGAAACACCCGCCGACCAGATCATGCTCGAACAGACGATGACCTGGCGCGGCCTGTATTTCGTGCTGATGGGGCGCCTCAGCCCGCTCGACGGCATCGGCCCGAAGGAAATCCATTTCGACCGGCTCGTGAAGCGCGCGACGGACGGCGTCGTCAAGGAAGTCGTGCTCGCGACCAACTTCACCAACGAAGGCGAAGCCACCGCGCATTATCTCGGCCAGACGCTGAAGGCGCGCGGCCTGTCCGTCACGCGGCTGGCGCGCGGCGTGCCCGTCGGCGGCGAACTCGAATATGTCGACGCGGGCACGATCGCGCGCGCGATGCTCGACAGGCGTTCGATGTAGCGCTTCGGCGTCTGGCGAACGCGGTCTGTCCGACACAACAAGATCAGGAGACACATGAGCGCATCGACCCCTACCACGCCGACGGGCAGATCTGCAGGACCGCTCGCGGGCGTCAAGGTGCTCGAACTCGGCACGCTGATCGCGGGCCCGTTCGCCGCGCGTTTTCTCGGCGAGTTCGGCGCCGATGTCATCAAGATCGAAGATCCGAAGGGCGGCGATCCGCTTCGCAAATGGCGCAAGCTCTATCCCGAAGTGGGCGGCACGTCGCTGTGGTGGGCCGTGCAGGCGCGCAACAAGAAATCGGTGACGATCAATCTGAAGGCCGACGAAGGCAAGGAAATCGTCCGCAAGCTCGCAAAAGAAGCGGATATCGTCGTCGAGAATTTCCGGCCCGGCCTGCTCGAAAAGCTCGGGCTCGGCTACGACGTGCTGTCGGCGGAGAACCCCGGCCTAGTGATGGTGCGCCTGTCCGGCTACGGGCAGACGGGACCGTATCGCGACCGTCCGGGCTTCGGCGCGATCGCCGAGTCAATGGGCGGGCTGCGGCACATTACGGGCTATCCGGATCTGCCGCCGCCGCGCATCGGCATTTCCATCGGCGATTCGATCGCCGCGCTGCACGGCGTGATCGGCGCGCTGATGGCGCTGCATCATAAGCAGGCGAACGGCGGCAAAGGGCAGGTCGTCGACGTTGCGCTCTACGAAGCCGTCTTCAACATGATGGAAAGCGTGGTGCCCGAATACGGCGTGTACGGCATGGTGCGCGAACGCACGGGCGCGTCGCTGCCGGGCATCGTGCCGTCCAATACCTATCCGTGCCGCGACGGCAGCATCGTGATCGGCGGCAACAGCGATCCCATTTTCAGGCGGCTGATGCTCGCGATCGACCGCGACGATCTTGCCAACGATCCCGCCCTCGCGCATAACGACGGCCGCGTGCCGCGCACGCAGGAAATCGACGGCGCGATCGCAGCGTGGCTCGCCGACCGCATGATCGACGAAGCGCTCGACGTGCTCAACGCCGCCGACGTGCCCGTGGGCCGCATCTACAGCGTCGCCGACATGTTTACTGATCCGCAATACGTTGCGCGCCAGATGATCCAGACGTTCAAATGGCAGGACGGCCGCGACATCACGCTGCCGAACGTCACGCCGAAGCTCTCGGAAACGCCCGGTGAGACGCGCTGGCTGGGGCCCGAACTGGGTGAACATACGGATGAAGTTCTGCAAACGCTGGGTTATGATGCGGACCACATCGCGAGGTTGCACGCGCAACAGATCGTGTAGCCCACGGGCAAATTAGCGCTACGGCGCGCAGACGGGCGCACAAACGGTGCACAGCTCGCAACAGAACAAAAAACGGAGACAGGACCATGCAACGAAGAAGCTTTCTCGCAGGCTCGGCGGCACTCGCGGGCGCAACGCTCGCCGGCTCGCCGCTCGCTTTCGCACAGAGCGCACAGAACAAGCTGGAGACGTCGAAAGTCGCGATCGCCGTCGGCGGCAAGAATCTTTTCTACTATCTGCCGCTCACCATTGCCGAGCGCCGCAATTTCTTCAAGGACGAAGGGCTCGAAGTGGAAATCTCCGACTTCGCGGGCGGCTCGCAGGCGTTGAAGGCGGCCGTTGGCGGCAGCGCGGACGTCGTGTCCGGCGCGTTCGAGCATACGCTGCTGCTGCAGGCGAAGAACCAGTATTTCCGCGAATTCGTGCTGCAAGGGCGCGCGCCGCAGATCGTGCTCGCCGTGTCGAAGAAGACCATGCCGGGCTACAAGTCGATCGCCGATCTGAAGGGCAAGAAGATCGGTGTGACGGCGCCGGGTTCGTCGACGTCGATCATGGCCAGCTTCGTGCTCGCGAAGGCCGGGCTGACCGCGAAGGACGTGTCGTTTATCGGCGTCGGCGCCGGTGCGGGTGCGATCGCCGCGCTGCAGTCGGGACAGGTCGACGCGCTCGCGAATCTCGATCCCGTCATGACCAAGCTCGAGCGTTCGGGCGAAATCCGCGTCGTGTCGGATACGCGCACGCTCAACGACACGCACACCGTGTTCGGCGGCAATATGCCCGCCGGTTGCCTGTACGCGTCGCAATCGTTCATCAGCAAGAATCCGAATACCACGCAGGCGCTGACCAACGCGATGGTGCGCGCGCTCAAGTGGCTGCAGACGGCAACGGGCACCGAACTGATCAACACCGTGCCCGAGTCGTATCTGCTCGGCGATCGCGCGCTGTATCTGGACTCGTGGCAGCACGTGAAAGAGGCCATGTCGCCCGACGGCCTGATGCCCGCCGACGGTCCCGCGACGTCGCTGAAGACGCTGCAGGCATTCGACGAAACGGTGAAGGGCAAGCCGATCGATCTGTCGAAGGCATGGACGAACGACTTCGTGAAGAAAGCGCTCGCCACCGTTAAGGCGTAACACGCCTTAACGACAGGAATCGCGAACCGTGCCGGGTGTGACTCGCCCGGCCATGCATTTGGCGGCATGCTCGCGCGCGTGCCACGAACGCATCAGCGTGACGCACCCACATCGAACCACCGAAGCATCGAAAGAAGCGAGCCGAACGATGACCGTTGCCGCCCTGGCGCTCGAAAACATCACCTGCACGTTTGCGTCGCGCGAGAAGCGCGGGCAGCGCTACACCGCAGTCAAGGACACGACGCTGCGCATCGCGCCGGGCGAGTTCGTGTCCGTGGTTGGACCGACGGGCTGCGGCAAGTCGACCTTGCTGAACGTGGGCGCGGGGCTGCTCGAACCGTCGTCCGGCGCGGTGACGGTGTTCGGCGAAACGCTGAAGGGCATCAACCGGCGCGCGGGCTACATGTTCCAGGCGGATGCGCTGATGCCATGGCGTTCGGCCTTCGACAACGTGCTGGCAGGGCTGTCGTTCCACGACGTGCCGCGCGCGGAAGCCCGCGCACGCGCCGACGAATGGCTCAAGCGCGTCGGCCTTGGCGGCTTCGGGGACCGTTATCCGCATCAGTTGTCGGGCGGCATGCGAAAGCGGGTCGCGATGGCGCAGACGCTGATTCTCGATCCCGACATCATCCTGATGGACGAGCCGTTTTCCGCGCTCGACATCCAGACGCGCCAATTGATGGAAAACGAACTGCTCGATCTGTGGGCGGCAAAGCGCAAGGCTGTGCTGTTCATCACGCACGATCTGGACGAAGCGATCGCGATGTCGGATCGCGTCGTCGTGTTGTCGGCGGGGCCGGGCACACGGCCGATCGGCGAGTTCAGGATCGACCTGCCGCGTCCGCGAGACGTCGCCGAAGTGCGCACGCATCCGCGCTTCGTCGAACTGCATGCGCAGATCTGGGGCGTGCTGCGCGACGAAGTGCTCAAGGGTTATCAACAGCAACTGAACGTCGCGCCGGAGGGCAACTGAGATGTGGAAAGCATGGCGCCCGAATCGCTCGAATCTCGCCATCTGGCAGTGGCTGCTGCTCGTATTGTGCTTCGTGCTCTGGTACGTGCTGACGAGCCCGACGCTCTTGCCCGCCTTCTATTTCGACGATCCGAACAAGGCCGCGTTCTTTTTCGGCGAGCCTCAGAAAGTTCTGGTGCGGATCTGGGAATGGTTCGCTTCAGGTGAGATTTATCTGCATCTGTGGATCACGCTGATCGAGACGGTGCTAGCGTTCGCGCTCGGCACGGTGCTGGGGCTGGGCGTCGGTTTGTGGCTCGCGCTGTCGCCGCTCGCGAGCGCGCTATTCGATCCGTACATCAAGGCCGCGAACTCGATGCCGCGCGTGATTCTCGCGCCGATTTTCGGCGTGTGGTTCGGGCTCGGCATCTGGTCGAAGGTCGCGCTCGGCGTGACGCTCGTGTTCTTCATCGTGTTCTTCAACGTCTATCAGGGCGTGAAGGAAGTGAGCCCCGTCGTGCTCGCGAACGCGCGCATGCTCGGCGCGAGCCGCAAGCAGCTGCTGCGCGCCGTCTATCTGCCGAGCGCGATGAGCTGGGTGTTTTCGAGCTTGCACACGTCGGTGGGGCTGGCGTTCGTCGGCTCGGTGGTCGGCGAGTATCTGGGCTCGGCGCGCGGCGTCGGCTATCTGATCCTGCAGGCCGAAGGCACATTCGACATCAACACCGTGTTCGCAGGGATTCTCGTGTTGACGGCTTTTGCGCTGATTCTCGATGCGATCGTTGGTGTGCTTGAGAAGCGTCTGATGAAGTGGCAACCGAAGAGCGGCGAGACAGAGAAAATCTGATTGCACTTCACGGTGAATGCGAAGCGGCGCGCGAGCTCGCAGGGGCCACGCGCCGTTTTCACGTTCAGGGCTGGCTAACGCTCAAGGCGTGATGACGATCTTGCCGAGCACCCGGCGCTGCGCCATGTCGTTGAGCGCGCGCGGTGTGTCTTCGAGCGGGTAGCGCGCCGACACCAGCGGCTTGAGCTTGCCCGCGCGTATCCAGCCGAGCATCTCCTGAAACGCAGCCGCATTGCGCTGCGGCTCGCGCCGCGCAAAATCGCCCCAGAACACACCGACGATGCTCGCGCCTTTCAGCAGCGCGAGATTGAGCGGCAGCCTGGGAATTTCGCCGTTCGCAAAGCCGACCACGAGATAACGCCCGCGCCAGCCGATGCTGCGGAAGGCCGGCTCCGCATAGCTGCCGCCGACGGGGTCGTAAATCACGTCTGGCCCATTGCCGTCCGTAAGCGCCTTGATGCATTCGCGGAGGTCTTCCGTCGCGTAGTTGATGGTTGCGTCCGCACCGTGCGCGACGCAGGTCGCGAGTTTTTCGTCGCTCGATGCCGCCGCGATCACGCGCGCGCCGAGCGCCTTGCCGATTTCGACGGCGGCGAGGCCGACGCCGCCCGCCGCACCGAGCACGAGCATCGTTTCGCCCGCTTTCAGTGCCGCGCGATCGACCACCGCGTGATGCGACGTGCCATACGCGAGCGTGAAGATCGCGGCTGTTTCGAGATCGGCATCGTCGGGCAGCGGCACGCAGGCGGCTGCGTCGGCGACGGCCTGCTCGGCGAACCCCCCTTGTTGCGTGTACGCGACCACGCGCATGCCGGGACTGAACTGTGTGACGCCATCGCCGACGGCGCGCACGATGCCCGCCACTTCCGCGCCGGGCGTGAAGGGCAGGGGCGGCTTGAACTGATACTTGTTCTGGATGATCAGCACATCGGGAAAATTGACGCTCGCCGCTTTCACGTCGATCGCGACCTGGCCGGCTTGCGGCAGGAGATCGGGCAACTCTTCGATGCTCAGGGTTTCAGGCGGGCCGTACTGGTTGCAGCGGATTGCGCGCATCGCGTCTCCCATCGATAGGTGTGCGTTACAGTCGTCAAGGATTCATGCACGCTTCATAAGCGTGCTTCCGGGTTGTGTCCAGCCGTTGCATCCATTCCGCAACGCACGTGACGCGACGAACCCCCGCGGTCGGCCAGTGTAATGCAGGTGCGAACGACCGTGCGCTTTCGATGCCGTGCATAGCACGTCGCGGGGCGCTTGAAAGCATAGGCATGCACGGGCTTCGTGTGTCGTTCGCGTGCCTTGTTTCCTCGGTTACAATCGCCGCATGCGAATCCTACTCAGCAATGACGACGGTTATCTGGCGCCAGGCCTTGCTGCGCTTTACGAAGCGCTGAAGCCGCTCGCCGATGTCACCGTGATGGCCCCCGAACAGAATTGCAGCGGCGCATCGAATTCGCTGACGCTGTCGCGTCCGCTGTCGGTGCTGCGCTCGGCCAATGGCTTCTACTACGTGAACGGCACGCCGACCGACTCCGTCCATATCGCGTTGACGGGCATGCTCGACCATACGCCCGATCTCGTCGTGTCGGGTATCAACAACGGCCAGAACATGGGCGAGGACACGCTGTACTCGGGCACCGTCGCGGCGGCTACGGAAGGCATCATGTTCGGCGTACCCGCTATCGCCTTTTCGCTGGTCGACAAGGACTGGGTGCACCTGGAAGACGCGACGCGGGTCGCGGCGGAAATCGTCGCGCATTATCTCGAAAGTCCGTTGCCCGGCCACCCGTTGCTGAACGTCAACATTCCGAACCTGCCTTACGAGCAGCTGCGCGAATGGCGCATCACGCGCCTCGGCAAGCGGCATCCGTCGCAGCCGGTGATCCGGCAGACCAATCCGCGCGGCGAACCGATCTACTGGATCGGGCCGTCGGGCAGTGCGCGCGATGCCAGCGAAGGCACCGACTTCCATGCAGCGGCGAACGGCTTCGTGTCGATCACGCCGCTGCAGCTCGATCTGACCGATACGGCGATGCTGCCCACGGCGTGCGACTGGGTGCGCGCCGGGAGCGGGACTTCATGACCGGCGAGCGCGCAAAGCGCTTTCCGCTTGGACTCGAAGACCTGGTGCGCGAGCCGCGCCGGGCCGACGCGCGCGCAGGCGATGCGCGCGGCGCGAAAACGGCCAAGCCGGCTGTGTCCAGGCTGGCCGTGCCCAAGCCGGTCGCGCCCAAGCCGGCCGCGCCTAAGCCGGCCGCGCCGAACGCAAATGCGCAGGCGGGCCGCGCCCTCAATTCGAACGCGAAAGTGACGGGCTCGTCCACGCGGACGCCTGCCGTCGTCAAGCCCGTTACAAAAACCGCGTCCGGAATCGTCAATACGAAAAGTGCGACCACGATCCGCAACGACGGCGCGCGCAACCAGTTGCCGCGTCCCGTGACGGCGTCGTTCGAACGCACGGGTGCGCCGAACGTCGCGTTGACGAGCGCGCACACGCTGACATCCGAACGCGTGCGCGAGCGGATGGTCGAAAGGCTGCGGGCAAATGGCGTCACAGACCCTCGCGTACTGGATGCAATGGCGATGGTGCCGCGCCACATGTTCGTGGATCCCGGCCTCGCGACCCAGGCGTATGAGGACGCCGCGCTGCCCATCGGCCATCACCAGACCATCTCGAAGCCTTCCGTGGTCGCGCGGATGATCGAGCTGGCGGCGCAGGGCCGCACGCTCAACAACGTGCTCGAAATCGGCACGGGCTGCGGCTATCAGGCCGCAGTGCTGAGCCAGGTCGCGCGCGACGTGTATTCGATTGAACGCATCAAACCGCTTTACGAACGCGCCAAGACGAACCTGCGCCCGCTGCGCATTCCGAACATCCGTCTGCACTACGGCGACGGACGTATCGGTTTGCCCGCGGCTGCGCCGTTCGATGCCATCGTGATCGCGGCGGCCGGACTCGATGTGCCGCAGGCGCTGCTCGAACAGCTCGCCATCGGCGCGCGGCTCGTGGCGCCCGTCGGATCGCAGGACGGACAGTCGCAGGTGCTCACGCTCGTCGAGCGCACGGGGCCCGCGCAGTGGCGCGAATCGCGGCTTGATCGCGTTTTCTTTGTCCCCTTAAAATCCGGAGTGATTTGAACCCGATGAGTATGTTTCGCGCGATGCAAAGAACCAGCCTGAATGTCCCGTTGTCCGTCGCTCAGCGCAGCGTTTGCGTGGCCATGCTGTCCGTCCTGGCCGCATGTGCGACGCGGCTCGATCAGGCGCCAGTGGTCGATCGCTCCGGCAACCTCGGCACCGTCACGCAGGCAGGCGCAGCGCCCGCCGCGCAGGCGCCCGTGCCGCTCGGCCCGCCGCCTCCGGGCTACTACCGAGTGAAGCCGGGCGATACGTTGTATAGGATCGCGCTCGAAAACGGTCAAAACTATCGCGACATCGCCGCGTGGAACAACCTGACGAACCCGAACCAGATCGAAGTCGACCAGTTGCTGCGCGTGGCGCCGCCGGGCGCGAACGGTGCGCCGCTGGTGCCGGGCGTCGCGACGTCGCCGATCGGCGGTGGCGCAGTGCAGGGCGCGCCGCTCAACGGCGCACCGGGTGCATCGTCGGCACCGTCGGCGGGCGCGGCCAACCAGCCGCCCATTTACGGTGCGGCACCGGGCGCGTCGGCTGCGCCCGCAGTGACGCCGCCCGCTGCCAGCGACACGACGGCAGCGAATGGCAACGTGACGTTTGCATGGCCCGTGCGCGGTCCGCTGCTAAACGGCTTTGATGATTCGAAGAACAAAGGCGTGAACATCGGCGGGTCGGCAGGCGAAGCGGTAAAGGCTTCCGCTGATGGTCGCGTGGTTTATGCAGGAAATGGGCTGCGCGGTTACGGCAATCTCATTATCATCAAACATGACGCAACGTATCTCACAGCGTATGCACATAATCGTGCTTTGATGGTAAAAGAGGGTGACGCGGTGACCAAAGGGCAGAAGATCGCCGAAATGGGCAACAGTGATTCGGACCGCGTGATGTTGCATTTCGAAGTTCGCAGGCAGGGTAAGCCTGTCGACCCAATGAAGTATTTGCCGCCGCAATAAGCCAAGCGATACGACCATGCCGAAATCGAAGCGCCGCCCATCGCAAGCAGAGACTGAGTCCCTCAGCCGTGCCACGCCTGTTTCGGTGGACGACGCCGGCGCTTCCGACGCCGACGACGACAATGTCGACGATCTCGACAACGGCAACGACGTCGACGAACGGGCGTCGGGTAGCGAAGAGGAATCCGAGTCGCGCGAAGGCGCAAACGATTCCCCGCCCGACGCCGACGACTTTCGCGCGCTGCTGCAGGCCGAACTCACGGCCGACACGATCCAGCACTATCTGAACCGGATCAGCGTGAAGCCGCTGCTCACCGTCGAGGAAGAGCAGCGTTATTCGCGTCTTGCCAAGGCAGGCGAATTCGAAGCCCGTCAGGTGATGATCGAGCGCAATCTCCGGCTCGTGGTCAGCATCGCGAAGGGCTATCTGAATCGCGGCGTGCCGCTGCTCGATCTGATCGAAGAGGGCAACCTCGGCCTGATGCATGCCATCGAGAAGTTCGATCCGACGCGCGGCTTTCGCTTCTCGACGTACGCGACGTGGTGGATCCGCCAGAGTATCGAGCGCGCGATCATGAACCAGGCACGCACGGTGCGTTTGCCTGTGCACGTGATTCGCGAGTTGAACCAGGTGCTGCGCGCGAAGCGCCACCTCGAAAAGAACTCGATGAATTCGGGCGAAGCGGCCGAGCGCCGCGACGCGAGTATCGACGATATCGCGTATCTGACGGGCAAGACCACCGACGAAGTCACCGATATCCTCGCGCTGAACGAGCACACGGCGTCGCTCGACGCGCCGCTCGATCTCGACCCTGCCAGCAGCTTGCTCGATCTTTTGTCGGACGACCAGAGCCAGTCGCCTGATGCCGAGGTGCAGCATCGCGAACTCGAGACGCTGACGCGTGCGTGGCTTGCGCGGCTGTCGGACAAGCACCGGCATGTGATCGAGCGCCGCTTCGGGCTGAATCACATCGAACCGGCCACGCTCGAAGAACTTGCCGACGAAATGGGCCTCACGCGCGAGCGTGTGCGCCAGATCCAGCAAGAGGCGCTGGTGCGTCTGAAGCGCTTCTTTGCTTCCAATGGCGTGCGCAAGGACGCCGTTCTCTAGAAACTGATGACACCCATTCTGGTTTTCGACATCGAGACGATTCCCGATGTCGCCGGCATTCGCCGGCTTGAAAGTCTTCCCGCAACGATGTCCGACGAAGAAGTGGCCGAGCACGCATTCGCGGCGCGGCGCGAAAAGACGGGCAGCGATTTTCTGCCGCATCACTTGCAGCGCGTCGCGGCGATTTCCTGCGTGTTTCGCGACAACAACGGCTTTCGTGTGCGTTCGCTCGGCTCGCCGTCGGACGGCGAGGCGGCGCTCGTGCAGTCGTTTTACCGGACCATCGAGAAGTACACGCCGCAGCTCGTGTCATGGAACGGGGGAGGCTTCGATCTACCCGTGCTGCATTACCGTGCGCTGGTCAATGGCATCCGCGCGAACCGCTACTGGGATCTCGGCGAAGACGATCGCGATTTCAAGTGGAACAACTACATCAGCCGCTATCACTCGCGGCACACGGACTTGATGGATGTGCTGGCGATGTATCAGGCGCGCGCGAATGCGCCGCTCGATGCGCTTGCCAAGCTGTGTGGTTTTCCGGGCAAGCTCGGGATGGATGGCGGCCAGGTGTGGCACGCGTTTCAGGCGGGGCGGATCGACGAGATTCGCAATTACTGTGAGACGGATGTCGTCAATACGTACCTGCTGTATTGCAGGTTTCAGTTGATGCGTGGGGGTTTCTCGCCTGAGGAGTATGCCGATGAGATTGCGTTGGTGAAGAACTCCTTGGCGCAGGAGGCGGCGCCTCACTGGGGTGAGTATCTCTCTGCGTTCGATAATTGATTTTGTTTTTTTGCTGTCGCTGGCGGTCGCGGTTTCGTGGCTTGCATCCGCGTTTTCGTATCGACGCTGCATGCGTTGCCCCTGTGCGGGGCGGCACCTACTTTTCTTTGCCGCGGCAAAGAAAAGTAGGCAAAAGAAAGCCGCTCACACCGCCAGTTCTAGTCGTTGCCTGCGGGCCCCCAACGGGTCCCGCACTCCACGCGGCAACGGCCAATCCACGCCCGTTGCCAGCGCCTTTGACCGGCGCATGACCCTCTCCAGTCACCCGTAGCGCAGCCAGCGGCAGCGAACCGTCTTTGCAGCCCAGGTGGCAAACGGTGTGCAGGTTGTCGCGCCTTACGCGTTGGCGCTCCTACGACACCGATCCCACTTTTCAGTCCGGAGTGGTGCACTTCCGGCGAGACGGCCTACACACCGTTTGCCACCTGGGCGGCCGTGAACTTCCTGGTAACGCAATTCGTGACGCGACCGTGTGAAGCGGGTGAGGCGTGAGCTAGCACGGTGGCAACGCGCGTGAGACAGTGCGATGCCGTCTGGAGTGCGGGACCCGTTGGGGTCCCGCAGGCAATGACTAGAGCTGGCGGTGTTAGCCCGCTTTCTTTGCTTACTTTCTTTGCGGCGGCAAAGAAAGTAAGTGCCGCCCCGCACAGGGGCAACGCTTGCAGCACCGATATGAACTCGCGGATGCCAGCAAAAAAAGCAAAAAGCAAAAAAAGCAAAAAAGCAAAAAAATCGCGACTACGTCGCAGACAAACAATCAACCCATCTCAACTACGATGGGCTGATGATCCGAAGCCCGCGTCCCGCCATCGATCTCACAACTCCGCAACCGTGGCTGCAAATCCTCGGTGACGAACAAAAAATCACACGTCAACGGCCCATCGGACCACTGCGCCTTGTCATAGACGCCAGCCGTCATGGGCGGCGTCTGCCCAGGATGCAACGCCGTCCACGCATCGATGAAAGAGGGGCTGCCGTCTAGCGGGTCCAGCATCCGCCGGTAGGCCTCACTGTCAAAAGCACTATTGAAATCTCCACACACGATCGCACTGACAGGCCGCGCCGTATCGGCAAAAGGCCCGATGGCATTCTCGGCGGGCGCCGGGTTCGCGGCATGCGCAGCAGCCTCCTGCTGCATCTCGCGTAGCCGCTCGACCTGCGCAAGCCGCTGCTTCAGCGAATAAAACTCGAGATGCGTGACGATCACCCGCACCGATCCGCCAGGCGCCCTCAGCACGGCCTCCAGCGCGACACGCTGCATCGACGGCGCGTCCGGATCGGCGGGCCATGGCAGCGAATGCCGGATCACGCGCTCAACGGGCAAGCGGGTCGCCAGCGCATTGCCGAACTGCCGGCGCGGCGCGGCCGGCGCATCGAGCTTGAGCGGCGCCAGATCCGCGCCGATCGCGCCCAACACCGTGTAGCCGGGCAGCAGATCGGCCAGCTCGGCGAACTGGTCGTCGCCGGGATGACCCGCCAGCACCGAAAAGCCGCGCGTGACTTCCTGCATGCACAGCACGTCGAAATCGGCGAGCCGTCGTGCTTCGTCGATCGTGCGCGAGAGGTTCACGTCCCCGTGCGCACTGCGTCCCCACTGGACATTCCAGCTGATCAGTCGCATCGTCAAATCTCCGTCGGTGTGTGTCGTTCGTCTACAATCTCGTGTTTGGTTCCACTTTTACAGAGTCTTTCAGGAAGTCGCAGGTGTCCGAAACTGTCCCCCACATTGGTAGAACGCGCTCGTCCAGAAAGGGCAAGCAGCCGCGCGAAGACGCTGCCGCCGGCCCGTTCAAGGCGCCCGAACTCGAAATCGACTCGCTCGACATGGAAGCGCGCGGCGTCGGCCGCACCGTCTTGGAAGACGGCTCGCCCGGCAAGGTCATCTTCGTCGAAGGCGCGCTGCCCGGCGAACGTGTCACCTATTCGAGCTATCGCAAGAAGCCGAGCTTCGAACAGGCGCAGGTCGTCGATATTCTTAAAGAGAGCGTGATCCGTACCCGCCCGCAGTGCAAGTTTTTTGGCACCTGCGGCGGTTGTTCGATGCAGCATCTCGACGAGCGCGCGCAGATCGCCGTCAAGGGCCGCGTGCTCGAAGACAATCTGCTGCACCTGGCGAAGCTGCGCCCCGAAACCGTGTTCAGGCCGATCCACGGTCCGACTTGGGGCTATCGCTATCGCGCGCGCCTGACGGTGCGTCACGTCGCGAAGAAGGGCGGCGTACTGGTCGGTTTTCACGAGCGCAAGAGCAGCTACGTCGCCGACATGACGAGCTGCGAAGTGCTGCCGCCCCACGTGTCCGACATGCTGGTGCCGCTGCGCCACCTGGTGGAAGCGCTGTCCATTCGCGATCGCATGCCGCAGATCGAGCTGGCTGTGGGGTCGTCCGTGACGGCGCTCGTGCTGCGCATCCTCGAACCGATCAACGCCGCCGACGAACAGCTGCTGCGCGATTTCGCCGATCAGCACAACGTCCAGTTCTGGCTTCAGCCGAAAGGACCGGATACCGTCTATCCGTTCTATCCGCTCGACCGTCAGCTCGATTACACGCTGCCCGAGTACGGCATCCGCATGCCATTCCGTCCGACGGACTTCACGCAGGTCAATCACCAGATCAACCGCGTGCTGGTCAGCCGGGCGCTGCGTCTGCTCGCGCCAGCAAAGACCGATCGCGTGCTCGATCTGTTCTGCGGCATCGGCAACTTCACGCTGCCGCTCGCGCGGATTTCGCGCGAAGTGGTCGGTATCGAAGGCAGCGAAGTGCTGACCTCGCGCGCGCTCGACAACGCGAAGGAAAACGGCGTCGACAGCCATACGTCGTTCGCGTGCCGCAACCTGTTCGAAGTCACCGCCGACGACATCCGCGCGCTCGGCCAATTCGACAAGTATCTGATCGATCCGCCGCGCGAAGGCGCGCTTGCCGTATCGAAGGCGCTCGCGGACATCGCGCAGAGCGGCGGAGGGCCGTTGCCGAAGCGCATCGTCTACGTGTCGTGCAACCCGGCGACGCTCGCGCGTGATGCGGGCCTGCTGGTGCACGAGGCGGGCTATCGGTTGAAGGGCGCAGGTGTGGTGAACATGTTCCCGCATACGTCGCACGTCGAATCGATCGCGCTGTTCGAGCGGGACTAGGCGAGGCTTGTTCTGCAAGCGTCCGCTCGAAGCCAGGCGGACGCCCAAAACAAAAACGCCACGGTATGAACCGTGGCGTTTTTGCTTGAAAGGCGATCAGTCGATCAGAACTGCCACCACGACTTTTCCTTGCCGGGGCGCGAATGACCCGTGATGTACGGGCTGTCCGGGAAGGTGCCGGCGAGCACGCGCTTCGTGTCTTCGGCGAGTTGCGGCTGGTCCAGCTTCTGATACGACAGCATCATGATGTGCAGCGCGTCTTCGATCGCGGGCGCGTTCTTGTATTCCTTGATCGCGAGCTGCGCGCGGTTGATGGCGGCCACATAGGCGCCGCGGCGATAGTAGTAGTCGGCCGCGTGCACTTCGTGCGAGGCCAGCGCATTCACGATGTAGCGCATGCGCTGTGCGGCATCCGGCGCGTACTTGCTCTGCGGATACTTGTCGACGACGACCTTGAACGCGTCATACGACTCGCGCAGCGACTTCGGGTCGCGCTCGCTCATGTCCTGGCCGGAGAAGCGGCCGAACAGACCGAGGTCGTCGTTGAAGTGGATCATGCCCTTCAGGTAGTACGCGTAAGGGATGTCCGGGTGATCCGGATGCAGCTGGATAAAGCGGTTGACGGCCTGGTCGGCGGCGTCCGTTTCGCTGTCCTTCCAGTTGCAGTACGCGACGTTGATCTGCGCCTGCTGCGCGAAATGGCCGAACGGGTCGCGGCCTTCGAGCGCTTCGAAGTATTTCGCGCACTTGCCGAAGTCCCCGCCGCTCAAGGCGTCTTGCGCCTCCGTATATAATTTATTGTTGGTCCACGTGGCCGTTTCGTCCGTCTTTTCCGGCAGGCCATGACAGGCCGCCACCAGCGTCACGGCCACCACGCAGGCGCCATAGCGGGCCGCTTTCCTGGCCAGCTTGTGGGCCACCGTCTTTCGAACAGTTTGAGTAATGATGTTCAAGGCTCGCATTTTCCAGTCTAGCTTTTACGTCCAGGTGACCCAGTCTCGATGACCCGTTCCAATACTCCGCGTCCCGCTCGGGATTCTGCTCAGCAGCCTGACCAGGGCGCGCGGAAGAGCAACAAAGATTATAGCCCAAGCGCCGACCCCGCCGACGCATCCGCAGGCGATCCCGCCGCCGCGCCGGGCGCCGGCGCACTCGACGACGATCTCGTCGGCGAGACCCTGGCCGGCACGCCCGCATCGGCTGCCGCACAAGGCGGGACGCGGCGCGCAAACGAAGCGCCGCGCGTCGTCACCGTGCCGTCCGGGCTGGCTGGCGAGCGGCTCGACAAGGTGCTCGCCAAAGTCTTTCCGGAGTTTTCACGCAGCCGTCTGCAAAGCTGGATCGAGGCGCAACGCGTGCGCGTCGACGGCCAGCCCGCGAAGATCCGGCAGCCGGTGCCGCTTGGCGCGTCGATCGAACTCGTGCCCGATCTGCTGCCCGAACAGCTCGCGTTCACGCCAGAACCCGTGCCGCTCGATATCGTTTACGAAGACGACACGCTCGTCGTGATCAACAAGCCGGCCGGCCTCGTCGTGCATCCCGCTGCGGGGAACTGGAGCGGCACGGTGCTCAACGGCCTGCTGCATCGCTATGGCGACGCGGCCGCGGGCTTGCCGCGCGCGGGCATCGTGCATCGGCTGGACAAGGAGACGTCGGGGCTGATGGTGGTGGCGCGCACGCTCGAGGCGCAAACCGATCTCGTGCGCCAGCTGCAGGCGCGCACCGTGAAGCGCCGTTATCTTGCGCTCGTGTGGGGCGGCATGCCGGAAGACGGAACGATCGATGCGCCCATTGGCCGCGATCCGCGCGAACGCACGCGCATGGCCGTGGTCACGGGCGCGTCGGGCAAGCCCGCGCGCACGCACTTCCGGCGCATCGATTCGGCCGTGTGGGAGCGGCAGCCCGTGTCCGCGATTCACTGCGATCTGGAAACGGGCCGCACCCATCAGATCCGCGTGCATTGCGCGCACATCGGCCATCCGCTGCTCGGCGATCCCGTCTATGGGCGCGCGCGCGGCAAGCGTTCCGTCGCGCCGCTGCCGGGCGGCTTCGCGCGGCAGGCGCTGCATGCGTGGCGGCTCGCGCTGGTTCATCCGAAGACGGGCCGCACGATGCAATGGCGCGCGGACGTGCCCGACGACATCGCTGCATTGTCCGAAGCATTGGGCCTTGGCCGGCAGCGTGAAGACGAGTACGAAGAAGACTACGACGACTACGACGACTACGACGACGCGTACGACGGCGTCGTCGTCATCGAAGGCGACTACGACGATGAAGACGATCTCGACGACGACGCCGGCCCGAACGAAGACGACAAGGACGATCGCGCATGACGCAACCTGAGTTGACCCACGACGACGTGCTGTGCCCCGAGTGGTCCGTGTCGCCGCGCGTGCGGGCGCTCGTCACCACGCGTAACGGCGGCGTGAGCCTGCCGCCGTTCGGCACGTGGCGCGACGGCGTTGACGGCGCGGGCGGGCTGAATCTCGGCAGAAAGTCGGGCGACGATCTCGGGCATGTCGAAGCAAACCGCGCGCGTCTGATGAAGCTGACGGGACGCGACGAAGCGGCATGGCTATCGCAGGTGCATGGCGCGACCGTCGTGAATGCCGGCGACGTGCTGGCCGCCGCGAAACGCGGCGAACCAGTCGCAGAAGCCGATGCGAGCGTGACCGACCGGACGGGCGCGGTATGCGTCGTGATGATCGCCGACTGCATGCCCGTGTTGCTCTGCGATCCGCGAGGCCGTGCCGTGGGCGCAGCGCATGCGGGGTGGCGCGGTCTCGCCTCGGGTGTCGTCGAGAATACGGCGGAGCGGGTTGCGTCGCTCGCGGGCACTGACATGTCAGCGCTGCATGCGTATCTCGGCCCCTGCATCGGCCCGCAGACTTTCGAGGTCGGACCAGACGTGCGTGACGCCTTCATGAAGACTGTCAGCGTCGCACAACGCGATGAGGTGGCGAGCGCGTTCGTTGCGCATCCCGTAAATGACGGCAAATACCTCGCCGATCTGCCGCGGCTCGCCCGTTTTCGTCTTGCCCGGATCGGCATCACGCAGGTGGTCGGCGGCCATCACTGCACGGTCAGCGAACGCGAGCGTTTCTACTCGTATCGACGCGATCGCGAGACGGGCCGAATGGCCGCTTTGATCTGGCTCGAGGACCAGTAGCGGTCCCATCGCGGACCGCCTAAGTCCTGCTGCGCAAAGACTATTTTGGTGCACACCCGACGCCGCGAATCTATCTCGCATGCGATCTTTTGCTGCACTGCGCGAATCTGAGAAGACCTATGCGGTTGCGCAGTGCATAAGCCTCCCGCGTATCACTGACATGTCAGACGAGCCCGTCCCGACGGGCTCGTTTTGCATTGCACAGCACGATCGTTCTGCCGAATCCGCATAGTGTTGAAATACATCGGGAAAACGATAATGAAAAAAATATCGCACTGCGGCAAAATCGGGAGCAAGCATTGACATGCCTTGCGATGGGGCGCAAGAATGTTCTCCACTGGGCAAGGACGTAACGCGGTCGCGATGCAGTCGCTGCTCCCGCGCAAGTACCTGCCTCTCAACCCGTCCGCGAGGACATTTCGGTCAAAAGCAGGCATGGCTGCATCTCACACTTCCTCGACTTCTTCTCGCTCGGACACCTCGTCGGACCGCACGCAGCAAGCGAATGCGGCAGGGGTGCAACAATGGTTCGATGCCTGGATGAACGCATGGCGTTCGCTGGGTGCGCAAGCGGCAGCAAACGGCAATCCTTTTACTGTTCCTTCCATGCCCGACTTCGCGAAAGCGGCGGCGGCGCAGGCGGGCTCGGGGCCGTTTTCGAATCCTTTCCTCGAACAAATCGCCAGACAGTTTGCGCAGGCGCAAGCTCAACCGGACGGTCAGGCCGCGGGCCAGCCGTTCAACGCGCTGTTCGGCCAGGCGTTCGGTCCGCAGTTCGCCCAACAGTTCACGCAGCAGATCGCGGGGCTGAAGGTGCCGAGCGCATCGATTCCGCCAAATCGTCTGCAGCAGTTGCAGTCCGACTATTCGCGCGAGGCCATGCAGTTGCTGCAGCAGGCAGCGCAGGCCACGGCATCGGGTATCGAACTCAAGGACCGTCGCTTCAGCTCCGACGCATGGAAGACGACGCCCATCTATACGCACACGGCGGCGTGGTATCTGCTGAACGCGCGTTATCTGCAGGAACTGGTCGACGCGATCGAAACCGACCAGAAGACACGCGAGCGCATCCGCTTCGCCGTGCAGCAATGGACGGCGGCCGCATCGCCGAGCAACTTCTTCGCGCTGAATCCGGAAGCGCAGAAGACGCTGCTCGAAAGCAACGGCGAAAGCCTGCGGCAGGGCGTGATGAACCTGTTGAACGACATGCAGCGCGGCAAGATTTCGCAGACGGACGAGTCGCGCTTCGGCGTCGGCAAGAATCTCGCGATGACGGAAGGCTCCGTCGTGTTCGAGAACGAGCTGATGCAGCTGATCCAGTACACGCCGCGCACGGCGACGGTTCATGAGCGGCCGCTGCTGATCGTGCCGCCTTGCATCAACAAGTACTACATCCTCGATCTGCAGCCCGAGAACTCGCTGGTCGCGCATGCGCTCGACTCGGGCCATCAGGTGTATCTGATTTCGTGGCGCAACGCGGATCAGTCGATCGCTCACAAGACGTGGGACGACTACATCGCCGACGGCGTGCTGAAGGCCATCGACACCACGCGCCAGATCAGCGGACGCGAGCAGATCAATACGCTGGGCTTCTGTATCGGCGGCACGATGCTGGCGACGGCGCTGTCCGTGGCCGCGGCGCGCGGCGAGCATCCCGCTGCGTCGATGACGCTGCTGACCGCGATGCTCGACTTCGCCGACACGGGCGTGCTCGACATCTTCGTCGACGAAGCGCATGTGCAGATGCGCGAACAGACCATCGGCGGCAAGAACGGCACGCCGCCGGGACTGATGCGCGGCCTCGAGTTCGCGAACACGTTCTCGTTCCTGCGCCCGAACGACCTCGTGTGGAACTACGTCGTCGACAACTATCTGAAGGGCCGTACGCCGATGCCGTTCGACCTGCTGTACTGGAACAGCGATTCGACGAGCCTGCCTGGTCCGATGTACGTCTGGTATCTGCGCAACACGTACCTCGACAACAAGCTGCGCGAACCAGGCGCGCTGACCACGTGCGGCGAGAAGGTGGACCTGTCGCGCATCGACGTGCCGACGTTCATCTACGGTTCGCGCGAAGACCACATCGTGCCGTGGGAAACGGCGTATGCATCGGTGCCGCTGCTGTCCGGGCCGCGCAAGTTCGTGCTCGGCGCGTCCGGCCATATCGCCGGCGTGATCAATCCGCCGTCGAAGAACAAGCGCTGCTACTGGTCGGTCGCGGGCGACGACAAGTCGCTGCCCGAGGCGCCTGCCGACTGGTTCGACAACGCGACGGAAACGCCCGGCAGCTGGTGGCCCGAGTGGACGAGCTGGCTCGAGCAGTACGGCGGCAAGAAGGTGAAGCCGGCGGCGAAAGCCGGTTCCGCCGAGTTCCCCGTGATCGAGCCCGCGCCCGGCCGCTACGTGCAGGAGCGCGAATAATCGTTCGGTTGCCGAAGCAATCGCGAGCTGTCGCCGCTGAAGCGCTATGAGCGACGGCCGCCATACAAACAACGAGTGACGACAGGTGGAGTGAGACAGACGCTGTATTGCAGTAACGCTGACTTGACCGGATTAACAACTTGACGGGCTACTGTGGAGCATGTCGCCGCAGCCCCGGAGGAAACTCAAATGACTGACGTAGTGATCGTATCGGCAGCCCGCACGGCTGTCGGCAAATTCGGTGGGTCGCTGGCGAAGATTGCGGCGCCGGAACTGGGCGCCACGGTGATCCGCGCCGTGCTGGAGCGCTCGGGCGTGAAGCCCGAGCAGGTGAGCGAAGTCATCATGGGCCAGGTGCTGGCCGCGGGCTCGGGCCAGAACCCGGCGCGCCAGTCGCTGATCAAGGCCGGCCTGCCGATGGCCGTGCCCGGCATGACGATCAACAAGGTGTGCGGCTCGGGCCTGAAGGCCGTGATGCTGGCCGCCAACGCGATCATCGCCGGCGACGCGGACATCGTCGTCGCGGGCGGCCAGGAAAACATGAGCGCGGCGCCGCACGTGCTGCCGGGTTCGCGCGACGGTTTCCGCATGGGCGACGCGAAGCTGATCGACACGATGATCGTCGACGGCCTGTGGGACGTGTACAACCAGTACCACATGGGCGTGACGGCCGAGAACGTCGCGAAGGAATACGGCATCACGCGCGAAGATCAGGACGCGTTTGCGGCGCTTTCGCAAAATAAGGCGGAAGCCGCACAGAAGGCCGGCCGTTTCAATGATGAAATCGTGCCGATCCAGATTCCGCAGAGGAAGGGCGATCCGCTGTCGTTCGCGACGGACGAATTCGTTCGTCATGGCGTCACGGCCGAATCGCTCGCGGGCCTGAAGCCGGCGTTCTCGAAGGAAGGCTCGGTGACGGCGGCGAACGCGTCGGGCCTCAACGACGGCGCCGCGGCCGTCGTCGTGATGTCGGCGAAGAAGGCCGAGGCGCTGGGTCTCACGCCGCTCGCGCGCATCAAGGCGTACGCAAACGCGGGCGTCGATCCGAAGGTGATGGGCATGGGCCCCGTGCCGGCGTCGCGCCGCTGTCTGGAGCGCGCGGGCTGGAGCGTAAACGACCTCGACCTGATGGAAATCAACGAGGCGTTCGCGGCTCAGGCGCTGGCCGTGCACAAGCAGATGGGCTGGGACACGTCGAAGATCAACGTGAACGGCGGTGCGATTGCGATCGGTCACCCGATCGGCGCATCCGGTTGCCGGATTCTCGTCACGCTGCTGCACGAAATGCAGAAGCGCGATGCGAAGAAGGGCCTGGCGTCGCTGTGCATCGGCGGCGGCATGGGCGTGGCGCTCGCAGTCGAGCGTCCGTAAGCGGACGTGAGCTGACGTTTCACGAGGAGGCCGCCACGCGCCGGAGTCCGCTTCAAGGCGGCCGGCGGCGTGGCGCGGTCCGGTGCACATGGCGTGAGCGGGCGCACCGGACATTGGAAGGCGAAGCACGAGGCGGCTGGCGTCTCGTAAAACGATAATGGAGTGTGTTTTATGTCACAACGAATTGCGTACGTAACGGGCGGCATGGGTGGCATCGGCACGAGCATTTGCCAGCGTCTGCTTAAGGATGGCTTTAAGGTGGTCGCGGGCTGCGGTCCCAACTCGCCGCGCCGCGTGAAGTGGCTCGAAGATCAGAAGGCGCTCGGTTTCGACTTCGTTGCTTCCGAGGGCAACGTCGGCGACTGGGAGTCGACCAAGACGGCATTCGACAAGGTCAAGGCCGAAGTCGGCGAAGTCGACGTGCTGGTAAACAATGCGGGCATCACGCGCGACGTCGTGTTCCGCAAGATGACGCATGAAGACTGGACGGCCGTGATCGACACGAACCTGACCAGCCTCTTCAACGTCACGAAGCAGGTGATCGACGGCATGGTCGAGCGTGGCTGGGGCCGCGTGATCAACATTTCGTCGGTCAATGGCCAGAAAGGCCAGTTCGGTCAAACGAACTACTCGACCGCGAAGGCGGGGATTCACGGTTTCACGATGGCGCTCGCGCAGGAAGTGGCCACCAAGGGCGTGACGGTCAACACCGTTTCGCCGGGCTACATCGGCACGGACATGGTGAAATCGATCCGCGCCGACGTGCTGGAGAAGATCGTCGCGACGATTCCGGTGCGCCGCCTCGGCACGCCGGATGAAATCGGGTCGATCGTTGCATGGCTGGCGTCGGACGAGTCGGGCTTCTCGACGGGGGCCGACTTCTCGCTGAACGGCGGCCTGCATATGGGCTGATCCGTGAGCGTCCTGCTTTGTCGCAGCAAGAACAGAGCAGGACGTTACATGGTTCAGATGTTTCTGGCGGCGTCTTGTACGCGCAGCGTCAAGCTGTGCGTGCGACAGGACGCCGTTTCTGCGCTTCATTCGCGCTCAAAGGCGTTACATGACCACTACTACAAAGAAAACAGCCGAACGACTCATTAAGAAATATCCGAACCGTCGACTGTACGATACAGAGACCAGCACTTACATCACGTTGACCGATGTGAAGCAGCTCGTGCTGGATCAGGAGGATTTCAAGGTCATCGATGCCAAGAGCAACGAAGACCTGACGCGCAGCATCCTGTTGCAGATCATTCTCGAAGAGGAGAGCGGTGGCTTGCCGATGTTCTCGTCGCTGATGCTGTCGCAGATCATCCGTTTCTACGGACACGCGATGCAGGGCATGATGGGCACGTACCTGGAAAAGAACATCCAGGCGTTCATCGACATCCAGAACAAGCTCGCGGATCAGTCGAAGGGCCTGTACGAAGGCAAGACGATGAATCCGGAAGTCTGGTCGCAATTCATGAACATGCAGGCCCCGATGATGCAGGGGATGATGACGAGCTATATCGAGCAGTCGAAGAACATGTTCGTGCAGATGCAGGAGCAGATGCAGAATCAGGCGAAAACGATGTTCAGCTCGTTCCCGTTCACGCAGCCTGCGCCGCAAGGCAATCCGGAGCCGGAGAAGAAGTAGGACGGCTTTCCCGTCCATCGTCTTTCGATGTGAGTCTGCCCGGTAGCAAGCCGGGCAGGCCGCGCGCTGTCCCTGTTTCGCTGTTCGCCGCGGGGCGTGGGTTCGTGTCCTGCGCGGCAATCCATGGCGACGCCGGCGCAGCGCCGCCCTCGTGGCCCGCGCGCCTTGGCGCCCGTCGCCACGGTATAATATGAGGTTGCTTGCGCGGGCCGCGCCGATTTCCCACAAGATCCACATGGCCCCATTTCGGCGGCCCTTGCGCCGTCGCACGGTGCGCCCACGTTTGCCGAGATTCCGGCGTTCGGGCTGCACGCCCAGGCCCCCACGTATCGCGTCACTCATCGCTTCTCGCCGGACCATTCTCTATGTCGCAGACTTCGACCCCCGCCGCGCCGACCGCTTCGATTCCGAAGGTCGGATTCGTCTCACTCGGATGCCCGAAAGCCCTCGTCGATTCCGAACAGATCATCACGCAACTGCGCGCCGAGGGTTACGAAATCTCCGGCACGTATGACGGCGCGGATCTCGTCGTCGTTAACACCTGCGGCTTCATCGACGAAGCCGTGCAGGAAAGTCTCGACGCCATCGGCGAAGCGCTGAACGAAAACGGCAAGGTGATCGTCACCGGCTGTCTCGGCGCGAAGCAGAGCGCAAGCGGCTCGAACCTGATCGAGGAAGTGCATCCGAAAGTGCTCGCCGTGACGGGGCCGCACGCGGTCGGCGAAGTGATGCAGGCTGTACACAGCCATCTGCCGAAGCCGCACGATCCGTTCGTCGACCTCGTGCCGGCTGCGGGCGTCAAGCTCACGCCGCGTCATTATGCGTATCTGAAGATTTCCGAAGGCTGCAACCACCGCTGCACGTTCTGCATCATCCCGTCGATGCGCGGCGACCTCGTGTCGCGTCGCGTCGCCGAAGTGATGCTCGAAGCGGAAAACCTGTTCAAGTCGGGCGTGAAGGAACTGCTCGTCATCTCGCAGGACACGAGCGCGTACGGCGTCGACGTGAAGTACCGCACGGGGTTCTGGAACGGCAAGCCGATCAAGACGCGCATGACGGATCTCGTCGGCGCGCTCGGCGAACTTGCTGCGCAATACGGCGCGTGGGTGCGTCTGCACTACGTGTATCCGTATCCGAGCGTCGACGAAGTGATTCCGATGATGGCGGAAGGTCCGCTCAAGGGTCACGTGCTGCCGTATCTCGACGTGCCGTTCCAGCACGCGCATCCCGAAGTGCTCAAGCGCATGAAGCGCCCGGCCAACGCCGAAAAGGTCATGGAGCGCGTGCGCGCATGGCGCGAGATCTGCCCGGACCTGACCATCCGCAGCACGTTCATTGCGGGCTTCCCCGGCGAGACGGAAGAGCAGTTCGAAACGCTGCTCGACTTCATCCGCGAGGCTGAACTCGACCGCGTCGGCTGTTTTGCGTATTCACCCGTCGAAGGCGCGAGCGCCAATGAACTCGACGGCGCGCTGCCCGACGAAGTCCGCGAGGAGCGCCGCGCGCGCTTCATGGAAGTTGCGGAAGAAGTGTCGGCGAAGCGCATCGCGCGCAAGGTGGGCAAGACGCTGAAAGTGCTCGTCGACGAAATCAATCCCGACGGCGGCATCGGCCGCACGGCGGCGGATGCGCCGGAGATCGACGGCGTCGTGTATATCGCGCCCGCCACCAAGGCGTCGAAGCGCTACAAGGTCGGCGATTTCGTGTCGGTGAAGATCACAGGCGCGGACGGCCACGATCTGTGGGGCGAGGTCTGAGCATGACGTCAACCGCGGCCGCCGGCACGCCGACTATCCTCGCGTTCGGCGAGGCGATGGTCGAATTCAACCGGTCCGGGAAAAATCAGCCGACGTATCTGCAGGGCTTCGGCGGCGACACCTCGAACTTCTGTATAGCGGCTGCGCGGCAGGGCGCGTCGGCGGGCTTCGTGTCGGCCGTCGGCAACGACCACTTCGGACGGCTGCTGATCGATTTGTGGCAGCGCGAACAGGTCGATACGTCGTTCGTCCGGATCGACGATCAGGCGCCGACGGGCGTGTATTTCGTCTCGCACGGGCCGGCTGGCCATCAGTTCGACTATCTGCGCGCGGGCTCGGCGGCGAGCCGTTACGCGCCGCGCGACTTGCCGCTCGATGCCATTGCTGCCGCGAAGGTCATCCATCTGTCGGGCATCAGTCTCGCGATCGGCGTGAACGCCTGCGACGCCGCGCTCGCCGCGATCGCGCACGCACGGGCGAACAACGTGCTGGTGAGCTTCGATACCAATCTGCGCCTCAAGCTGTGGCCGCTCGCGCGGGCGCGCGCGGTGATGCTCGAAGCGATCCGCCAGACGGACATCTGTCTGCCGAGCTGGGACGACGTCACCGAACTGACGGGCCTCACGGCGCGCGACGACATCGTCGATTTCCTGCTGGCGCAAGGACCGCGCGTCGTCGCGCTGAAGCTCGGCAAGGAAGGTTCGTACATCGCGACGGCGCAGGAGCGCCGCGTCGTGCCCGGTCACGTGGTCAATGCCGTCGATGCGACGGGTGCGGGCGACTGTTTCGGCGGTGCGTTTATCGCGCGCATCGTGGCGGGCGACGACCCGTTCCGGGCGGCGCGCTACGCGAACGTTGCGGCGGCGCTGTCGACACAAGGCTTCGGCGCCGTCGCGCCGATTCCCGATCGCGCGTCGGTCGAGAAGCTGCTCGGCGCCTGAGCGCAGGCGCCGTCCCACCTGGCCGCATCAGATTCGACGCGCAAATCCGGCAACTCCGGTATGTTCGAAGACGAGATCGCGCACCGCGCCCACGCGGCGCGTGCCATCCAGAAGAGATCCCACTGAGACCAATGAGAGGAGCAAGCGATGCAACGTGAAGTGGTGGTAGTGAGCGGCGTGCGCACGGCAATCGGCGACTTCGGCGGCAGCCTGAAAGATTTCGCGCCGACGGATCTCGGCGCGCGCGTGGTGCGCGAGGCGTTGTCGCGTGCGAACGTGGCGGGCGACGAAGTCGGCCATGTCGTGTTCGGCAACGTGATCCACACGGAACCGAAGGACATGTACCTCGCGCGCGTCGCGGCAATCAACGGCGGCGTCGCGCAGCACGCGCCCGCGCTGACGGTGAACCGCCTGTGCGGCTCGGGCCTGCAGGCGATCGTATCGGCGGCGCAGTCCGTGCTGCTCGGCGATGCCGACGTCGCCATCGGCGGCGGTGCGGAAAGCATGAGCCGCGCGCCGTACATCATGCCGTCGGCGCGCTTCGGCCAGCGCATGGGCAACGCGAGCATCGTCGACATGATGCTCGGCGCGCTGCACGATCCGTTTCAGTCGATCCACATGGGTGTGACGGCCGAAAACGTCGCGAAAAAGTATGACATCTCGCGCGACGCCCAGGACGCACTCGCACTCGAATCGCACCGCCGCGCGGCGAAGGCGATCGAAGCCGGCTACTTCAAGGAACAGATTCTCCCGATCACGATTGCGTCGAAGAAGGGCGACACCGTGTTCGACACGGACGAGCACGTGCGCCTGAACGCAAGCACCGACGATTTCTCGAAGCTGAAACCCGTGTTCGCGAAGGAAAACGGCACGGTGACGGCGGGCAACGCGTCGGGCATCAACGACGCCGCGGCAGCGGTCGTGCTGATGGAGCGCAGCGTCGCCGAGAAGCGCGGCGCGAAGCCGCTCGGCCGGCTGGTCGCGTACGCGCATGCGGGCGTCGATCCGAACTACATGGGTATCGGTCCCGTGCCCGCTACGCAGAAGGCGCTCGAACGCGCCGGGCTGACCGTCGGCGATCTCGATGTGATCGAGGCGAACGAGGCGTTCGCGGCGCAGGCCTGCGCGGTCAGCAAGGAACTCGGCCTCGATCCCGCGAAGGTGAACCCGAACGGCTCGGGCATTTCGCTCGGCCATCCGATCGGCGCGACGGGCGCGCTGATTACCGTGAAGGCGCTGTACGAACTGCAGCGCATCGGCGGCCGCTACGCGCTCGTGACGATGTGCATCGGCGGCGGGCAGGGCATCGCCGCCATCTTCGAGCGGATCTGATCCGCTCGCCCGGGACGGCGGCTGCCGCGCCGTCCCGTCTTCGAACAAACTTGCGGTATAACCGGTCGAATGGGGTTTTCGACGTCGCGCACGTCATCAAGCCGGTTGAAAGGAACACACGGATGCAGGAAAGAAGGTCGAACCACAGGGCGTCGTGGTCCGCGATGATCGCGGCTGCGGCATTGACCGTCACGCTCGCGCTGCCAGGCGCGGCGCATGCGCAAAGCGATGCCGTCAAGCAACTCGCGGCACCGCCGGCAATCCAGTTGCCGCTGAAGCCCAGCCCCGAGTTCGCGAAGTTTCCGCAATACGCTGGCACGCTCGGCAAGCGGCAGATCGTGCTGCGCCTCGGCGCGAAAACCGGTCGCGACGATGCAGGCGGGGTCCACGGCGAATATCAGTACGCAGACACGGGCGAAGTGATCCTGATCGCGGGCGACCGCGACGGCGACACGCTCGAAGTCGAAGAGTCGAACGACGGCACGCATATCACGGGCAACTGGGTCGGCAAATTTGCCGCCGACGGTTCGCTCGAAGGCGAGCGGATGAACGTCGACGACTCGGAGCCGCTGGAGTTCTCGTTGCGGCCGGTCGCTGCGGGACAGAAGGCGCCCGTCGCGACGGGTAAGGTTGCGCCTGCTCAGGCACAATCCCCGGCACAAGCTTCGGCACCACAGCCCGCCCAGTCGCGCGGCCAGGCCGTCAACGGCGTGAGCAATCTGACCATCGGCGAATAAGAACTAACAAGCGCCACGCGTATCACTGACGAATCCAACTTTCTCTGACCATGACTCAAAAGACTCCGAAGCACGGCTTGCAGACTCGCATCGTTCAACCGGACGATCAGATCACGCACGGTTGGGAATCGTTTTCGGTGCCCGTGGCGCGCGCATCGACGGTCGTCTTTCCGGACCTCGCCGCGATGCGCGCGCTCGACTGGAAGAACGACGCGCAATGGCGCTACGGCCTGCACGCGACGCCGACGTCGATCGCGCTTGCGCAGCGGCTCGCCGCGCTCGAAGGCGGCAATCATGCGCTGTTGCAGCCTTCGGGCCTCTCGTCGATTTCGAACGTCTACTTCGGCCTCGTGAAATCGGGCGACGACGTGCTGATCCCCGACAACGTGTACTCGCCGAACCGCGATCACGCGGAATGGCTCGCGAAGGACTTCGGCATCACCGCGCGCTATTACGATCCGATGATCGGCGCGGGCATCGCCGATCTGATCCAGCCGAACACGAAGCTGATCTGGCTCGAAGCGCCCGGCTCGGTGACGATGGAAGTGTCGGACATTCCGGCCATCACGAACGTCGCCCGCGCGCGCGGCGTCGTCACGGCGATCGACAACACGTGGTCGGCGGGGCTCGCGTTCCGGCCGTTCGATCACGGCGTCGACATTTCGATGCAGGCGCTCACGAAGTATCAGTCGGGCGGCAGCGACGTGCTGATGGGCGCGACCATCACGGTCGACAAGGAACTGCATCTGAAGCTGAAGCTCGCGCGCATGCGTATGGGCATTGGCGTGTCGTCAGACGATTGCTCGCTGATCCTGCGCAGCCTGCCGTCGATGAAAGTGCGTTTCGAGCAGCACACGAAGAGCGCACTCGAACTCGCGAAGTGGCTGAAGACGCGTTCCGAAATCGCCGCCGTGCTGCATCCGGCGCTGCCCGACTGTCCGGGGCACGCGTTCTATCAGCGCGACTTCACGGGCGCGGGCGGGCTCTTTTCGGTCGTGTTCGACGCGCGTTATACGCCGGAGCAGATCGACAGGTTCTGCGAATCGCTGGAACTGTTTTCGCTCGGCTGGAGCTGGGGCGGCGCGCAAAGTCTCGCGATGCCGTACAACGTCGCGTCGATGCGCACCGAATCGCAATGGCCGCATCGCGGCACGCTGGTGCGCTTCTACGTCGGTCTCGAAGACGAAGGGGATCTGCGCAAGGACATCGAGCGTTGCCTCGTCGCGCTGGGTTGATCCTGTAGCGCTTCATCGAGCCACACGACAAAAAGCCCGCTCGGGATTCGAGCGGGCTTTTTGTTTTTCAAATCGTGCCGTCGGGCAAACGGTTCAGAACAGCCGCAGCAATCCGTCGAGCCCGACATGATTGAACGCGACGCTGGCCGCTTCGCGCACCACGGGCTTCGCGCGGAATGCGACGGACAGACCTGCCGCCGCCATCATCTTCAGATCGTTCGAGCCGTCGCCCAATGCGATCGCGCGCGTGGGTTCGATGCCGAGCTTGTCGCACGCTTCGCGCAGCGTGCGCGCCTTCACGTCGGCGTTGACGATCTCGCCGAGCACACGCCCCGTCAGCTTGCCGTCGACGATCTCCAGCGTGTTCGCGCGCGTGAAATCGAGGCCGAGACGCGCCTGAAGTTTTTCGGTGAAGAACGTGAAGCCGCCCGACACCAGCAGCGTCTTCATGCCCGCCGCCTTTGCGCCCGCCAGCATCGTCTCGGCGCCCGGCGACAGCTGCAGGCGCTGCTCATAGACCTTTTCAAGCGCGCTCGCATCCAGCCCCTTCAGCAGTGCGACGCGGCGCGTGAGGCTCTCGTTGAAATCCTTGATCTCGCCGCGCATCGCCGCTTCCGTGATGGCCGCCACTTCAGCCTTCAGCCCGCAGAAATCCGCGATCTCGTCGATACATTCGATCGTGATCAGCGTCGAATCCATGTCCATCGCGACGAGGCCGAAGTCCGTCAGCCGACGGGCCGGTTCGACGAATGCGTAGTCGAGTTCGTGCGTGCCGCAGTAGACGTCGAGGTCGGGGCGCTGCCCGATGGCGGCGCTTTCGATGCGCACGGCGCACGGATCGATCGCGGAAAGCGTCGCGCCGCGCGACAGCGCGAGCAGCGGCTTGTGGTGTTCGGCGGCAATCGGGGTGAGGCTTTGGATGACGAGATTCATGTCGACGCGGGAAGTGGGCAGCCAGTCAGGACGGCACGGGAAATCCGGCTATTGTAACGGTTCGGCGCATGCCACCCGCACGGTCTGAAACGCGCGACCGCATGCTTCATACTGACGGCTCAAAACAATCCGCCTGACTCATGGATAACCAGCCACATCACCGGCGAAGACAAAACTGGAGACACTCATGAACCCGTCGAACCCGTCCCGCGATGCCGGCATCGCCCGCGATTTCGACTTGCGGCATCTCGATGCGTCGTTTCACGCGGACCCGTATCCCGTCTATCACGCGCTGCGCACGCACGAGCCCGTCAAGCGCATGCCGGACGGATCGCTTTTTCTCACGCGCTATCGGGACGTGCAGGCTGTCTATCGCGATCCGAAGACATTCAGTTCAGACAAGAAAGTCGAATTCGCGCCGAAATACGGCGCAACACCGCTCTTCGAGCATCACACGACAAGTCTCGTGTTCAACGATCCGCCGCTGCACACGCGCGTGCGCAAGCTGATCGCGGGTGCGCTGACGGCGCGTGCGATCGCCGCGATGGAAAGCGGGCTCGTACGTCTGGTCGACGGCCTGCTCGATCGTGCCGCGGACTGCCGCGAGATCGACCTGATCGGCGATTTCGCGGCGGCGATTCCCGTCGAAGTGATCGGTAACCTGCTCGACGTGCCGCACGACGAACGCGAACCCTTGCGCGACTGGTCGCTCGCGATTCTCGGCGCGCTCGAGCCTTCGCTCACGCCGGCGCAGCACGAGCGCGGCAACCGCGCGGTGACGGAGTTCGTGGCGTATCTGAAGGATCTCGTCGCGCGACGCCGCGCGGCGCCGGGCGACCCGCAGCATGATGTGCTGACGCGTCTGATCGAGGGCGAGGCGGGCGGCGAGCAGTTGTCCGAGGTCGAACTGCTGCAGAACTGCATCTTCATCCTGAACGCCGGTCACGAAACGACGACCAATCTGATCGGCAACGGCCTCGTCACGCTGAGCGTCTGGACGGACGAACGTGCTGCCTTGCTGCGCGAGCCGGAACTGATCGACAGCGCGATCGAGGAATGTCTGCGTTTCGAGAGTTCGAACCAGCTCGGCAACCGGATGACGATGCTCGATACCGAGATCGGCGGCATGCCGGTGACGGCGGGCACGCCCGTCACGCTGTGCATCGGCGCGGCGAACCGCGATCCCGCGCAGTTCGCCGATCCCGACCGCTTCGATATCCGCCGCACGCCGAACCGGCATCTCGCGTTCGGCTTCGGCATTCATCAGTGCGCGGGCCTGTCGCTTGCGCGGCTCGAAGCGCGGATCGCGATCGGCCGCTTTGTGCAGCGTTTTCCGTCGTATCGGATCAGCGGCGAGCCGACGCGCGGCGGACGCGTCCGGTTTCGCGGCTATGCGGCGGTGCCGTGCGCCGTCGAATGAGCGGCTGAATGAGCGGCTGAATAAAGCGCGTGTCGATGCTCCGGCGTCCGTAGCTTTTTCCGTATGGAGGCAAGTCTTACAGCGAGATTGCGCCGTGCCGCGCGACCTTGCATCGGCAGCGTGCATGGCGGCGTGCCCGGGTGCTGGGCACGCTTGCTGCTTTGCATGGAGTTCAACTTCCGGGAGCGCGCGATGGCTCACATGATCTGGAAAGGCGCGATCAGCTTCGGTCTCGTCCATGTGCCCGTACAACTTTATCCGGCGACGAAGTCGGAGAAAGTCGGCTTCAATCTGCTCGACAAACGCTCGATCGATCCCATCGGTTATCGGCAGATCAACAAGCGCACGGGCAAGGAAGTGACGCGCGAGAACATCGTGCGCGGCTACGAGTACGAGAAGGACAAATACGTCGTGCTGACGGATGAGGAGATTCGCGCTGCGAATCCCGAATCGACGCAGACGGTCGACATCATCGCGTTCGTCGAAGCGCCCGAGATTCCGTTTCTCTATCTCGACACGCCGTACTACCTGACGCCCGACCGCAAGGGCGAGAAGGTCTATGCGTTGCTGCGCGACGCGATGAAGGCGACGGGCAAGATCGGCGTTGCGAACGTCGTGATGCACAACAGGCAGCATCTGGCCGCGCTGATTCCCGTCGGGCCGATGCTCGCGCTCAACACACTGCGCTGGGCGGCGGAGGTGCGTCCATTCGACGAGTTCAAGCTGCCCGACGAAAGCGCGAAGAAGTCCGGCGTCACGGCGCGCGAGCTGGAGATGGCGAAAAAGCTGATCGGCGACATGAGCGACAAGTGGAATCCCGCCGACTACAAGGATACGTTCCGCGACGACATCCTCGCGCTCGTCGACAAGAAGGTGCAGGCGGGCATGACGGAAGAGGTGATGGATATCGAAACGCCGCGCGAAGCGCGTCCTTCTGCGGATATTCTCGACTTGTCCGATCTGCTCAAGCGCAGCCTCGGGCGCCGTGGCAAGGGCAAGCCTGCGGCGCGCGCAGCGGCGCGCGACGACGCCGACGCAGAGGAAGCGGAAGCCGCACCCGCAAAACCGCGCGCGGCGGCGAAGAAGACCACGCGACGCTCGACAGCAACGGCCGCGCGCAAGAGCACGGCCGGGGCTGCGCGCAAACGTCGCGCGGCGTGACGGCGGATCGCGCCGCCGACGGCTGCCGCGCCGCTTGCCAGGCAACAGGAAGCGCATATCGATCATGACCGACAAGCTCGAGACCTATCATCGCAAGCGCCGCTTCAATGAAACGCCGGAGCCGTCGGGTGCCGCCGAACGCGCGAGGCGCGCGCGGGCTGCGAAGAGACCGGCGAGAAAGACGGCGCGGCAGCACGAGCTGTCGTTCGTGATCCAGGAACACGACGCGCGACGCCTGCACTACGACTTCCGTCTCGAACTCGACGGCACGCTGAAGTCCTGGGCCGTGCCGAAAGGTCCGAGTCTCGATCCGTCCGTCAAGCGGCTCGCCGTGCATGTCGAGGATCACCCGATCGAATACGGCTCGTTCGAAGGCGACATACCCGAGGGCAATTACGGCGCGGGTTCGGTGATCGTCTGGGATCGCGGCACGTGGGAACCCGTGGGCGGCGAAGCGGGCGCACGCGACGCATACGCAGCGGGCAAGCTCAAATTCCATCTGAACGGACACAAGCTGCACGGCGGCTGGACGCTCGTGCGCAGCCATATGCGCGGCAGCGGTGACAAGGAGCAATGGCTGCTCATCAAGGAGCGCGACGACGAAGCGCGAAGCGAAGCCGACTTCGACGTGCTCGAACAGCGCCAGGGCAGCGTGCTGTCCGATGCGCCGGGCGCGCGCGGCGGTGCCGATGGTGCGGATGGTGCCGATGGTGCAAAGGGCGCGGGCAAAGCGGTAGCAGGCAGGACGAAAGAGGAGCGGGCGAACGCGTCGATCAAGGCGTCGAAGGCGGCGTCGTCGCGTAAAGCCAAAGGCACGCCTGACGACCGTCCCGATATCGTCGCAACGCGCAACGCGCAATCGCTGCGTGAACTGGCGCAGCATCCGTCGATCGAAGGCGCCGTCGAGGCGAAGCTGCCCGCCGCGCTCAAGCCGCAACTGGCGACGCTCGTCGACAGCGCGCCCGCCAGCGACGACTGGCTCTACGAGATCAAGTTCGACGGTTATCGTGTGCTGGCGCGTATCGATCGCACGTCGAAAGAGCCGGTAAAGATATTCACGCGCGCGGGCAACGACTGGAGCGCGAAGTTCAGCAAGCAGGTGAAGACGATCGCGAAGGTCGGCGTCGACAGCGCGTGGCTCGATGGCGAAGCCGTGGTGCTGGACAGCAACGGCGTGCCGAGTTTCCAGTCGCTGCAAAACGCATTCGACGCGAACCGTCCGCAAGACATCACGCTGTATCTGTTCGACTTGCCCTATCTGAACGGCTACGACCTGCGCAGCGTGCCGCTCGAACAGCGCCGCGCGATCCTGCGCGCGCTGCTCGAAACCGTCGGCGACGACATGCTGCGCTTTTCATCGGACTTTGGCTTCGATGCCGGTCAACTGCTGAAGAGCGCCTGCGACATGCAGCTCGAAGGCATCATCGGCAAGCGGCGCGACAGCCTCTATGTGTCCGGCCGCTCGCCTGCCTGGATCAAGCTCAAGTGCCGGCGACGGCAGGAGTTCGTGATCGGCGGTTATACGGAGCCGGCGGGCAGCCGCGAAGCGTTCGGCGCGCTGCTGCTCGGCGTGTACGACACGAAGGGCAAGCTGCAATACGCGGGACGCGTCGGCACGGGTTTCGACGCAAGCAGACTTCGCTCGATCAGGAAGCAACTCGACGCGCGCGAAACAGCGACGATGCCGTTCGCGAGCGAGCCGCGCGAACGAAGCCGCACGCCCGTGCATTGGGTGAAGCCGGAACTCGTCGCCGAATGCAATTTCGCGGAATGGACGGGCGACGGCATCGTGCGGCAGGCGTCGTTCGTCAGCTTGCGCAGCGACAAACCCGCGAAGCAGATCGTCCACGAAGCGCCACGCAAGGGGGCCGACGTGCAGCACATCACGGAAGAATCAAGCGCCGCTCAGACGAAGACATCGACGGCAAAAAAGCGCGCGTCGAAGACGGCGGAGGTTCAGGCCGAATCCAGGACGACGAAGACCCCGGCGAAGCGCGCCCGTGCGTCACCCGACAGCGCAGCCACGAAATCCACCAGCAAGGCGGGCACGGCGATCGTTTCCGGCGTGCGCATTTCGCATCCCGACCGCGTGATCGACAAGAGCACCGGCGTGCGCAAGCTCGAACTCGCCGAATACTACGCGTCGGTGGCATCGTGGATGCTGCCGTTTCTGAAGGACCGGCCTGTCGCGCTGGTGCGCGCGCCGGAGGATATCGGCGGCGAGCTGTTCTTCCAGAAGCACAGCCAGAAACTCGCGATCCCGAACATCACGCAGCATCCGGGGCTCGACCCGGATCATCCGCCGCTGCTGACGATCGAGAGCGAAGGGGCACTCGTCGGCGCGGCGCAGATGGGCACGATCGAACTGCATACGTGGAACGCGGTGGCCGCGAACATCGAAAAGCCCGACCGCATGGTGTTCGATCTCGACCCGGACCCGGCGCTCGGCTGGAAGCGGATGATCGAGGCGGCGCAACTCACGCGCGAACTGCTTCACGAACTCGGTCTCGCATCGTTCTGCAAGACGAGCGGCGGCAAGGGACTGCACGTCGTCGTGCCGATTGCAAAGCAGCTGGGTTGGGATGAGGTGAAGGCCTTTTCGCAGGCTGTCGCGCAACACATGGCGACCGCGCTGCCGAAGCACTTCGCCGCGAAGATGGGCGCGCAGAATCGCAAGGGCAAGATTTTCGTCGACTATCTGCGCAACAACCGCGGGTCGAGCACCGTCTGCGCCTATTCGCTTCGCGCGCGTCCCGGGCTGGGCGTGTCGGTACCGCTCGCATGGGACGAAGTGCCCGGCACGACGGCGGGCGACCAATGGAATATCGCTAACGTGCATGAACGGCTCGACGCGATGAAAAGCGATCCGTGGGCCGATTTCGCGAAGACGAAGCAGCGCATCACGGCCGCGATGCGGCGCAGGCTCGATACGGCGGAACACGATTGAGCGCCGCGCATCGGCTGATGGGCAACATGCGAGACGCGCAGGCGTCGTCGCATGCATACGAGGGAGGGCATCATGAAGACATCGCAGCAACACGCGACGGGCGACGAGCACGAAGAGAAGGCAACCCGCCCCGAAGGCAACGATCAGTCGAATGTGCTGAAGCGTCCGTTCGGCGAGCAGGCCGCGCCCTTGCCGCACGAGTCGGATCAAAGCATGGAGTCGCAGCACGAGGATGAGCCGCGCGGCGTCGGCAAGCAGGCGCACAGCGATCTCGAACACGGGCTCGAAGATACCGACCGGCGCGGCGGCGGCGACTATCAGGAGCGCACGCAGAACGACGCGCATGCAAACGAGAATTCCGCGGGAACGGGCCACAAGCGTCGCTGAGCGAGGCGCGCGAGCTTGAACCCGCGTCCATAAAGGTCAGATCTTCCCGGCGTTTCCGTCGATATCCCAATACGGCGGATCGCCGAAATGCGCGGCGAGGAAGTCGATGAACGCGACGGTCTTCGGCGGCACGAACGCGCGCGACGGGTACACCGCCCAGATCGCGACCGTCTCCGCAAGCGGATACGCGTCGAGCACGGTCACGAGTTCGCCGCTGCGCAGATAGGGCGCGACGTCCCACGTCGATTTCAGCGCGATGCCGAAGCCCGCGAGCAGCGCATCGCGTATCACTTCGCCGTTGTCGGTGGCGAGCCGCCCGCCGACGCGCACGCTCAGCGGGCCTGCGGGCGTGACGAACGACCAGTCGCGCTGGTCGGCGAGGATCACGCATTCGTGCTGCGCGAGATCGGACGGATGATGCGGCGCGCCGCGGTCGGCGAGGTACGCCGGCGAGCAGCAGATCACGCGCCGGTTGACCGCGAGCCGCCGCGCGACCAGCGACGAATCCTTCAGCGCGCCCAGCCGGATGCCGACGTCGACGCCTGCATCGACGAGATCGACGATCTGGTCGGTAAGACGCAGGTCGACGCTCACGCCCGGATAGCGGCGCAAGAAGGCCGCGATCACGGGCGAGACATGCTGGCGCCCGAACGACGACGGCATCGACACGCGCAGCCGTCCCTGCGGCTCGGCCTGTCCGCGCCCGACGGACGCACGCGCGGCGGCCGCCGCGTCAAGCAGCGTCTCGGCGCGTGCCATGAACACCTCGCCTTCCTGCGTGAGGCTGACGCGGCGCGTCGTCCGATGCAGCAGGCGCGCGCCCAGCAGTTTTTCCAGGTTCGCGACGCGCGCGCTCGCGACGGCGGGCGACAACCCGAACTCCCGTCCCGCCGCCGATACGTTCGCGAGCAGCGCGGCGCGCACGAACAGCGCAACGTCGAGCAGGTCGAGGCGGTCGCGTTCGCCAGATGCTGCATGAGACACTGTGTCCATTGATTATTCGGAAATTCCAGAAGATGTTTCAGCTATTACGCCAGTTTTCACAGCGTAAAGAATTTCCTACAGTTGAGTCAACGCGATCGGCGCGGCGCTTGTGAATCAGATCCCGCGCCGGTCGCCCGCTTGCTCAGAAACATCAAACAAACCCAGGAGCCGTCATGAAAGCCGTTGGACTGACCCGTTACCTTCCCATCGACAACCCCGAGTCGCTCGTCGACATCGAGATCGACAAACCGCGGCCCACGGGTCACGACTTACTCGTGAAAGTCGAGGCGATTTCCGTGAACCCGGTGGACTACAAGGTCCGCTCGCCGAAGGACACCGTTGAAAAGACGCCGCGCGTGCTCGGTTGGGACGCAGCGGGGACCGTGGAGGCTGTCGGGCCGGACGTGACGCTGTTCAAGGCGGGCGATCCGGTGTTCTATGCGGGCAGCATCACGCGGCCGGGTGCGAACAGCGAGTTCCATCTCGTCGACGAGCGGATCGTCGGCCGGAAGCCGGCGTCGCTCGATTTCACGCAGGCGGCCGCGTTGCCGCTGACGGCGATCACTGCTTGGGAATCGCTGTTCGACCGTCTGGGCGTGTCGCCGCAGGGCGCGGATGCGGGCAAGTCGGTGCTGATTATCGGCGGCGCGGGCGGCGTGGGTTCGATCGGCATCCAGCTTGCGAAGCAGCTCGCGAAGCTGACGGTGATCGCGACGGCGTCGCGGCCCGAATCGGCGAAGTGGGCGAAGGAGCTGGGCGCGGATCATATCGTCGATCATTTCGGCGACATGCCTGCGCAGTTGAAGGAGATCGGTTTCGAGCAGGTCGATTATGTGTTGATGTTCAATGACACCGACCGGCATTTTCCGGCGGCGGCTGCTGTTATCAAGCCGCAAGGGGGAATTGCGACGATCGTCGAAAATGCAGCTCCCGTTCCCGTCGAGTTGTTGAAGGCGAAGAGCGCCGCGTTTCATTGGGAGTTCATGTTCACGCGGTCGATGTTCGGGACGCCCGATATGGTCGAGCAGCATAAGCTGTTGACGGAGGTGGCGCGTCTTGTCGACGCGGGGACGTTGCGGACTACTGTCGGTGAGAGTCTCGGCAAGATTAACGCTGAGAATGTGCGGCGCGCGCACAAGATGCTTGAAGAAGGGCGGGCGATTGGGAAGTTGGTGTTGACTGGCTTTTGATTTTTTGTCTGCGACGCTAGTCGCGATTCTGGTTTTTGGTTTTTGGCTTTTTGGTTTTTGCTGCGCTGGCATCCGCGTTTTCATATCGGTACTTCAGGCGTTGCCCCTGTGCGGGGCGGCACTTACTTTCTTTGCCGCCGCAAAGAAAGTAAGCAAAGAAAGCGGGCTAACCCCGCCAATCCTAGTTGTTGCCTGCGGGCCCCCACGGGTCCCGCACTCCACACGGCAACGCGCTATTTCATGCCCGTTGCCAGCGCCTCTAACAGGCGCATCACCCTCTCCAGTCACCCGTAGCGCAGCCAGCGGCAGCGAATGGTCTGCGCCGCCCAGGTGGCAAACTGTGTGTAGCTTGTCGCACCTTACGCGTTGGTGCTCCTACGACACCGATCCGGCTTTTCAGTCCGGAGTGGTGCACGTACGTCGCGACGGCCTACACACCGTTTGCCACCTGGGCGGCCGTGGACGTTTGGTAACGCAGTCCGTGACGCGGGAGTGTGAAGTGGGGGATGCGAATCCAGGAGCGCTGGCAACGGGCATTGAGTAGCTCGATGCCGCGTGAAGTGCGGGACCCGTGGGGGGCCCGCAGGCAAACACAAGGATTGGCGGGGTGAGCCCGCTTTCTTTGCTTACTTTCTTTGCGGCGGCAAAGAAAGTAGGTGCCGCCCCGCACAGGGGCAACGCATGAAGCACCGATACGAACTCGCGGATGCCAGCGTAGCCGCAAAGGACTCCGGATGCCAGCGTAGCCGCAAAAGACACCAGATGCCATCGAAAACCAAATCAAAAAAACCAGGGAAAAACACCCGCGCCACGCGCCACGCCTAAGCGTTAGACTTCCACAACAGCATGCAAAAGCATGCAAAAAGACCGCAGCGCGCAGCTGCCCAACAACGAGGTGACAGTATGAGCATCAGCGTCAAACTTCCCGCCGTTTCTGTTGTGGCTTCTCTCGCATGCGCAACACTTGCGTTCGTCGCACTGCCGGCGTTCGCGGCAACGCCGATTACGGTGACGTCGCAGGCAGCCACCGACGGGCCCATCCGCTATACCGTCAAGGTCACGTCGAAGCAGTTCGGCAACTCGCAGGAAACGCGCACCATCCGCTCCGGCGAATCCGACGACTTCACGTGGAAAACCGTGCCGCCCGGCGGCCCCGTTGCCGTCGATAGCGATTGCCCGGATATGTCGTCGCTGCCCCTCGATCCCAATGGCGCCATGATCCGCCAGACGCAGATCCGCTTCGCGCCCGTCGTCGCGAAAGACGGCACGGCGACCGTGCAGATGAACTTCCAGGCACAGACGCCCAAAGGCACCAAGATCGTGTCGAACAACGGCAAGTCGCTCAAGTGTCCAAACTATACGAGCGTGAGCCAGGTGCTGCGCTTCACGATGCCGACCAACGGCAGCACCAAGACGCTCACGTTGAGCGACGGCTCGCAGGTCGCGGTGTCGGCGAAACGGTAACGCGCATCGGTTGCATGCGGCGTGCATGCCATCCAGGTGACATGCCGCATGCGGGACGGATAAGCCGGGAATCCGTGGCCGGCGTCAGTCGCGTCCCGGCTTGCGCTCGACCAGCCGCGACGCCAGAAACCGGTGCTCCGCCGAAAACAGCCGCCGGTACGTGAGCAGCACGGCGCCCACCGTGCCGAGCGCCGATGCCGCCGCGATCAGGAACATGATCACGATCTGATAGCGCACGGCCTGCACGGGCGATTGCCCCGCGAGCACCTGACCCGTCATCATCCCCGGCAGGCTGACGACACCGACCACGGCCATCTGGTTGAGCGTCGGTATCATGCCCGCGCGCACGGCCTGGCGCGCCGGTCCCTGCGCGGCTTCCCAACGTGTTGCGCCAAGCGCGAGCGCCATGTCGACGCGGTCGCGGCGCGCCGTCAGTTCCTCCGTCATCCGCTCGATCCCGAGCGACACGCCCGTCAGCGTATTGCCGAGAATCATCCCGAGAATGGGAATCGCATATTGCGGCTCGTACCACGGCCGGATGCGGATGACGAGGAACAGTCCGACGGCGGCGACCAGCCATGCGCTCGCCCAGATCGACATGATGCTGTCGGCACGTTGTCCCGCGTAGGTGCGCGTGCCGCGTCCCGCGCCCGCGAATCCCGCGATCAGCGTCATCACGATCATCAGCGGCAGCACCACATACCAGCGGTTGTATGCAAACACCCACGCGAGCACGTAGCCGATCGCCAGCAGCTGGACGACGGTGCGCACGGCGGCCCACGCGAGCTTGCGTTCGAGATCGAGCTTCAGCGCCACCGACACCGCGCCATTCACGACGATCAGCAGCGCCGCGATCGCGACGTCCCAGAGACTGAGGTTCTGCAGGTTCATCGCGGACTCTCCGTGGCGCGCGGCGACGCAGCGGAGTGCGGACCGTCGAGCACACCCGCGCGCATCGTCAGATGACGGTTGTTGACCCGCGCTGCCTGCGCGGGATCGTGCGAGACCCAGAGCCACGCGCGCGCCTCTTGCGCGGCATCGAACCAGGCGCGCACGAGCCCTTCGATGGCAAGCGCCGATTCGGGATCGAGCGAAGCCGTCGGCTCGTCGAGCAGCAGCACGTCGGGTTCGAGCTGCAGCACGCGGATCAACGCGGCGATCTGCGCCTCGCCGCCCGACAGCTCACTCGCGAAGCGATCGAGGAAATCGTTCGCGCGGCCCGCCTGCGACGCGAGCGCGGCCGCCCGTTCGCGATCGAAGCGCACGTCGCGGTATGCGTGCAGCGTGTACGGGTAGCGCAGATTGTCTTCGACGGTGCCGTCGAGCAGCGCGGGCCGCTGACGGATATACGCAACGTGGCGCCGAAAGCGCGGGATCGTTGCGCGTGCAATCCGCCTTCCGCGCCAGCGCACTTCGCCGCCATCGAGCGGATCGAGCAGCGCGAGCGCGCGCATGAAGACGCTTTTGCCCGAACCCGACGGTCCCGTGATCGCGATGCGCTCGCCCGCATGAATGGCGATGCGGGCGGGATGCAGCAGTGTCTGGCCGCGCGCAGCGTCGCGCCGCACGATGTCATGCGCCTCGACGAGGGGCGCGTCGTTTATGTTCGTGTTGTGGGGCATGGTCGTGGAAAACTGTCGCAGCGCATCATCATAGCGAACCGCGCGCGGGCACAGGACGTGCTGCGCAGACGAATGACGTAAGCATTCTCACCGGAGCCCTCATGGCTGTGCTGCATTCGGCTGGCATGACAATCGGCAGGACGATAGGCAAGACCCTCGCGTGGCTGGTCGCCGTGCTGCTGATTCTGATTGCGGTGGTCGTGGTCTTCATTCTCACCTTCGACTGGAATCGCGCACGGCCGTATGTGAATGAGAAAGTGAGCGAAGCGATAGGGCGTCCCTTCGCCATCGAGGGTGACCTCAGGGTGGGCTGGCGTCATCCCGTCGGCGAAACGGGCTGGCATGCGTGGGTGCCATGGCCGCGTTTCTCCGCGCAGAACATTACGATCGCGAATCCCGATTGGACCCGGCAGAAGCACTTCGCGACGCTCGACGAGATCGACTTTCAGGTGAAAGTGCTGCCGCTGCTCGCGCACGACATCGTGATTCCCGCGATCAATCTGGTGAATCCATCCGTCGACCTCGAACGTCTTCTCGACGGACGCAACAACTGGACGTTCAAGCTGAAGTCGTCCGCGCAACCGTCCGAGTGGAAACTCGATCTGCACGATATCCAGCTGAACAAAGGGATGATCGCGCTCTCCGACCAGCAGAAGAAGGTCGACATGCAGGCGGTCGTCGATACGCTCGGCCAGCCCGTCCCATCGGCGAAGCGATGAAGCAGCAGGAAGAAGCATCGCGCAAATCGTCGGCGGAAGTGGTTGGACGGCAGGGTGCGAAGCAGTTGACCGCGCAGGCGAAAGCGGCGGCGGCTTCCGAGGCGTCGGGTGCTTCCGAAGCGGCGCCCGGCGTTCCCGTCGCGTCGGGTGCATCCGCGCCCGCGGCGACGGCGAGCGCGGGTGCATCCACGGCTGTCGCCGCATCGGGGGCACCTGCCAGTGCAACAACGGGCACAGCGGGCACGGCTGTCGCGCAGCGCCAGAGCGCGCCTCAATACGGGATCGGCTGGACCGTAAAGGGCACATACAACCGCTCGCCCGTATCGGGCAACGGCAAGCTCGGCGGCGTGCTCGCGCTGCAGGACACGTCGCGGCCGTTCCCTGTGCAGGCCGACGTGAAAGCGGGCGATCTGCGCATCGCGCTCGTCGGCACCGTGACGGATCCCGCACATCTCGCCGCCGTCGATTTGCGGCTCTGGCTGCAAGGCACGAGCCTCGATCATCTGTACGATCTGACGGGCATCACGCTGCCCGAGACGCCGCCGTACGCGACGGAAGGCCATCTGATCGGCAACTTCAAGCAGGGCGCGAGCGTGTTCCGCTATGAAAATTTTACAGGGCGCGTCGGTGGCAGCGATCTGAACGGCACGCTCGTCTATACGCAACGCCCAACGCGCCCGCTGCTCGAAGGCACGCTTGTCTCGAACTTGTTGCAGTTCAAGGATCTCGCACCGATCATCGGCGCGGACAGCAACGCGAGCAAGAAGAAGCGCGGCGACACCTCGCGTCAACCTTCGGACAAGGCGCTGCCGACGGAAGAATTCAAGACCGACCGCTGGAAGGCGATCGACGCGAACGTGAAGCTCACGGGCCGCCGCATCATCAAGGACCCGGCGCTGCCCATCACGGATCTCTATACGCACGTCGTGATGACGGATGGCGTGCTGTCGCTCGAGCCGCTGAAATTCGGCGTCGCGGGCGGCTCGCTCGCGTCGAACATTCATCTCGATGGCAGCACGACGCCGCTCAAAGGCCGCTTCTCGACGCAGGCGCGCCATCTGAAACTCAAGCAACTGATGCCGACCGCGAAGACGATGCAAAGCGCGCTCGGCGAAATCAATGGCGATGCCGCGCTGTCCGCGACGGGCAATTCTCCTGCGGCGCTCGCGGGCACGTCGAACGGCGAAGTGAAGCTGCTCATTACCGACGGCGCCGTCAGCCGCCTGCTGATGGAAGCCGCGGGGTTGAACGTCGCGAACGTCGTGTATGAAAAGCTGTTCGGCAATCGCGACGTGCAGATCAATTGCGCGGCCGGTGACTTCGTCGTGACGGACGGCGTGCTCGATTCGCGCGTGTTCGCGCTCGATACGCAGGACGCCGTGATCAATGTCGACGGTACGTTGAACTTGAAGAATGAATCGATGGATCTCGGCGTGCATCCGCATACGAAGGGCTTCCGCATTTTCACGCTGCGCTCGCCGCTCTACGTGAAAGGCACGTTCAAGGATCCGCACGTAGGCGTGAATGCAGCGGCGCTCGCGGCGCGCGGCGGGGCGATGGTCGGCCTCGGTCTGATCAATCCGTTCGCGGCGCTGATTCCGCTGATCGCGCCGAGCAACAACAAGCCGCTGCCTTGTCAGCAGTTGATGGCCGCGATGCGGGCCGAGCATCCGACGGCGCCGCCGCCGGGACAGCGCGAGACAGTCAAGGGCGTCAAGGTGCCGCCCGGGACACCGGGTGCATCGGAGGCTGCGCCGGCCAATGCGCCCGGGACGAAGCCGGCTGCGCCCGTCAAGGGCGCGTCGCTGCCGGGGCCCGCGCATGCGGCGGATTACAAGGGAAGCTGAAAGTCGCGCGAGCTGTTCTCATTCGACTGGAAGTATCGCCCGCAAAAAACACCACGGCCGCGATTTTCGCGGCCGTGGTGTTTATGTGAACTGCGTGAAGGAATGGGAGGAATTCAGCGCAGCGAGCGCGGTGTCGCGTCGCCCGCCGCATCCCGGCGCACGCCGCGCCGCGTGCTGGCGGCTGTGCGCGTCGCACCGAACTCGGGCAGGATGCGCGCTCTCGCGCGGCTCGCGAACACCAGAAAACCGAAACCGTCCGCCTCGTACCAGTAGCCGCCGTTTTCGAGTCCGTCGAGCGGCTGCTCGAGCGCGTTCGCAATCGACTCGATGCAGCGCCTGCGCAATTCGGCGACGGCGGGATAGGGCGGCTGCGCGCCGCGCACGCTGCATAGCAGGACATCGAGTCCCGGCAGCACATGCGCGTAGAGCACGGGCTCGTCCTGTGAGCGGGCGCGCGCAATCTTGGTGTCGAGCTGGCCGAATGGCTTGAAGTGTCGCAGCACGGCGAGGAACGACTCGTCGCCGTCCACCTTCGCGCGCCTGCGCTTTTTCGGGAAGGACATAAAAACTCGCCTGAAAAGGAATTGCAAGAAACGCAGCGTCCTCATGCGACCACTCCCGGCTTCGCGCGCCGCACGTCGATCTTTTATAGCATACGAAAATGCCGGATACACGGTGATTCGTCTGTCTCACTCCATCGTCCGTGCGAATCAGGCCGAATCGCGTCGCCGTGCGCTTTCGCATCTCCTGTGCATCTGGTCTCAATAATAGACTCAGCCGCGCTGCGCGTGTTTCCGGACCCTTAAAAAAAGACACTTTTATGTGCGCCAGCACCTTCTTCGCGCGCATTGAAATATCCGTTGCGCCCGTCGATAATGGCCGCGTTCCAGTTGCAGCGCGGTTTCGACGCGCATCGGGCCGGAGCGCCGAAGCGGCGGACGCTGCACATGAGTGAAAATATCGATGGCGTTCGCCGCGCGCCGACGCTACACGCGCTGCGCACAGCGACGATGCATGCGTCCCGCTCATCACTGCGCGCGTGCCTGTTCCACATGTCGGGAAAGCGGCGCGCGCCGCGTCGGACGTCCGTGCCGCACTGCGCCAGGCATTCATGAAACTGTTCACCAAAGGTCTATTACTGATTGCGTTGCCGAGCGCCATCGAACTGGCGTTGCTCGGCGTCGTCTTCGACATGCAGGCACAGACGACAGCCGCCGTCGAGCGCTCGTCGGACAGCAAGCAGATCCTGTATCAGGCGGCCGCGCTCGAAAACCCGGTGCTGCGGCAGGTGGCGCGCGTGCGCACGGGCATCGCGGCAGGCGATCCTTCTTTCATGGAGCGTCATGCGGCGTGGGTCGATATCGGCGACCGGCTCGCGCGTCTCGAACAGGCCGTCGCCGATACGTCCGATCAGGCCGCGCGCGTGCAGGGCATGCGCGAGGCTATCGACAATTACCGGCAGCAGGCGCTGTCCGTCGCGCAATCGCTGCGCACGGGCGCGACGATGACGCCGTTCGCCACGCTTGAAGGCGGCGAACTGCCCGCGCAAGTGGTGCGTTTTCGCGAGCAGTTGCATACCTTCGTCGACGAAGCCGCGCGGCTCGACGGCGAGCGCAATGCGACGCTCGCTCGCACGCGCCAGCGCCAGCAATATGCGCTGGTGGGCGCCGTGATCGGTTCGATGCTGCTGTGGGCGGGCACCGCGTTCGCTTTCGCGCGCGGCATCGGCCGGCGGCTCGACGTACTTGCGGACAATGCACAGCGGCTCGCCGACGGGCAGACCTTGTCGAAACCGCTGGCGGGCAACGACGAAATCGCCGCACTCGATGCCGCGCTGCATCGAACGAGCGGGCTGTTGCGCATCGCGGAACAGAATCAGGCGGCGCTGAAGGTCTCGCTGCAGGCGCGCGCGGCGGAGCTCGCGAGCGTCAACGAAACGCTGCGCCAGGAGACGCAGGACAACGAGATGTTCATCTACAGCGTGTCGCACGATCTGCGCTCGCCGCTCGTGAACATGCAGGGCTTTTCGAAGGAACTGCAGGTTTCGTGCGACGAGTTGCGCGCGACCGTCGTCGAGGCCGGCTTGCCTGCGGACGAGCACAGGCGGCTCGCGCACGTACTCGATGGCGACATGCAGGAATCGCTGGGATTCGTGCGCTCGTCGGTGACGCGCGCAGCGGCCATCATCGAAGCGTTGCTGCGCATTTCGCGCGCGGGGCGGCTCGAATATCAATGGCAGCGCGTGAGCGTCGGGCGCGCGGTCGCACGCGTCGTCGATACGCTGCAAAAGCGCATCGACGAGCGCCGCGCGGTCGTGATCGTGCGCGAACTGCCGACGGCGTGGGGCGATCCGTCCGCGATCGAGCAGGTGTTCAGCCAGTTGCTGTCGAACGCGATCAACTTTCTCGATCCGTCGCGGCCGGGACACATCGAAATCGGCGCGCTGGACGCGCAGCAGGAAGACAGCGTGCACAGCTCCGCGCCGAGGACGCGCACCTTCTTTGTGCGCGACAATGGACTGGGGATTCCGGCCGCGTATATGTCGAAAGTGTTTCGTGCATTTCAGCGGCTGCATGGCGACGTCGCGCAAGGCGAGGGCGTTGGCCTTGCGCTCGTGCGGCGCACCGTCGAGCGTCACGGCGGGCGAGTATGGGTCGAATCGGCGGAGGGCGCGGGCTCGACGTTCTTCGTCACGCTGCCCGATCATCCGCTGCGCCATTGATGCGTGCATGAAGCCGGGTCGCGCGCATCTGCCAGCGCGCAAGAAGCCGTAAGCCGACACCCGCATAATGTCGGGCAACGAGTCGTACCATGGGACGCGGTCGCGCCAACGCGCAACGCATAACGCTCGTGCAACGCCAGAGCGCCGGAGGGAACATGTCAAACGGGGAAGCGGTCGGTAAGTCGGTCGGCATCGTGCTGGTCGAGGACGATGACGGACACGCCACGCTCGTCGAGCGCAATCTGCGGCGCGCGGGCATTTCGAATGGGTTCGTCCGCTTTACCGATGGCCAGGAAGCGCTGGACTATTTCTTCGGCGAGCCGCGCGCGGGCGATCACGCGAACGGCCGGCCGTCGCGCGACGAACTGGCGAATTACGTCGTGCTGCTGGATCTGAAGATGCCGCGCGTCGACGGCTTCGAGGTGCTGCGGCGGCTGAAAGCGTCGCCGTCGACGGCGTCGATGCCCGTAATCGTGCTCACGACCACCGACGATCCGCGCGAAATCGAGCGCTGCTATGAACTCGGTTGCAACGTCTACATCACGAAGCCGGTCGAATACGATGCGTTTATCGAGGCCGTGCGGCGCCTGGGCTTTTTCCTGCAGGTCGTGAAGCTGCCGCCCGGGCAGCGCTATGCGCAGGCGTGATCTGCGAAAGCGCGGCTGTTGCGCGCAGGATCTGCGTCGCCATGCTGACGTCCTCGTCCGTTTCATTGATCTGAATCATCTGGCATGACAGAACACGTATCCACGCCACCTGCAGCCCTCGTGCTCGTCGTCGACGACGACGAAGGCATCTTGCGTCTCGCGCGCAAGTCGCTCGAGCGCGCCGGCTGCCGGGTCGAACTGAGCAGCAGCGTCGAGGCCGCGCATCGCTCGATCGTCGCAAATCCGCCCGATCTGATCGTGCTCGACTACCACCTCGACGGCGCGGAGACGGGGCTCGATTTTTTCCGGCGTCTACGTGGCGAAGGCGTACGCATTCCCGCGATTCTCGTCACCGGCTTCACGGATGAATCGCGTGTGATCGAAGCGCTGCGCTCGGGCGTATCGGACGTGGTGCCCAAAGCGGGCGACTATCTCGACTATCTGCCCGAAGCCGTCGAACGGGTGCTGTCGCAGATGCAGCTGCAGCGGCAATCGGCGGAAGCGCTGCTGCTGCGCGAGCGGGAGGCGCATTACCGGATGTTGTCGGAGGCGCTGCCGCACCTCGTCTTCACCTGCAATGTGAATGGCGACTGCGACTTCGTCTCGAAGCAATGGGTCGAATACACAGGGCTCGACGGTCCGAATGCGCTGGGTCTTGCGTGGCTCGACGCGGTGCATCCGGACGATCGCGAGGCCACGCGGCGCAGCGTCCTCAAAACGGTGCGCGGCGACGGCAGCGACTATCGCAGCGAATTCCGCATCCGCCGCCGCGACGGTGCGTATCGCTGGTTCGATGCACGCATCGCTGCAGTGCGCGACGCAGGCGGCGTCATCAGCAAGTGGTTCGGCAGTTGCACGGACATCCATTCGCAACGCGAAGCCATCGAGGAACGCGAGCGTCTGCTCGCCTCCGAGCAGGCCGCGCGGCAGATAGCCGAAGAGGCGAACCGCGCGAAGGATCGCTTTCTTGCGATGCTGTCGCACGAATTGCGCACGCCGCTCACCCCCGTGCTGGCGGGCGCGCGCATGCTCGAAATCATGCCGGACCTGCCGGATGCCGTGCGCGCGGGCGTCGTGATGATCCGCCGCAATGTCGAACTCGAAGCGCGGCTGATCGACGATCTGCTCGATCTGACGCGGGTGGCGAACGGCAAGCTGCGTCTGTCGCTGGAAACCGTCGACGTTCATGACGTGATCGAGAGCGTGCTCGAACTGTTCCGCAGCGAGATCCAGACCAAGCAGCAGGACGTGCATGTCGAGAAGAACGCGCATCATCATTTCGTGCTCGCCGACCGCGCGCGGTTGCAGCAGATGCTGTGGAACCTGGTCCGCAATGCCGCGAAGTTCACGCCGGACGGCGGCCATATCTATGTGCGCACGCGCGACGAACGGATGCACGTGCAGATTTCGATCGAAGACACGGGCGTCGGCATCGAGCCGGAGATGATCGGCAGGCTCTTCAATGCGTTCGAGCAGGGCAGCCAGAACATGTCGCGGCAGTTCGGCGGCCTGGGTCTCGGGCTCGCGATCACGAAGGCGCTCACCGACGCGCACGGTGGCACCGTCACTGCGCAAAGCCCAGGTGCGCACTGCGGCGCGACCTTCACGATCACGCTGCCCACGGCGGCCGAACCGCTCGCCGAGCCTGCCGCGCCCGAAGCCGCCAGCGTGCAGTCGGCGGGTGGCCTGACAATTCTGCTGATCGAAGATCATGCGGACACGGCCGAGGTGATGGCGCAACTGATGCGCGCACTCGGCCACGAAGTGACCGTCGTCGGGCGCGTAGCCGATGCCCTCGCCGCGACGCAAAGCGCCGGCTTCGATCTGATCGTCAGCGACGTGGGTCTGCCCGACGGCACGGGCCTCGATTTCATCAAGGTGTTCCGCGAGCGCGACGATGCGCCCGCCGTTGCGCTGACGGGTTTCGGCAGCGACGAGGACATCCGGCGCTGCCTCGAAGCGGGCTTCACGTCGCATCTGACCAAGCCAGTCAACTTCTCGCAGCTGGAGCAGGTGATCGAAGGCGCGGCGATCGTCAAATTGCAGAAGGGGCGGACGAAGCGCGGACGGGTTAGCAGGCGCGCTGTAGCCGTCCCAGCTGAAACGACAAGGGCCTGTCATGCGACAGGCCCTTGTGTCTTTCATCGAGCTGCAATGTGAGCGGCCCGCTTCAGCGAGGTGCCGTCAGACGCGTGGCGAATTCTTCAGCGAATCGCGGATTTCGCGCAGCAGCAGCACGTCTTCCGGCGTGGGCGGCGGTGCGGCCGGCTCAGCGGCTGCGGGCGCCCGCAGCTTGTTGATGAACTTGACCATCATGAAGATGATGAAGGCGAGGATCACAAAGTTGATCGCGACCGTGATAAACGAGCCATAACCGAATGCGGCGACGCCCGCCGTTTGCAGGTCTTTGTAGGAATCGGGGTTGCCCTTGAAGTTGGCGGGTATCGGTCCGAGCAGGATGAACTTGTTGGAGAAATCGAGGCCGCCCGTCGCCACGCCGACGACAGGCATGATCAGATCCTTCACGACGGAGTTGACGATCGTCGAGAACGCTCCGCCGATAATCACACCGACTGCGAGGTCCATCACGTTGCCTTTGAGGGCAAATTCCTTGAATTCCTTGACGAGGCTCATCGGGCAGTTCTCCTTGAAGTCGATGGCGACATGATAGCCAACGATCGGCGCAGCGTGAAATGATTTAGCGCCCGATCGCAACGAAACGCGGCGGCGGCCCGTTCGTTCGGCAGATATGTCGCGGAAGTGACAAAGAACCGTCGGTGTTTGCAAACGCCGGGCCTGCAGCGCACAACGCGATGCAGCCGCTCAGATTGCCGAGGCCCGCGCCTGTTCGATGTGCGCGGCGAACGTGACGGGATCGGTATTCGTACCGCATAGCAGCACGCCGACGCGCTTGCCTTGCAACTGCTCGCGCAAAGGCCCGAGCAGGGCAGCCGTGGCGGCCGCGCAGGCCGGCTCGACGGCGAGCTTAAGCTGGTTGAACAGCGTGAGCATCGCGGCGCGCAGCGCGTCGTCTGTGACCGTCACGAGGCGGTCCATATGACGGCGGCACAACTCATAGCTGTATTGTTCGGTGTGCGGCGCCATCAGCGAGTCGGCGATCGAATGCATGTGGCTCATCTTGACCGTGTGATTCGCGGCGAAGCTGCGGCTCATCACGTCCGCGCCCTCCGGCTCGACGCCATACACATGCACGCGCGGATTGGCGAGGCGCAGCGCCGTCGAAATGCCCGCCGCGAGTCCGCCGCCGCCGATGGGCACGATCACGGCATCGAGGTCGGGTGTCTGCGTCGCCCATTCGTAGCCTAGCGTCGCCGTGCCGAGCACCGTGCGGTAGCCGTTGAACGGATGCACGAAGTAGCGGCCTTCCTCGGCTTCGATTCGCCGCACGATCTCGAACGCTTCGTTCACGTTGTCCGCCATCACGACTTCCGCGCGGTACTGGCGGCACAGCGCGATCCGCGCGGGATTTGCCGCATGCATGACGACGACTTTCGCGCTGATGCCCGTGCGCATCGCCGCATACGCGACGGCCACGGCATGATTGCCGCCCGAGACGCAGGTGACGCCCGCGTTGCGTTGCGCCTCATCGAGCGCGAGCAGATTCGTGAACGCGCCGCGCGCCTTGAAGCTGCCGCCTGCCTGCAGCAGTTCGAACTTGAAATTGACCAGCGTGCCTTCGAGCGTCGGAAAATCCATCCGGTCGAACACAGGCGTTCGCACGACCCACGGCGTCAACGCGAAGTGCTGCGAGGCGATATCGTCGAGTGTCGGTATCGGCTCGCCGTCGATCGTGCGGTCGGTGTGCCGCGGCGTGGCGGTGGACATGGCGTGCGTACTCGTAGGTGGGTGAGGTCCGCGTTCTTGTGCCGTGCTTGTGGTGCTAACTTCCGTGCTTGCTTGCGTGTTCGTTACTGTTCGACTGCTTCGATCAACGCGCGTGCGCGTCGACCGACATGCTGTGAATGAATTTCTCGAGGAACCGTTCGCACTGCGTGAGCTGATCGAGCGAGACGAACTCGTTCGCCTTGTGCGCCTGCTGAATGTCGCCGGGGCCGCATACGATGCTCGGTATGCCCGCCAGCGAGAACAGACCCGCTTCCGTGCCGTACGCAACCTTGCGCTTGTCCTGATCCGCGGTGAGCGCGCGCACCAGTTGCGTGATGGCCGCCTGTTCCGTGGCATCGAGGCCTGGCGCGGCGGCGATCTTCGTGAATTCGATCGCGGCCGCTTCGTGCTCGCGCTTCATTTTCGGCAGCAGCGTTTCGCGCGCGTATTGATCGATGCGCGCGAAGATCGGCTCGGGGTCGAGCGTGGGCAGATTGCGGAACTCGAACTCGAAGCTGCATTCGGCGGGCACCGTGTTGATCGCGTTGCCGCCCTTGATCGTGCTGGTCTGCGCCGTCGTGAACGGAACGTCGTAGAGTTGATCGAACGGGCCTTGCTCGCGGAACTGGTCGGCCATGTCGCGGATGAAGCAGATCAGCCGAGCCGCGTATTCGATTGCGTTCAAGCCCTTCGGCGTGAGCGACGAATGCGCCGCGAAGCCGCGCACGCAGCACTGGTAAGCGTTGATGCCCTTGTGCGCGATGATGGGGCGCATGCTGGTCGGCTCGCCGACGATGCAGCCGTCCGGCTTGATGCCGCGCTTCATCAGGTCGGCGATCATCAGCGGCGCGCCGACGCAGCCGACTTCTTCGTCGAATGAGAACGCGAGGTGGATCGGCCTGGCGAGCTTCGTCTGCTGCATCTGCGGCACGAGCGTCAGCGCCGCGCCGATGAAACCCTTCATGTCGCACGTGCCGCGTCCATAGAGCTTGTCGCCGCGCACTTCGGGCTTGAACGGATCGCTGTCCCAGTTCTGGCCGTCGACGGGCACGACGTCCGTGTGGCCGGACAGCACGATTCCGCCATTCGTCTCGCCGTCATGCGCCGGAATCGTCGCGAACAGATTCGACCACTTGCCGCTTTCGTCGTGCGTGAGCGTCGCTTCGATACCTTGCTCGCGTAGCGAATCGCGCACCGTTTCGATCAGGCCGAGGTTCGGATTGCGGCTGACCGTGTCCATCGACACGAGGCGCGTGACCCAGGGAAGCGAAGCGGGAGAAGCCGCGTGGGTGGACGCTGAGGAAGAGGTGGGCGTGTGTGCGGACAGCGCTTTGTCAGCGACCTGTGACATGACTTGAGCTCCAGCTTGGGTGTCATTCGATCATACCCAAAAAACGCTTAACTGGCTAAAGCTCATCACTCGATTCGCTTGCGGGGCGGGGCTTTGCGCGATGCAGCAATTATCGGGAACGCAGCGGCGGGCGTCGGCGAACGGTGTAATCGATTTTGCTGACGGGTCAGGATCGTGCGGGATCGGCTGTGAGCAGCGCGAGCAACGCGCGTTCGTAAGTGCGGTAGACGGGCGCGATGGAAGCCAGTTCGATGCGCTCGTCGGCTGCGTGGATGCCAGCGCATTGCACGCCGAAGCCGCACAGCGCGGGGATGCCGAGCAACGCCAGATAGTTGCCGATGTTCGACGGCCCGGCGACGACGCGCGGCCGGTCGGCGCCGAATTCGTTGCGCGCTGCGTGATATAGCGCACTCGCCAGCGGATGCGATGGCGCAACGCGATACGCGGGCCAGCCCGGCATCCATTCGATCGATGTTGCGAGCGACGCATCGTGAAGCGCGTCCTGCGCGCGAACCGTGTCTTCGATCGCACGCTGTGCGTGCGCTGCATCGAAGCGGGGCGTGAGGCGGCAATCGATATCGACTTCACAACGGTCGGGCACGCGGGTGAACGTGCCGTCGCCCGAACGGATGCCAGTGACGGTGAGCTGAGCGGGGCGTCCGAAGTCGTCGTCGGCGGGTAGCGCCATGTCGTTCAACGCAGCGGCGAGGCGCGCGCCGCGAATCGCCGCATTGAGCCCGCGCGTGCTGCTGGCGCCCGAATGCGCCGCGACGCCGCGTATGACGAGCGTCGCGCGAATGAACCCGCGCGCACCGACCACGATGCGGTCGCTGCCTGGATAGCCGATGAACACGCCATCGGCGCGGGGCGCATGTGACGCATCGAAGAACGCGCGGGCGCCGCCAAAACGGCCAGTGTGCTCGTCGAGATCGAACAGCACGCCGAGCGTGCCCGCGAGTGCGTCGGTGCGCCGCGCGAACGCAGCAGCGAGGTGCGCGAAGATCGCGACGGCCGCCTTGCTGTCGGCGCTGCCGCGTCCATAGAGCCAGCCATCCACGACTTGCGCGCTCAACGGCGGATAGGTCCACGTCGATTCATCGCCGAAGCCGGCGGTGTCGAGCGTCGCGTCGAGCACATAGTGCGGGCCCTCTTTTGAGCCGCGTATTTCAGCGTATAGCGCGAGCGGCGCGCCGTCTGCCGACACCACACGGCGCGTGTCGACGCCGCATTCGACGAGCCAGGCTTCGACACATTCGAGCACGGGCAGGCACGTATCGATGCCGCCGCGGCTCGGCAGCCGCACGAGCGCCGTCAACAATTCGACGATGGATGCCGTGTCGACAGCGCCCATCATGCGCCTAGCGCGACGACGCGACGCGCTGATCCGACGCGCCCTTCGACGGCGTACCGAGCGCGCGCAGCGTCTCCTTCACGGTCGCGACACGCACCGTGAAATCGGGACTGCGCGTTTCGATTCGCAGCTTGTCCTGGCCCGCGAGCTTGATGTGCTTGTGCTTCTGAACCATTTCGATGATCCGCATCGCGTCGATTGGCGGATTCGGGATGAACTGCAGGCCGATGACGGCTTCGCCCGCGTCGATCTTCGAAATGCCGAGCGGCTTCGCCGCGAGCCGCAAGCGGTGCGTCTCGACGAGCGCATGCGCCTGCGGCGGCATCTTGCCGAAGCGGTCGATCAGTTCCTCCTGAATGCCGTCGATCGAATCGTTGTGCTCGCAGTTCGCGAGCCGCTTGTAGAGCGACAGACGCTCCTGCACGTCGCCGCAATAGTCGGCGGGCAGAATCGCGGGCGTGTGCAGGTTGATTTCGGTGGTTGCCGCGAGCGGCGCGGTGAGGTCCGGCTCCTTGCCGTTCTTCAGCGCCTTCACCGCGTCGTTCAGCATGTCGGTGTACAGCTGGAAACCGATCTCGTGAATCTCGCCCGACTGTTTGTCGCCGAGCACTTCGCCCGTACCGCGGATTTCGAGGTCGTGCATCGCCAGATAGAAACCCGCGCCGAGTTCTTCCATCTGCTGAATGGCCTCCAGCCGCCGTTGCGCCTGCTTCGTCAGCCCTTGCGGATCGTGCACGAGCAGATACGAGTACGCCTGGTGATGCGAGCGCCCGACGCGCCCGCGCAACTGATGCAGCTGCGCGAGACCGAACTTGTCCGCGCGATGAATCAGGATCGTGTTCGCGCTCGGCACGTCGATGCCTGTTTCGATGATCGTCGTACACAGCAGCACGTTCGCGCGCTGCGCGACGAAATCGCGCATCACGCGTTCGAGTTCGCGCTCGTGCATCTGGCCGTGCGCCACCGCGATCCGCGCTTCGGGCACGAGCGCTTCGAGCATCTGGCGGCGGTTCTCGATGGTCTCGACTTCGTTGTGCAGGAAGTACACCTGGCCGCCGCGCTTCAGTTCACGCAGCATCGCTTCGCGGATCACGCCGTCTTCCTCGCGGCGCACGAAGGTCTTGATCGCGAGCCGCTTCTGCGGAGCCGTCGCGATCACGGAGAAATCGCGCAAGCCTTCGAGCGCCATGCCGAGCGTACGCGGAATCGGCGTCGCGGTCAGCGTCAGCACGTCGACCTCGGCGCGCAGCGCCTTGAGCGCTTCCTTCTGGCGTACGCCGAAGCGGTGTTCCTCGTCGATGATCACGAGCCCGAGCCGCTTGAACTGCACATCCGACGACAGCAGCTTGTGCGTGCCGATCACGATATCGACGCTGCCTTCGTTGATCTGCTGGATCGACGCGCTGACTTCCTTGCCCGTCTTGAAGCGCGACAGTTCCGCGATACGCACGGGCCAGTCGGAGAAACGGTCGGTGAAGGTCTGAGTATGCTGTTCGGCGAGCAGCGTCGTCGGCGACAGCAGCGCGACCTGCTTGCCGCCCATCACGGCAATGAAGGCCGCGCGCAGCGCGACTTCCGTCTTGCCGAAACCGACGTCGCCGCACACGAGGCGGTCCATCGGCTTGCCGCTCGTCATGTCGCCGATCACGGCGGCAATCGCGGCTGCCTGGTCGGGCGTTTCCTCGAAGCCGAAGCTTTCCGCGAACTTCACGTAGTCGCGCGGTTCGAGCGCGAAAGCGTGGCCTTCGCGCATGGCGCGGCGCGCGTACAGGTTCAGCAGTTCGGCCGCCGTGTCGCGGATCTGCTGCGCGGCCTTGCGCTTGGCCTTTTCCCACTGGCCCGAGCCGAGCGCATGCAGCGGCGCGCTTTCGGGATCGGCGCCGCTGTAGCGGGAAATGACGTGCAACTGCGCGACGGGCACGTAGAGCTTGCTGTCGCCCTGGTATTCGAGATGCAGGAACTCGGTTTCGCCTTCGCCGAGATCCATCGTCACGAGGCCCATGTAGCGGCCGATGCCGTGCTGCGAATGCACGACCGGGTCGCCGACCTTCAGTTCGGACAGATCGCGCACCATCGAATCGACGTTGCTCGCCTGTTCCTGGCGGCGGCGTCCCGCTTTGCGCGCGAGCGGGCCGTACAACTCGGTTTCCGTCAGGATCGCGACGCCTTCGGCGGGAACCGCGAAGCCGTTCGAGAGCGGCGCGACGCCGAGCGCGAAGCGCGCGTCGGAACTGAGCCAATCATCGTAGCTGTCGACGGAAGCGGGGCGCAGTTCGTTTTCGGCCAACAGTTGCGCGATCGTTTCGCGGCGGCCCGCCGATTCCGCCGCGAACAGCACGCGGTTCGGCGTCGTGTCGAGCCATGCGCGGAGCGCGGAGACGGGATCGTCGGCGTGACGGTCGATCGCGAGATTCGGCAGCGGCACGGCCCAGCCGCCGCCTGCGTTGCCCGGCAGCGAGAGGCGCGCGAACGGCTTGGCGAACGTGTAGAAATCTTCGTCCGACAGGAACAGGCGACTGGGCTCGAGAATCGGCCGGTCGCGGTCGTGCGACAGAAAGCCGTGGCGCTGTCTGGTATCCGCCGTGAAGCGCCGGATGGCCGTGTCCAGATCGCCGACGAAGACCAGTTGCGCGGCGTCGGGCAGATAGTGAAAGAGCGTCGCCGTCTCTTCGAAGAAGAGCGGCAGATAGTATTCGATGCCCGCCGACGGCACGCCGTTGCCGATGTCCTTGTAGATCGACGCGCGGCTCGGATCGCCCTCGAACACTTCGCGCCAGCGGCTGCGAAACGCGGTGCGCGCGGCTTCGTCGAACGGGAACTCGCGGCCCGGCAGCAGACGCACGTCCTTCACGGGATACAGGCTGCGCTGCGAATCGGGATCGAACGCGCGGATCGAATCGACCTGATCGTCGAACAGGTCGATCCGGTACGGCAGCGGCGAGCCCATCGGAAAGAGGTCGATCAGCGAGCCGCGCACACAGTATTCGCCCGGCCGCACCACCTGGCTCACGTGCTCGTAGCCGGCGAGCGTCAGCTGCGCCTTCAGCTTCGCTTCGTCGAGCCGCTCGCCCTGCGAGAACGAGAACGTGTAGGCGGCCATGAACGACGCGGGCGGCATCCGGTAAAGGGCTGTCGTCGCGGGCACCAGCAGGATGTCGCAACGGCCTTCGCCGAGATCGTGCAGCGTCGCGAGCCGCTCGGACACGAGATCCTGGTGCGGCGAGAACGAGTCGTACGGCAGCGTTTCCCAGTCGGGCAGCAGACGGATGCGCGCGTCCGGCGCGAAAAACGCGAGTTCCTGCGACAGCCGCTGCGCATCGACGGCGCTCGCGCAAACGACGGCGAGCAGCGGCATCTGTGCCTTGTATGCGCGGTGATAGCGGGCGATCAGCAGCGCGTCGGACGAGCCGTGCGTGCCGTCGAACACGAAACGCTGGCCGGCCTTGACCAGCGCGACAGGCGTTGAAGAGGAGGACTGCGTGGATGCGGCGATGTCGGGCATAAAAGGGAAACGGCCTGTGGGTGACGCCAATGAACGACGGATCAACGATCAACTGCAAACGTAACGGTGCAACGGACAACAGCAAACGGACTGCCAGCGATACTGCCAGCGGCTCGCGACGCGCACGCGCCAATGAGCGGCGCCAGCGGACGCCTCGTGGGCGCGTCGCTGGAAGGGCTTGACGGGCAAGCGCGGGTAAGCGCGCGGCAAGTTTACGCGCGCCGGAGCGTGCGTGCCGAAGACCTATTATAAAATCCGTCCTTCACTTTGACCTGCAACGCGCCCGTTCTGTGACTTCCCGCCTCTTTGCACTGATTCCCTGCGCCGGCACCGGCAGCCGTTCGGGCGCGCCGATGCCCAAGCAATATCGAACCGTCGCGGGCCGCGACATGCTGCATTATTCGCTCGCCGCGTTCGACGCCTGCAGCGAGTTCGCGCAAACGCTCGTCGTAATCGCGCCCGACGACCAGCACTTCGATGCGCGCCGCTTCGCGGGTCTGCGTTTCGCCGTGCAACGCTGCGGCGGGGCATCGCGGCAGGCGTCGGTGCTCAACGGGCTGCACGCGCTCGCCGGGTTCGGTGCGCATGACGGCGACTGGGTGCTCGTGCACGACGCCGCGCGCCCCGGCATCACGCCGGCGCTGATCCGCACGCTGGTCGGCGCGCTGAAGGACGACGCCGTGGGCGGCATCATGGCGCTGCCCGTCGCGGATACGTTGAAGCGCGTGGCGCCCAGCACCGACAACCGCATCGATCACACCGAACCGCGCGACGGCCTGTGGCAGGCGCAAACGCCGCAGATGTTCCGCATCGGCACGTTGCGCGAAGCCATTCTCCGCGCGCAGAGCGACGGCCACGATCTCACCGACGAGGCAAACGCGATCGAATGGAGCGGCCACGCGCCTAAACTGGTTCAGGGCAGCTTGCGCAATTTCAAGGTCACCTATCCGGAAGACTTCGATCTTGCCGAAGCCATTCTCGGACGTGGCACGGCGGGCTGACGCTCCGCGGTAATCACAACGCTTTCTGGAAACAACGGAACCCCACGCATATGGATTTGAGAATCGGACAAGGCTACGACGTTCACGCACTGGTGCCGGGACGGCCGCTCATCATTGGCGGCGTGACGATTCCGTACGAGCGCGGACTGCTCGGCCACTCGGATGCCGACGTGCTGCTGCACGCGATCACCGACGCACTGTTCGGCGCGGCCGCGCTCGGCGATATCGGCCGCCATTTCCCGGACACGGCAACGGAATTCAAAGGCGCGAACAGCCGCGTGCTGCTGCGCGAATGCGCGGCGCGCATCGCGAAAGCGGGCTTCAAGATTCAGAACGTCGACAGCACCGTGATCGCGCAGGCGCCGAAGCTCGCGCCGCACATCGACGGCATGCGCGCGAATATCGCGGAAGATCTCGGTCTGCCCATCGATCGCGTCAACGTGAAAGCGAAGACCAACGAAAAGCTCGGCTATCTGGGGCGAGGCGAGGGCATCGAGGCGCAGGCGGCTGCGCTGTTGTTGCGCGCCTGAGTTTGGGTAATGCGTCACTAGCGCGCGTTCAACAGCAAAACGCCACGCATTTGCGTGGCGTTTTGTTTGGGTGCAAGGAAAGCGCGCGGCTTACTTGCCTTCAGCCACGATCACCTGCGCCGCCGCGTTGACGACAGCCGCGATCCGGCCGACGTCGCGCAACTGCGTCGAACTCATCCCTTCGTTGACCAGCGTGTCGAAGTGCGACTTCACGCAGAAATGGCACTTGCCGATGATCGATGCGGCCAGCGCATACATTTCGAAGCGCCGCTTGTCGACGCCGCCGTGCGACGCGTAAGCGTTCATCCGCAAGCCAGCCGGCTGCGATTTCAGATCGGCGCTGTCCGTCATCTCGACGTACGGATACCAGACATTGTTCATGCCCATCAGCGCGGCCGCCGTCAGCGCGCCGTTCACTTCTTCCGGTGACAGCACGCCTGCATTGCGGATCGCGCCGATGATCGTGGGACTCTTCGCAGCGAACGCCGCAGCCAGCGCGACGCCGACGGCATCGTTGCCTTCGAGCGACGAGCGCGCGATCGTGCCGTCCAGATTGAGGCGAATGTCTTTGGCGTAGTCGGGAATTGCTTCCTTAATCGTCGCAATGAATTCCATTAATATCTCCTATCAAATTGCCGATAAAAAAGCCCGCTGGCCTTTTCAAGCGTAGCGGGCTTTCGACTGCACGTTCTTACAGCGTCGCGCCGCCGACTGCGCGGTTGCACGGACACAGTTCATCCGTTTGCAGACCGTCCAGAATACGCAGCACTTCTTCCGGGTTACGGCCGACGTTCAGGTTGTTCACCGAAACGTGCTGGATCGTGTTGTCGGGATCGACGACGAACGTGGCGCGCAGAGCGACACCCGCTTCCTTGTCGCGCACGCCGAGCTGGTCGATCAGTTCGCCCTTCACGTCGCCGAACGCGTAGTGGTTCAGCTTGTTCAGGTCCTTGTGCTCACGGCGCCATGCAAGCTTGACGAATTCGTTATCGACGCTGCCGCCGAGCAGAACGGCGTCGCGCTCTTCGAAGTCCTTCGCCAGCTTGCCGAACTCGACGATTTCCGTCGGGCAAACGAACGTGAAGTCCTTCGGGTAGAAATAAATGATTTTCCACTTGCCCGGGAACGACGATTCGGTGATTTCTTCGAACGCCGACACGCCGTTCTCTTCATGGTTATTGAAACCCGGCTTCGCAGCGGTGACGGTGAAAGCTTCGAGTTTATCGCCGACAGTTTTCATGCGTTGACTCCTTGAGAATTGGCAAAAAGAGATTCGCAAAACAACCCGCTCAAACTACCTGCTGGCTGTAACGAACGCGTTACACAGCAAAAACTATAAAGCTATTAATCAATAGATTAAATAGATTTTATCTAATGATTTGGAAGGATTTTCTCGAATAAGACGATAGTGGAGTTTTGTCGTATCTGTCATCGCCAGAATCGGGAATGGATTGCCCAAAATACGGCAACAGCAGCGGGCGGCTGGACGCGTTTTACACGCTCTTCGCCAGCGGAAACTCGATGGTCACTTCGAGACCCGGCAGCGGCGTGCGGTTGCGCAGCCGCAGCGCGCCGCGATAACGGCCGACGAGCCGCTGCACGATCGCCATCCCGAGACCCGTGCCGTTCGCCTGCGTACGTGCCGTATTGACGCGGTAGAACGGACGCGTGACGAGCGAGAGCTGATCTTCCGGAATGCCCGGGCCTTCGTCGACCACCGACAGCTCGACGCGCGAATGCGACACCCGCGTTTCCAGAATCACGTGCGGGATGCCGTCGGACTCGGACAGGCCATACTTGCGCGCGTTCTCGATCAGATTGCCGACGACGCGCCGGATATCCGTTTCGTCCGCCTCGATCACAGCAGAGGGAGCAAGCCGCGTGACCAGTCGCATGCCGTCTTCGCTCGACATGCGCGCAGCCAGTTCTCCTGCGATCACCGACAGGTCGACAGGTTCCGGATTTCTCTGCACGGGACGCGCGTAATCGAGGAAGCGGCCGATGATCATATCCATCTGTTCGATGTCGTCGATCATTGCGTCCTTGGTGGCCTGATCCGAAGGGCTCATTTCCGTTTCCAGACGCAGACGAGCAAGCGGCGTGCGCAGATCGTGCGAAATGCCCGCGAGCATCAGCGCGCGGTCCGCCTCGAGTTGCTCGAGATCCTGCACCATCTGGTTGAAGCTTCGGTTGGTTTCGGCCGCGACGCCCATGCCGCGCTCGGGCAGTTTCTCGGGCGCCTGGCCCGAACCGACCTTGCGCGCGGCCATCGCGAGGCGCGCAAACGGCCGGTTCACCAGACTCGTGATGAAGGCCGCGCCGAACAGCGACAGCGCGAGCGCAAAAATACCCCAGCCGGCCCATTGCAGGCCTGTCACGCTATCCAGCTGGTCGCGGTCGAGCGCGACCCAGTAATCGTCGTCGTCGATCTTGAAGCTGATCCACACGCCGGGGATGTCGTTGACCGACTGCGCGATGATCGTGTCGTCGCCGAGACGCCCGCGAATATCATGCTCGATCAGACGATTCAGCGACTCGTCGGGCTGGAGCTTGTATTTGTCGGTGGTCTCGCGCGGGTACACGCGCACGCCTTCATTGCTTTCGAGATCTTGCAGCAGCGCGCGCCGCAGATCGGGATCGGAATAGAGGAGTGCGGTGCGCGTGAGCTTCACGATCGCGACCAGTTGCAGCGCGACGCGCTGCGCGCGCGGCTCGCGCTCGATCACGCGGAAGCTCTGGAACCATGCGGCGAGACTGACCGCGATCAGAAGCGCGATCAGCAGGAATGTTCGCCAGAACAGGCCGCCGAATGCGAGCGTCAGGAGGCGCCGGTCGATCCGCATGCGGCCTTCGTGTCAAAAAAGAGAGACAACAGGAACGGCAAACTCAGGCAGCGCCGTCGGGAATGAACACATAGCCCAGACCCCAGACTGTCTGGATGAAGCGCGGGCTGCCCGGATCCGGTTCGATCAGCTTGCGCAGACGGGAGATCTGCACATCCAGACTGCGGTCGAATACCTCATATTCCCGGCCGCGCGCGAGTTCCATCAGCTTTTCGCGCGACAGCGGCTGACGCGGATGGCGCGCGAACACCTTCAGCACCGAGAATTCGCCCGTGGTCAGCGGGATTTCCTGGCCGGCCTTGGTAAGCGTGCGCGTGGCGAGGTTCAGTGCGAATTCGCCGAATTCGAAGACTTCGGAGGTTTCCGACGGCGCGCCCGGCAGTTCGGAGGGCGACTGGCGGCGCAGCACCGCATGAATGCGCGCGACGAGTTCGCGCGGATTGAACGGCTTCGGCAGATAGTCGTCGGCGCCCATTTCGAGGCCGACGATGCGATCCACGTCCTCGCCTTTGGCGGTGAGCATGATGATCGGCGTGCGGTCGTTGCTGCCGCGCAGACGCCGGCAGATCGAAAGACCGTCCTCGCCCGGAAGCATCAGGTCGAGCACCAGCAGGTCGAACCGTTCGCGCACCCACAGCTTGTTCATCGAGGGTGCGTTCTCAGCGACGTAAACGTTAAAGCCCTGCTCGCCGAGATAGCGACGCAGCAGATCACGCAGACGCGGGTCGTCATCGACGACGAGGATTTTCGAAGGGTTTTTGGTTTCCATGGTCGGCATCTTAGCGCGATTAGAAAGGGGTGCGCGTTTGCACCAATTATCACGTAACAGTCAGTTACAAAATTTACCCGGCCTGTGGCACGGCGTAAAGCCTTGGCGCTTACACTCCTTTACTGTTTGCGCCAGTTCGGTAGATACTTCACTCGAATAAAGCTCTCGCACCCGGTTACAAGCCGGCGTCATTACACGTATCTGAGGTTGCCGGTTGCCGCGCCACGAAGGGAACAAGATGAAGGGAGGGGTCTGGCCGAACATGCGCCTGAGCGTGATCGCGGTAGCAGTTGCGATCGTGTTCGCTAGCGCGTTGAGCCCGGTCTCCGCCCATGCCGATTCCTCGACGGAACGCAACACCGACACGCGCCCGCTCCAGCGTCCACATATGCGCCCGGGCCGCCAGCCGCACAATCCCAATGCCGATCGCCCCGCGTCCGACACGATCATGCGCACGACCGCCGTGCCGCCCGATCTGGATCAGCGTCGACGCGACGGACACATGACGCCTGAAGAGCGTCGTCTGCTGCGGCAGCATATCGAAGACGCTGTTCGCGAACTGTACAAGCGCTGACGCCTGACGTTCGTTCGCCGTGATTCGCGGCGCAAGTGGCCGTGCGCGCGCGGTCGATTGCAACAGCTGTGATTCATCCCGTGAGGCGTAGATGAAACGACGCGACTTCCTTTCGATGGCAGCGGCGGCAGGCGCCTCGTTATCGATGTCGCGCGTGTTCGGCGCGCCACAGTCAGGCAGCGGCAAAGCGTCGCAACTGGATGCACGCGCAACGGCTCGCGTCCGTTCCGGCAAGCTGCTGATCCTGATCGAGCTGAAAGGCGGCAACGACGGATTGAACACTGTCGTTCCGTTCAACGATCCCGCTTACTACGCGCTGCGCAAGCACATCGCGATACCGCGCGATCAGGTGCTCGCACTCGACGCACGCACGGCGCTGCATCCGGCGCTGCATCCGCTGCTTTCTCTGTGGCGCGATGGGCAACTGGCGGTGGTGCAGGGCGTCGGCAGCGAGCGGGATACGGCTTCGCATTTCCGCTCAAGGGAGATCTGGGACACGGCATCGCGCGCCGATGTGTATCGGCGAGACGGGTGGCTGATGCGTGCGGCCGGGCAGTGTGCCGCGCTGAACGGACGCTTCGCGACGGCGTCGTTCGGCAGCGTCGAGCAGGGGCCGTTTGCGCAGTCGGCGTCGTGCAGTGAGCAAGACTGGGCGCGTATCGACGATCCCGAAGCGACGGGTGTTCGGATCGATGTAGACGAAGGCGAGCGCGGTCCTGCTTCGAGCGCGATGCTCGATGCCGGGCGCGCCGATGCACTCGCGTTCAAAAATTCGATCGACGCAGCGCTGCGCACGGTCGATACCATGCAGCCGCATGCGTGCGGTGCGATCCGCGTGACGCTCGATGGTTTCGATACACACGGCAACCAGCTCGCACGCCATGCGGCCTTGCTGACCCAGCTTGCCGACGGCTGCGCAATGCTGCGTGCAGAACTCGTGCGCCGCGGCCGGTGGCGCGACACGCTCGTGATGACGTACTCGGAATTTGGCAGGTCTGCGCACGAGAACGCGTATCGCGGTACCGAGCATGGCGGCGCTGCTGCGCACTTCGTGATGGGCGGCGAGGTGCAGGGCGGTGTGCATGGACAGCCGCCCGATCTGACGCGGCTCGATGCCGATGGCCGTCTGCCTGCCGAGATCGATTTCAGGCGGCTCTATGCAACCGCGCTCGCTGCATTCTGGAAGCTGGACGCGAAAGCGGTGCTGCACGACAACGTGGCACCCCTGCCGCTGCTGCGCACGTGAACGTCGGTCAGTGCCTGCGCGCGGCTCGCCACGCCACCCACAGCTTGCGGATCGGCGTGAGCGCGATGCTTTGATGCAGCACGTGATAGCCGTCGCGTTCGATCTCGTCGAGCAGCGCCAGCGCCAGCGCCGCCAGCGCGCGCAACGTGCTCTGCGAGTGACGCTCGCCGACGGGCAGCGCTTCGAGCGCCTTGCCGATCGCGTCGCGGGCGCGCGCCGTCTGGAAGCGCATCATCTCGGTGAACGCGTCCGTGTACTTGCGGTTGATCAGATCCGCGGCTGTCACGTTGAAGCGCTGCATCTCGTCGATGGGAATATAGATGCGTCCGTGCCGCGCGTCGTTGCCCAGTTCCACGACGATCTGCGCGAGCATCAACGCTTCGCCGAGCGGCGCGGCCCACGACGCCGCCTGTGAAGGATCGCGCGCCGTTGCGCGCGCGACGACGGCCGCGAAGGTGCCGCCGACGCCCGCCACATAGCGGCGCAAATTCGGATAGTCGAGGTAACGCGCCTGATCGAGATCCATCTCGAAGCCTGCGATCAGCGTCTGCAGTGCGGGATACTCGGCCTGCACATCCGGCAGATGCGCGGCGAGCGCCTGCGAGACGGGATGCGTCGGTTCACCCGCCGCGAGCGCCGCCGCTTCCTTTTGCCACCATGCGAGCTTCGTGCGGCCAACGGTCGGGTCCGTCGTTTCCTTCACCGTTTCTTCGAACTCGCGACGCAGCGCGAACAGCGCAGCGAGCAGCGGCTGCCGCGCGACGGGTGCCTGGCGCAACGCGTAGTAAGTACTCGAACCGGGAGGCGCCGCTTTCTGCTGGCAGTATTCGTCGAAATTCACGGGATTGGCTTGTGGGGAAGGCGGTCGCGCACGGCTGTGGACGCGAGACCGAAAATTGTAGCATCGACGGTATCCGACAGATGCAGACAAGCGCAGACCAATCGGTTAGAATCTCGCGCTTACGCTTTCGGACGTTTTTTGGGCGTGAGCGTCGCGGGTGCGGCGAGTCTGATCCTACCGGTTCAGAGTTGTCGACGCGAATGGCATCGCGATGAAAAATGCGGCGTCCGGCAGCTGGCGAGACATCGGTGCTGCATGCTTCTGGCGTGCGCCCGGCTGCGAGGATGGCGAAATTGGTAGACGCACCAGGTTTAGGTCCTGACGCCCGCAAGGGTGTAGGGGTTCGAGTCCCCTTCCTCGCACCATCACTTGATTGATCCGTCGTACACAAGACCCCGCCTGTCGATGACTTGCGGGGTTTTTGTTTTCTCTCGCCGAAATCATCGGCCGCTGTTGTGCCCGGCAACCCGACACGCACAAAAAACCCCGCGCGAAGGCGGGGTTTCATGCATCGCACTGAAGCTGCGCAGCCGGTTTAGTGGCAGCGCTTTTCCCAGTGATGATGCACGTGCACCTTGTGGCACTCGTGGTGATGGTGGTCGTTTGCGAATGCCGACGACATGCTCATGAAGCCAGCGGCCGCAGCGACCAGTGCCAGAACAACCTTCTTCATTTTTGATCCTCGAAGTCAGAGAGAAAGCGAGCGGCGATCGTAGCAAGCCAGGTTTACGATTGCCTTGAGACGGGTCACTTGAAACGTAGAATACGCTGCACGTCCTGCGCTCGCTCTGTGTTTAGCCGTGGATTATCTGGTTGCACGCACAACAAGGTTCTTCCGTTTTCAATTCGAAACGATACGCATTCCTGTGCATCGTCGTTGCGCATGAAGATGCGAGTGCAATGTCCGCAGGCGATGTTCGGCCACTATCAGCTACTGACGCGAGTGCCCTCGATGCGGGCGACGATGCGCTCGATGCATTGCTGCGTCAGGCGGGCGGAATCGATACGTCGTGTAGAGACTGGACGGTGGATGCTTCGCGAGCGCGAACTTGTGAATGAGTGTTTAAGGAATTAGGCAACGACGGATTCAACGGCGCCACGCAAGCGCCGATGCTGGATCGGCCCGGACTTCGTCTGTTCTGACTACGCTGCGTTACGCGCGATGGCGTTTTCGATCACCTTGTCGAGTGCTTCGCTGAGCGCGACCTTCTCGCGATCGTCGAGGCAATCGAACAGATCGATGTTCCACTTGCGCGCGATGGGCATCACTTTGCGGTAGAGCGCCCGGCCTTCCGTGGTCAACGATACGAGCACCACGCGGCCGTCTTCCGCGCTCGCTTCGCGTTGCACGAGGCCTTGTCTGATCAACGCCTCGGCTGCGCGGCTCGCCTGACTTTTGTCGAGGTTCGCGTGGCGCGCGAGATCCATGATCGAGAATGGCCCGAACGATCCGACCGATGCAATCACGCGCGCCTCAGGCAGCGTCACGTCAAGCTTGGCCATATACCGTTCGCTGATGCCCCGCTCGGAAAGTTTATTCAGCACGTGCAGACGATACGTCAGAAACTGTTCGAGTCCGGCTTTGTCGGAGGCCTTCATGGTCTTCCTGTTGTGAGTGGATGCAGTCCCGCGATGTGATTGTTGCTGCATCCGCTCGCGCGGTCAACGCGGGCCGTACCTGAGTCGCGTCATCTGTTCGGCTTCGTTCGCAAGTAGCGTGGCTGCGTCGCGAATCGCCACTTCGAGCGTGATGGGGCCGGGCGCGGGTGAGAAGCACCCGCTGAAATATTCGGCGAGTTTCGGCAGTGCGGCTGGGTCGACGGCACCCGACAGCAGCGTGGCCGGCACGCTTGCCGCGCGCGCATGCCGGCACGCGATGAAGGGCGCCTTGCCGTGCAGTGTTTGCACGTCGGAGCGGCCTTCGCCCGTGATGAGCCAGTTCGCGCCCTCGAGCGCCGCATCCAGACCGACTTCGCGCGCGACAACTTCTGCGCCTGCTTCGAATTCGGCACCCAGCATATGCAGCGCGAATCCCAGCCCGCCCGCCGCACCCGCGCCTGGCTGGTTGCGCGCGACACGATTCATGGCCGGCTCGACGAGATCGGCAAAGCGGGCGAGGGCGGCGTCGATGCTCGCGACCTGCCCAGGTTGCACGCCTTTCTGCGGACCAAAGATGGCGGTTGCACCGTGATCGCCGGTGAGCGGGTTGTCGACATCCGACATGCCGACGAAGGTCGCCTCGCGCAAACGTGCATCGAGGCCGGAGGCATCGACGCGCGCCAGTTGCGCAAGCTGTTCCGGCGTCGCGTCGAGCTCATGTCCTTGCGCATCGAAGAGCCTGAGGCCGAGCCCGACAAGCAGGCCGGCGCCGCCGTCGTTCGTGCTGCTGCCGCCCAGCGCCACGAAGAAGCGCCGCACGCCGGCGTCGAGCAGCGAGCGGATCGCTTCGCCCATACCGCGCGTGCTGCGCTTTTCGACGGGAACACCCATGCCGACGGGGTCCGTGATGCCGACGACCTCCGCTGTTTCGATGATCGCGCTGCCGTCGGCCAGCAGGCCCGTCGCCGCCTCGCGTGCGGCGCCCGCCGCGCCGCGCACGGTGAGCATGCGTCGTTCGCCGCCGCGCGTCAGCATCGCGTCGAGCGTGCCTTCGCCGCCGTCGGCCATCGCGCAGATGCGGATCGTCGCGTCAGGCCGCGCCCGTAAAATGCCTGTCGCGACGGACTGCGCGACCTGCTCGGCGGAAAGCGAACCTTTGAACGAGTCAGGGGCGATAACGACGATGGGCGCGGACGACGTATTCGGCATGGTGTCTCAGGTGATTGGTATGAGGAGGCATCGCCAGCGTGCCGCGATGCACTGAAGCGCCGAGACGTTCGTGCATCATGCGCGAGCGTGTCAGGATGTGGTGAAGCTTATCAGCATGCGGCGCGCGACTGAATACACCGGAAGGTATAGGCAGAATTGACTTTGATTCACAGCTGAAGTCGCGACCGGTCGAAGTGGAAGCGTTTCGAACCGTCCGTCATGCGCGCCACGGCGTGCCCGGCAAGGCGCCAAAAATCACGAATCAGCGAATCCGGCTAGCCGCGCAAATAGTTTGCTAAAATATTTGGCTCTCTGACCCAAACTGTGCTGCCGGCGGCCTCACAGCCCGCGGAGAGAGGCACGCGATCGATGTCACATCCAAGTGAGCGAAGCGAAGCGGCGACCCGGTACGAAAGCGTGGACGACACGCCGCGTCGGGCGCACGACGCAAAGCGGACATCGACAGGCGCACACAAGATAACTGATTCGCTCGAATAATTTTAGGACGATTGAAGCCATGGCTAACGTTGTTGAAAACCTCGGCAAGCTCGAACGCCGCGTGACGATTTCCCTGCCGAAGGATTCCGTGCAGAAGGAAGTGGACTCGCGTATCCGTCAACTCGCGAAGAACGTGCGCATGCCGGGTTTCCGCCCGGGCAAAGTGCCGCTCAAGATGGTGACGCAGCAGTACGCGGGTCAGGTGGAAGCCGAAGTGCTGAGCGACAAGGTTGGCAAGGAATTCTTCGATATCAGCCGCGCGGAAAACCTGCGCGTCGCTGGCCAGCCGAGCTTCAGCCCGAAGTCGGACGCCACTGAAGGCGACTACGCATTCGACGCGACGTTCGAGGTTTACCCGGACGTGAAGCTGGGCGATGTCGCCACGGCTGAAATCGAACGCACGAAGACCACCATCAGCGAGGCCGAAATCGACCGCACGCTGGACATCCTGCGCAAGCAGCGCGTGCACTACCACGCTCGCGGCGAAGCCGGCGAGCACGGCGACGGCGGTGCGGACACGGCGGCCAAGGACGGCGACCGCGTGACGGTCGACTTCGTCGGCAAGATCGACGGTGAAGCATTCCAGGGCGGCAGCGCGGACGACTTCGCGTTTGTCCTGGGCGAAGGCCGCATGCTGCCGGAATTCGAAAAGGCAGCGCTCGGCCTGAAGGTCGGCGAGTCGAAGGAATTCGACCTGGCTTTCCCCGAGGACTATCACGGCAAGGAAGTCGCCGGCAAGACCGCGCAGTTCACGATCACGATGAAGAAGATCGAGTGGCCGCACCTGCCGGAAATCGACGGCGAATTCGCGAAGTCGCTCGGCATCGAAGACGGCGATCTGACGAAGATGCGCAATGAAATCAAGGACAACCTCGAGCGCGAAGCGAAGCGCCGCACGCAGGCTGTCGTGAAGAACCAGGTGATGGACGCTCTGCTGAAGATCTCCGAACTCGACGTGCCGAAGGCGCTGATCGAGCAGGATCAGCAGCGCCTCGTCGAAATGGCGCGCCAGGATCTGACGCAACGCGGCGTGCCTAACGCGAAGGACGCACCGATCCCCGCAGAAATGTTCGCCGAGCAGGCAGAGCGCCGTGTCAAGCTGGGCCTCGTGCTGGCCGAACTGGTGAAGGCTAACGAACTGCAGGCGAAGCCGGAACAGATCCGCGCGGAAGTCGACGAATTCGCGAAGAGCTACGAAGACCCGAAGGAAGTCGTGCGCTGGTATTATTCGAACCAGCAGCGCCTGGCCGAGATGGAAGCGTATGTCGTTGAATCCAACGTCGTCGATTTCGTCCTGAGCAAGGCGAAGGTGACGGACAAGGAAGTGAGCTTCGAAGAGCTGGCAAGCGCAACAGCGCAAGCGTAATAGCATCGCTGCAACGGCGTGCCGGCTGTCCGAACGACGGCCCGCACGCCGTTTTTGCATCTGCGCACGGCCGGTTCATGCTAAAAGAACGCTGGCCGGCCGTGGCAGCTCTTGAAGAAGCGCGCGGACGCACCCACTTGTCCAGAACCGAACACCAGAACATTTCCTGACAAGGATCCATTGCATGACCTTTCGCGCTCAAATGCTGGACACGTTGACCTCGCAGTCGTCGCGAGATCGGGATCTCGAAGCGCAAGCGCTCGGCCTCGTGCCGATCGTGGTCGAAACGAGCGGCCGTGGTGAACGTTCGTATGACATCTACTCGCGCCTGCTGAAGGAGCGTGTGGTGTTTCTGGTCGGCGAAGTGAATGACCAGACCGCCAACCTCGTGATCGCGCAGTTGCTGTTCCTCGAAAGCGAAAATCCGGACAAGGACATCAGCTTCTACATCAACAGCCCGGGCGGTTCGGTGTCAGCGGGGATGGCGATCTACGACACGATGCAGTTCATCAAGCCGGACGTGTCAACGCTCTGCATGGGTCTCGCGGCCAGCATGGGCGCGTTCCTGCTGGCGGCTGGCGCGAAGGGCAAGCGTTTCGCGCTGCCGAACGCACGCGTGATGATTCACCAGCCGCTGGGCGGCGCGCGCGGCCAGGCATCCGACATCGAAATTCAGGCGCGCGAAATCCTGTATCTGAAGGAGCGCCTGAACCAGTTGCTGTCGCACCATACCGGTCAACCCGTCGAGCGCATCCAGCGCGACACGGACCGCGACAACTTCATGTCGGGCGACGACGCGCAGGCTTACGGTCTCGTCGACCAGGTGCTGCACAAGCGTCCGTAAACAATCGCTGAAACATGGCTGATCCGGAGCGCTTTTTCCTCAAATTGGGGGAGGAGCGCCGGCGCAAAACCTTGTGAAATAATAAGACCCGTCTGAACGCCCGCGGCAAACGCCGTCACAGCTTTTGCGCATCCGTCCTGCCCCGAACTGAACGAGGTGGGCAAACGGCGTATCATGTCATTCGAGTGTCCGGAGGCTCACACATCTATGGCGGACAAAAAAGGTTCGAACAGCGAGAAGCTGTTGTATTGCTCGTTCTGCGGCAAAAGCCAGCACGAAGTCAAAAAACTGATTGCTGGTCCGTCGGTATTCATCTGTGATGAATGTATCGACCTGTGCAACGAAATCATTCGCGACGAAGCAGCGGGCGCGGGTCTGGAAACGGGCCTGTCCAAGTCCGATCTGCCGAGTCCTCAGGAAATCCGAGACATTCTCGATCAATACGTGATCGGGCAAGAGCGCGCGAAGAAAATTCTCGCGGTCGCGGTCTACAACCACTACAAGCGTCTGAAGCATCTCGACAAGAAGGACGATGTCGAGTTGTCGAAGAGCAACATCCTGCTGATCGGCCCGACGGGTTCCGGCAAGACGCTGCTTGCGCAGACTCTTGCACGCCTTCTGAACGTGCCGTTCGTGATCGCCGACGCGACCACCTTGACGGAAGCCGGCTATGTCGGTGAAGACGTCGAGAACATCATTCAGAAGCTGCTGCAAAACTGCAATTACGAAGTCGACAAGGCGCAGCGCGGTATCGTCTATATCGACGAAATCGACAAGATCAGCCGCAAGTCGGATAACCCGTCGATCACCCGCGACGTGTCGGGTGAAGGCGTGCAGCAGGCGCTGTTGAAGCTGGTCGAAGGCACGATGGCCTCCGTGCCGCCGCAAGGTGGTCGTAAGCATCCGAACCAGGATTTCATCCAGGTCGACACGACGAACATCCTGTTCATCTGCGGCGGTGCGTTCGACGGCCTCGAAAAGGTGATCGTCGACCGTACGGAAAAGACGGGCATCGGTTTCGGCGCAAGCGTCAAGAGCAAGCAGGATCGCGACGCGGGCGAAGTGCTGCGTGAAGTCGAGCCAGAAGATCTCATCAAATTCGGTCTGATTCCAGAACTGATCGGACGTTTGCCCGTCGTGGCGACGCTCGGCAAGCTGGACGAGGCCGCACTGATGAAGATTCTGGTCGAGCCGAAGAATGCGCTCGTCAAGCAATATCACAAGTTGTTCAACATGGAACGCGTCGAGCTGGAGATTCGTCCCGCCGCGCTGCAAGCCATCGCCCGCAAGGCCATCCGCCGCAAGACGGGGGCACGCGGCTTGCGGTCCATTCTGGAACAGGCGTTGCTTGATGTGATGTACGAATTGCCGGCAATGAAGGGCGTGAGCAAAGTCATTATTGACGACAATGTCATTGATGGTGACGGAAAGCCGCTACTGATCTACGAAGACGCGCCGAAGGTCGCGGGTTCGAATTGATCGGCTTCCCGATTTTTGAAAAAAAGCCGTTCATGGCGACGTGAACGGCTTTTTTCGTTTATCGTGTCGTCAGGATGGACTGTTTTCTGGAGTCACTGAACTTTTTCCCACACGCGAAGGCTTGCAATCTTTTTTGTCGGCCTCAACTATCGAACAAACTGATTCCACTCATGGGGAAATGAAATGTCAGGAACCCAACTCCTCCCGCCGGAACGCATCACACTTCCGCTGCTCCCGCTGCGCGACGTAGTCGTTTTCCCGCACATGGTGATCCCGCTCTTCGTGGGTCGCCCGAAGTCGATCAAGGCGTTGGAAGCCGCGATGGAAGGTGGCAAGCACATCATGCTTGTCGCCCAGAAGACGGCGGCCAAAGACGAGCCGACCGAAAAGGACATGTACGAAGTTGGCTGTATCGCCAACATCCTGCAGATGCTCAAGCTGCCCGACGGCACCGTGAAGGTGCTGGTCGAGGGTCTGCAGCGCGCCAAGACGCTGTCGATCGAAGAGCAGGAAACGCAATTCTCGTGCGAAGTCATGCCGCTCGAGCCCGATCACGCCGATAGCGCTGAAACGGAAGCGCTGCGCCGTGCGATCGTCTCGCAGTTCGACCAGTACGTGAAGCTGAACAAGAAGATCCCGCCCGAGATCCTGACGTCGTTGTCGGGTATCGACGAAGCCGGTCGTCTTGCCGATACCATCGCTGCGCATCTGCCGCTCAAGCTCGATCAGAAGCAGCAGATTCTCGAAATGTTCCCGGTCATCGAGCGCCTCGAGCATCTGCTCGCGCAGCTCGAAGCCGAGATCGACATTCTGCAGGTTGAAAAGCGCATCCGCGGACGCGTCAAGCGTCAGATGGAGAAGAGCCAGCGCGAGTACTACCTGAACGAGCAGGTCAAGGCCATCCAGAAGGAATTGGGCGAGGGCGAAGAGGGTGCCGATCTCGAAGAGCTCGAGAAGCGCATCACCGCTGCGCGCATGCCGAAGGAAGCCAAGAAGAAGGCCGACGCCGAGCTGAAGAAACTCAAGCTGATGTCGCCGATGTCGGCGGAAGCAACGGTCGTGCGCAACTACATCGACACTTTGATCGGCCTGCCGTGGCGCAAGAAGAGCAAGGTCAACAACGACCTCTCGAATGCAGAGCGCGTGCTGGACGAAGATCACTTCGGCCTGGAGAAGGTCAAGGAACGCATTCTCGAGTACCTCGCGGTGCAACAGCGCGTGGACAAGGTGAAGGCGCCGATCCTGTGCCTCGTCGGGCCCCCGGGCGTGGGTAAGACGTCGCTGGGCCAGTCGATTGCACGTGCAACGAACCGGAAGTTCGTGCGCATGGCGCTGGGTGGCGTGCGTGACGAAGCCGAGATTCGCGGCCACCGTCGTACGTATATCGGCTCGATGCCGGGCAAGATCCTGCAGAGCCTGACCAAGGTCGGCGTGCGCAATCCGCTCTTCCTGCTCGACGAAGTCGACAAGATGGGCATGGATTTCCGCGGTGATCCGTCGTCGGCGCTGCTCGAGGTGCTCGATCCGGAACAGAACCACACGTTCGCCGACCACTATGTCGAAGTCGACTTCGACCTGTCGGACGTGATGTTCGTCGCGACGTCGAACTCGCTGAACATTCCGCCGCCGCTGCTCGACCGGATGGAAGTGATCCGTCTGTCGGGTTACACGGAAGACGAGAAGGTCAGCATCGCGCAACGTTATCTGCTGCCGAAGCAGAAGAAGAATAACGGCCTGAAGCAAGGCGAGATCGAAGTCACGGAAGCCGCAATCCGCGACATCATTCGCTACTACACGCGTGAAGCGGGCGTACGTTCGCTCGAGCGTGAAGTGTCGAAGATCTGCCGCAAGGTCGTGAAGATGCTTCTGCTGAAGAAGGCGGACAAGGCGGTGACGGTCGACGCCAACAACCTCGACACGTTCCTTGGCGTGCGTAAGTACGACTTCGGTCTGGCTGCGAAGGAAAACCAGATCGGTCAGGTGACGGGTCTCGCGTGGACGGAAGTCGGCGGCGATCTGCTGACGATCGAAGCGGCCGTGATGCCGGGTAAGGGCAACGTGATCCGTACGGGTTCGCTCGGCGACGTGATGAAGGAATCCGTCGAAGCGGCGCGCTCGGTGGTGCGGTCGCGTTCGCGCCGTCTCGGTATCAAGGACGAAGCGTTCGAGAAACAGGACATTCACATCCACGTGCCGGAAGGCGCGACGCCGAAGGACGGTCCGTCCGCCGGTGGTGCGATGACGACGGCGCTGGTGTCGGTGCTCACGGGTATCCCTGTGCGCGCGGATGTCGCGATGACGGGTGAAATCACGTTGCGCGGCGAAGTGCTGCCGATCGGCGGGCTGAAAGAGAAACTGCTGGCAGCGCATCGCGGCGGCATCAAGCTCGTGTTGATCCCGGAAGAAAACGTCAAGGATCTGACGGAGATTCCGGACAACGTGAAGAACGCGATCGAAATCGTCCCTGTTCGCTGGATCGACAAGGTTCTCGAACTGGCGCTCGAGCGTTCGCCGACGCCGTTGCCTGAAGAGGAGCCGAAGGCGGCAGCGCCCGTTGGTGAATCGAAAGACTCCGGCGCGAGCGATGTCGTGAAGCATTAATCACCCGGCGCGATGAGCTGAGTTCGCTCAGCCATCTGCGATCAAAAACCCGCGGCTTTGTTCGCGGGTTTTTTTATGTCTGCACGACGCAAACGTTTGATCAAACGCGCGCTTTACCATGCGATTGACCCGCTATCCAGGACGGAAGAAAGATCACGTCAAACTGGTTGTACTCGCATCGATCATTCGCAAGATTCTGTTATCGGCAGCGCCTCGACGAGCTCCTCGAATCAGGCTCAATCCCGCTTGACACAAGGGTTTCGGACCATTCTAATGAGTGGCCGGCAAATTCTGCCGTGCCGTATATAACCGGGCGCTTAAGCGCTTTCATGATTGCCCAACAACATTCTCGGGGGCTTGGAATGAATAAAACGGAATTGATCGATCACATTGCGCAGCAAGCCGACATTTCGAAAGCGGCAGCAGGGCGCGCGCTGGATGCCGTGATCGGTGGTGTCAAAGGCACGTTGAAAAAGGGTGGTTCGGTTACGCTGGTCGGTTTCGGCACCTTCGCCGTCGGCAAGCGCACGGCGCGTACGGGCCGCAATCCGCGCACGGGCGCGGCAATCAAGATCAAGGCAGCCAAGGTTCCTAAATTTAGACCTGGCAAAGCGCTAAAGGATGCGTTAAACTAACGGGCTCGCTGCTTGATGAATATGTCGATGAAAATCGATAAGCAATCAGGCGGCGGCAATCTCGGAGCGGGTGCTTAGCTCAGTTGGTAGAGCGGCGCCCTTACAAGGCGTAGGTCGGGAGTTCGAGCCTCTCAGCACCCACCAGTTCCAGATTGAAGTGACACGCTGCAGTATCTGCAGCAAAAGGAGTGGTAGTTCAGTCGGTTAGAATACCGGCCTGTCACGCCGGGGGTCGCGGGTTCGAGTCCCGTCCACTCCGCCAGTATCCTAGAAAGGCGAACTCCGGTTCGCCTTTTTTATTGCCCGCTGTTGTACTATCGGGCGTTCCGTTTTTGGCATCCGACTTCTGCCTCCTCAAGCATGCTCGATTTCTTTCGCAATCACCAACGTCTGATGATGTTCATGCTCATCCTGGTTATCCTGCCAGGCTTGGGTTTTGTCGGTATTCAGGGCTTCCGTGGTTTCTTTGACGAGAGCGCAAACGTCGCGAGCGTCAATGGACACAAAATCACGCGTGGCGAGTTCGACAATGCGTGGCGCCAGCAAATGGACCGCGCGCGTCAGATGCTCGGCGCCCAGTTCGACTCTAAAATTTTCGACACGCCGGAGCGCCGCAAGGACATGCTCGACGGCCTGATCCAGCAACGCGTGCTCGCCGACGAAACGCAGCGTCTGCATCTGACCGTGTCCGACGACGCGCTGCGCCGCGCGCTGATGGCCGATCCCGTCATCGGTTCGCTGAAGAACCCGGACGGCTCGATCGACCTGAACAAATACAAAGAACTCCTTGCGATGCAGGGCATCACGCCCGATCAGTACCAGGAACAGGTGCGCTATAGCATGGCGATGCAGCAACTGCCGGCTGCGATCACCCAAACGGCGTTCACGCCGAAGACGCTCGCCCAGCATCTGACCGAACTCGCCGAGCAGCAGCGTGAAGTGCAGGGGCTCGCATTCCACGCGAAGGAATACGAGTCGAAGGTGCAGCCGACGGACGCGCAAATTCAGGCGTACTACGATGCCCATCACGACGATTTCGCGACGCCGGCAACGGCGACGATTCAGTATCTCGTGATGTCGCCCGCGACGCTCGCGGCATCGGCGAATCCGGGCGATGCTGACCTCAAGAAGTACTACGACGACAATATCGCTCACTTCCGCACAACGGGTGAAGTGCGCGCAAGCCACATCCTGATCGCGGTGCCCAGGGATGCGAGCGCGGCCGACAAGGACAAGGCGAAGCAGAAGGCACAAGAAGTCCTCGCTCAGGTGAAAGCGCATCCGGACCAGTTCGCGCAACTCGCGCAGCAGGATTCGCAGGATCCGGGCTCGGCGTCGAAGGGCGGCGATCTGGGGTACTTCAGCCCCGGCATGATTGCGGGCGGCAAGGCGTTCGACGATGCCGTCTTCAAGATGAAGAAGGACGAGGTCAGCGACCTGATCCAGTCGGACTTCGGTTATCACATCGTCAAGGTCACGGACGTGAAGCCGTCGGTGACGAAGGCGTTCGACGAAGTGAAGGATTCGATCGCCAAGGATCTGAAGACGCAACTCGCGACCAAGGCCTTCAGCGACGATTCGGAAGGCTTCACGTCGACGGTCTACGAACAGGCGAAGAGCCTGCAGCCGGCCGCGGACAAGTACAAGCTGCAGATCCAGGCAGCGACGGTCACGCCGAAGCCCAACGGCGCGCTGCCGCCGGACAGCCCGCTGAACAATCCGAAATTCCTCGCTGCCGTGTTCGCGAACGATTCGGCGAAGGACCGCAACAACACGCAGGCGATCGACGTCGGCAACAACACGCTGATCGCCGCGCACGTCACCGACTACAAGCCGGCTGCCGTGCCCGCGCTGACGGCCATCAAGAACGCCGTGCGCCAAAAGGTCGCGGCCCAGCAGGCAGCCGATCTTGCGCGCAAGGAAGGCGAGGCGAAGCTGGCCGATTTGCAGAAGTCGAAGTCGACGGATGGCTTTTCGTCCGCGCTGAAGGTGTCGCGCAACGATGCGCAGGGCGTGCCGCCCGCCGCGTTGAGCGCAATTTACAAGGTCGATGCGCAAAAGTTGCCGGGCTATGTCGGTGTCGATCTGGGCGCGGACGGCTATGCAATCTACCGCGTGAACTCGATCGTGCAGCCCGCGTCGACGGATGCGCAGCGTCTGGCGTCGGCGCAGCAGCAGATCGCGTCTGTGAACGCACAGGCGGAGGCGGAAGCCTATCTCGACGCGCTGCGTTCGCGTTCGAAGGTGAAGATGTACGGCTTGCTCGACAACCCGCAATCGGGCGAGTAAGCCGTTCGAGGCCGCGAGGATGCGGCCTCTTCGTTGCCGCAAACAAAAAGCCCCGCAAATGCGGGGCTTTTTGTTTTTGCTGCTTCGTGAGAGAAGCGTTTGGGAGCGTTACAGGCAGGCGCTGATATCGGCCGTCGCGTCGCTGCCGGCGCCACCCGCCGTGCGAAAACCCACCCAGGTGCCGCCGCCCTGATAGGCGGGACGCACCACGGCGGCCGCGCCGTTCGGCGGTTGCTGGCCGGGGACGTACACGTCCATCGCCGCGTCGTTGGCCATCGTATCTTGTGCCACGACCTGCTGCTGCGTCTTGTCGGCCCACTTCTTGGCAATGCACTGGCCGACGACCTTCGGCGGCTGCTGGCTGGTGCCAACGGATTGCACGCCGGCAGGCGGCTGCGCAGCACAAGCGGAAATGGCGACAGTCATAGCGATAATCGGTAAGTATTTCATGTTATCTCCTTCCAGAAATCGCTCACATAGAGCCGGTTGTCGAATTCAGGCGAGTCTGTCTGATCGACCGTACCTGGTGACGTTCCCTGCTAATCGGAAACAGGTTGTTAGCGCACCCTGGTACTGACGAGGTGCGTTCATTGAGACGAACTGCGAAGCAGTGGCTTCAGCGCTGGCCACACGTTGTCCAGTAGCAGGGGTTGTGCCCGTTGTGTCGGATGAATCTGATCCGACTGGAACATATCCGGCTTGTTTTCGATTCCGGCGAGAAGGAATGGGACGAGTGGCACACGTAGCTGCTTGGACAGTTGTCCGTAGAGTTCGTGGAACTTCTGCGTGTAATCGGGTCCGTAGTTAGGCGGCACGTACATGCCGACGAGCAGCACCTTCGCGTGACCTTGCTGGGCCTGTTCGACGATCGTGCGCAGATTGTCTTCCGTCGTGCTGAGCGGGACGCCGCGTAACGCGTCGTTGGCGCCGAGTTCCACGATGACGACGGCGGGCTTGAGCCGCTGCATCAGCGCGGGCAGACGGGCGAGCCCGCCGCTCGTGGTGTCGCCGCTGATGCTCGCATTGGCGACGTTATAATCGATCTGAGCACTCGAGAGCCGCTGACGCATCAGAGAAACCCAGCCCGTGTCGCGAGGCAAGCCGTATTCGGCGGACAGGCTGTCGCCGAGTACGACGATGGTCGGCTTCGACTGTCGCGCGTTGCTGCCCGCCGCGGTCGCGTTTGCCGCTGCGGCCGCGTTCGAGTTGTTGGCCGCATGAGCGGGCATCGAAAAAGTCGCGGCGAATACGATGGGGAAACACGCTGCGGTCAGCGCCGCGAGGGACGCAACGGCGCGCACTTTCAACCTACGCTTCACCATGCAAAAGAAAACTGATCCAGTCATCGAAGTGCGGGGTTTGTGCAAGAGGGTTAAGGATGCGACGGGTGAGCTGACGATCCTCGACAACATCGACCTGTCGATTCAACCGGGCAGTCGTGTTGCCATCGTGGGCGCATCGGGCTCGGGCAAGTCTACGCTGCTTGGGCTGCTTGCCGGGTTGGACAGCGCGACATCAGGGTCGGTTCGTCTGCTCGGCCGCGAGCTGACGGAACTCGACGAGGACGGCCGCGCCGCGCTGCGCAATGGTTCCGTCGGGTTTGTGTTTCAGTCCTTCCAGTTGATGCCACATCTGACGGCGTTCGAGAACGTGACGCTTCCGCTCGAACTGCAAGGCGGGCTGCCCGCGCGCGATGTCCACGCGCGTGCGCGGACGCTGCTCACGCAAGTCGGCCTCGGCGAGCGCATGCGGCACTATCCGAAGCTGCTGTCGGGCGGCGAACAGCAGCGCGTGGCGCTGGCGCGCGCGTTCGCAACGCATCCCGCGATTCTTTTCGCCGATGAACCGACGGGCAGTCTCGACGCGGCGACGGGTCACGCCGTCATCGATCTGATGTTCGAGATGAATCGGGCAAACGGAGCGACCCTCGTGCTGGTCACCCATGATGTCGAACTGGCGCGCCGCTGCGATACGACTGTGACGATCGAAGCAGGGCGCCTCATCTGAACACGCGTGGCAAGTGCAGAAAGAACGGGCCTTCGTGAAGAAGGCCCGTTGGTTTTCAAACGTCTGAATCCGCGGCAATGTGCCGGGTCTCGGATCAGCGTTTCAAGGCGGTACGTGCCCGAGCGATCAGTGCCGACGTGGACGAGTCGTGCTTCTTCTCATCGACGCTGGCCGCCGTGAGATCCGCTTCGACGACCTTGCCCAGAATCTTGCCCAACTCGACGCCCCATTGGTCGAACGAGTTGATGTTCCAGACCGTGCCTTGCACGAGCACCTTGTGTTCGTACAGTGCGATCAGCGCGCCCAGCGAGCGGGCGGTGAGGGCATCGACGAGCAGCGTCGTCGTCGGACGGTTGCCGGGGAACATGATGTGCGGTACGAGGTCAGGCTTGTTCGGCCCTGCCACCTTTTCTGCCTCTTCGCGCGTACGGCCGAGCATCAGCGCTTCGCTCTGCGCGAAGCAGTTCGCCAGCAGCTTCGGATGATGCGACACGAGGGGATGCTCGGGTGTGAGCACGGCGACGAAATCGATCGGGACGATGGTTGGCCCCTGGTGCAGCATCTGGAAGAACGCGTGCTGGCCGTTCGTGCCCGGCTCGCCCCACGTGACGGCCGACGTATCGTACGTGACAAACGATCCATCGAGGCACGCCTGCTTGCCGTTGCTCTCCATCTCCAGCTGTTGCAGGTACGACGGCAGGTAATGCAGCGCTTCGGAATACGGCGCGACCAGATAGCTTTGCGAGCCGAAGAAGTTGCGATACCAGATGCCGATCATGCCCATCAGCACGGGCAGATTGCGTTCCAGCGGCGCGCTGCGGAAATGTTCGTCCATCTCGTTCGCGCCCGCGAGGAGTTCGTCGAACTGCTTCGGACCGATGGCGATCATGATCGACAACCCGACGGCCGACCAGAGCGAGTAACGCCCGCCAACCCAGTCCCACATCTCGAAGACGTTCTCCTGCGCGATGCCGAACTTGACGACTTCCGTGGGATTCGCCGAAACACCGACAAAGTGTTTCGCCAGCTCGCCCGCCGGACAGCCTTTCTCGAGGAACCAGTCGCGCAGCGAGTTCGCGTTGGTCATCGTTTCGAGCGTCGTGAACGTCTTGGAGACGATGATGGCGAGCGTCTCCTCGGGATCGATCTGCTGCAGCACGCGGTACAGGTCCGCGCCGTCGACGTTCGAGACGAAGTGCGTGGAGATATCGGGTGTGGCGAGGTGCTGCAGCGCGTGCACGACCATCTTCGGGCCGAGGTCCGATCCGCCGATGCCGATGTTCACGACATGACGAATGCGCTTGCCCGTGTAGCCCGTCCATTCGCCGCTGCGCACCTTGTCCGCGAATGCCGCCATCTTTGCGCGCTCGGCCTGGATCTTGCCGTAGAAGGGCGCTGTTGGGTTACTCGCGCGCAGCGCCGTGTGCAGCACCGCGCGGCCTTCCGTCGGATTGACGGTGTCGCCTGCGAACATTGCGTCACGGCGCTTCTCGACCTGCGCTTCACGCGCGAGTTGCACGAGGAGATTCAGGGTTTCGTCGGTGATGCGGTTCTTCGAAAAATCGGCTGCGAGACCGCCGCCGGCGAGGGTGAAGCGTTCAGCGCGCGTCGGCGCGGGATCGTTCTCGGGTGCAAACCAGTCGCGCAGTCGCGCATCGCGAATCTGTCCGTAGTGTGTCTGCAGCGAGTTCCAGGCGGGGAGCGAGTTGAGAGTCATAACCGTCCGTCTAACGAAGGAAAACGAATGGCCGGCCGCGTCGGGCGTGCCGGGGGTGATCTGCAGACGCGCAGTTGGCTGAGCGGTCCGGTCGCCGGATGCGCGGCGGCGTGTCGCGTGCCCGGTCAGCGGGCGCCTGCAGTTGGCGTCGCGGCCGTTGGACGGCCGCACGACGCAGTCAATCAGTATAACGGGCCGCGATGACACCCGGGATAGATGAGCCCGACCGCCAGATAGCGGGACGCCCGGCGCAGCACGATCGGCCTTCACTCCCGCGCTGGATAGACCAGCCGATTCACCAGCTTGCGCACCATCGGCGCGAGTTCGCCCGCCGTCAGGCCCGCGGGCCCTTTGCCACGCGCGGTGAGCATGTCCGCCGCGAGACCGTGCAGGAACACCCCCGCAAGCGCCGCCTCATAGCGCGGCAGCCCCTGGCCAAGAAATGCGCCGATCAGGCCGCCGAGCACGTCACCCGTGCCCCCCGTCGCGAGTGCCGCATTGCCCGTCGGATTGACGGCGACGCGTCCGTCGGGAGCCGCGATCACGGTGCCCGTCCCTTTCAGCACGGCAACGCACGCATAACGCGCCGCAAGCTCGCGCGCTGCCGACAGCCGGTCGCGCTGCACGTTTTTCGCATCCGTGCCGAGCAGGCGTGCTGCTTCGAGCGGATGAGGCGTCAGCACGCACGGGTCGTTCGCAGTCTCGCCGCGCTGCTTCACGGCTTCGGCGAGTTCGGCGTGGTCGGCGACGAGATTCAGCGCGTCGGCATCCAGCAATTTCGGCACATTTAGCGGCAGCACGTCGCGCAATACCCCGACGGCGCGCTCGCGCTTGCCCATGCCGCAGCCGATGGACAACGCGTCCATCGTGGCGAGCGGCAGTTCGTCGAGCGGATGGAGCATCAGTTCGGGGTGCGGCGGATCGTACGGCGGGCTGCCCGCGCCGAGGAACGCGACGTGGACCTTGCCCGCGCCCGCATATAAGGCAGCGCGCGCCGCAAGAATGGGCGCGCCGCACATGCCCGTGTCGCCGCCCACGACGGCCATGCTGCCGAACGTGCCTTTGTGCGTCGCGTAGTCGCGCGGCGGGAAACACGGGACGAACAGGGCGGGACCGTTCAACCGGACCATCGGCTGGCGCGGTCCTTCGACGCCGATCGGCGCAACCGTCACTTCACCTGCCAGATCGCGCCCCGAGGCCATGTATAGCCCTGGTTTTGCGCCGATAAAGGTGACGGTGTTCGTCGCGCGCACGGCAACGCCGCCCTCCACGACGTTGCCCGTGTCGCTGTCCAGCCCGCTTGGCACGTCGAGCGCGAGCACGCGTCCACGCTTCATGGCGCGCGCCGACAGCTTTGCGGCGATAGACGCGAACACGCCTTCCAGCGGACGCGCGAGCCCGATGCCGAACATGCCGTCGACCACCCAGCCATAACTGTCCAGGTACTCGGGCACGACGTTCGAAATCGGCACGCCGGCGGCACGCGCTTCGGCGAGCGCCCAACGGGCATCGGCGGGCTTCACCTCCACGGGCATGCAGACTTCGACGGCGACCCCCGCACGGCGAAGCTCCGCCGCGACGACGAGCGCGTCGCCGCCATTGTTGCCGGGTCCGGCAACGAGCCAGACGGGTTGATAAGGATCCGCCGAACCGTCGTGCGCGATGTGTTCGAGCAGGAAGCGCGCGCCTGCATGCCCGGCGCGTTCCATCAGGGTGTGGGCAGGCAGCGCCCCTTCGGCATTTTTTTCGAGCGCGCGTAATTCGGCGACGCTCAGCAGCGTGAACGGCCGGTCGTGCGGGTTAATGAGAATGGCTTGTGCAGGCGGCAGCGAGGGAAGTGGGAGCGGGGCATCGGTCATGGCAGCGTACGAGAGCAACAGGGTATGCCCATGGTAGTTGCATTGCCCGTGCCGGTGCCAGTCCGTCCAGCGGCATAGGACGAATGACCGTCCCATGCCGGTTATTGCGTTCAGGCGTTGAAGCGTTCGGGGCGAAGCGCCGCGATCGTGTCGGACGGCAGTTCGGGCGGCGCGCCGGATACGAGGCTCGCGATCAGCTTGCCCGACCCGCAGGCAAGGCCCCAGCCGACGGGACCGTGCGCCGCGTTCACATAGAGCCGCGGATGCAGCGCGTTGCCCGTCACGGGCAGGCCGTCGGGCGACAGCAGCTTCACGCCTTCCCACGGCAGCGCCGCCGAGATGCGAGCGGCGCCCGGCACCCAGTCGTGCGTCGCCTGGCTGAGCAGCGCGAGCGCTTCCTTCGTGAGCGCTTCAGGCAATGGCTGCCGCGTCTGGCTCGCGCTTTGCAGCACCGCACCGCCCGCGATGCGCAGCCGGTGATTGCTGCGCGTGATCGTGATGCGCTTGACGGCATCGATCACCGTCGTGTGCGGTGCGAATTCCTCGCGCGCGACGGGCGCGACGAGGTTGTGCAGCCGCAGCGGATGCAGCGGCAGGTTCAGCCCGAGCTTTTCCAGCAACGCGAGGCTCCCGACGCCCGCCGCGACGACCACGGCATCCGCGCTGATCACATCGACATCGCGCGAGCGCGAGGATTCGCCGTTCGCGGGCGCCAGCTCGACGGCGGCACGCTGGTTGTCGAGACGGATGCCCGTCACTTCGCGCCCGCACTGGAACTGCACGCCGCCTTGCGAATCGAGCGTCTGCTTGATCAACTTCGCGAACAGCGGACAGTTCGCCGTGCCTTCGTCGTCGAACAGCACGCCGCCCGCGAAATGCGGTTCGAGCGGGACCGAATGCTCGATGGTCTGGCATTCCTGCGGACTCAGCACATGGTGCGGCACCTCGAACTGCCGCAGCAGGTCGAGCGCCGGCTGCGTGTGTTCCCAATCCTGCGGACCGCGCACCAGATACAGCTGGCCCTTCGTCTGCTCGAATTCCAGATTGATGTGATGCTCGATGTCGGCAAGCGACTCGCGCGCCGATTCGATCAGCGGACGCAGCAGCGCATATTGCTTCTTGAAGGCTTCGGGTTCGGCGAGCACTGACAGCTTGCGGATGAAATCGCGCACCGGCCCATTGAAGCCCGTCTTCTTGATGACGCCGTTCTTTGCCGCCTGGCGATGCTGCATGAAGGTCGGTCCGAACCAGACATCGAGCGGCGTCGGCAGCAGGGTGCCGCCATGTCCGTAGGTGGCGCCTTGCGCGACGGTGGCGTGCCGTTCGACGACACACACCCGGTGACCGGCCGCGCGAAGCTGATAGGCGGTGGCGACGCCGACGATCCCGCCGCCAATGACGATGACATCCATGATTAATTCGTATTGCCGGCGGCACGCGTGGGGCCAGGCGTATTTCGTGACATGCGGCGCAGCGCGACAGCAGATGCTGCGCCGATCTGATGAAAGGCGGAATGATAGCAGTCAAACGGCCCGCCCGGCAGGCTGCCGTTCGGTCCGGGAAGAATCGTCTCGTGCCCGTATGCGTGCCGGTTTCGACGCGCGTAAAGCGTGCGATCGGCGTGCGATCGGCCTGGCACATCTGGCCAAAACCGCGTCTCAAAATGGTGCGGGAAAGCGCGGACACACGTACAGACGCTGTCCGCAGGCGCAAAAGACGCGTCAGGCGGGGATGCAGCCCAGGTCTGCCGTGCCTTCCCGGGTTATAATCTTGGACTTCCTTACGCCTCACGTCGCCCCCACGCGCGACTGTCCGAGCGGTTGCTCAAGTTGCAGAAGCAATCGCGCGCGGCACCCAGCGACGCAACCGATCGACGCAACGTCAAGTTCATGGCCCACTTCTCGTGTTTCCCCGGCGCTTCGGCCCTTTCCGATTTCCGTCAAACCCGCCTGCTCGATACGCTGTCGCGCATCGACGCCAGCATCGTCGGCGTGCGCGGCCAGTATCTGCACTTCGTGAACTCGCAGACGCCGCTTTCCACGGAAGACAGCGCGAAGATCGAAGCGCTGATGCACTACGGCGATCCGTTCGACGCGGGCAAGGACAAGGGCACCGTCGAAACCTTCCTCGTCGTGCCGCGCTTCGGCACGGTCTCGCCGTGGGCGAGCAAGGCCACGGACATCGCCCTCCATTGCGGCCTGACGCACGTGCGCCGCATCGAGCGCGGCGTCGAGTACACGGTTGTGCTGAAGGGCGGACTGCTCGGCGGCAAGAAGGCATTGTCGGACGAGGCGCGTGCCGCCGTCGCCGCCGCGCTGCATGACCGGATGACGGAAAGCGTCGCGCCGTCGCGCGATCACGCAATGCACCTGTTCGACGAACTGCCCGCGAAGCCGCTGCAAACCGTCGGCGTGCTGACGGACGGCCGCAAGGCGCTGGAGAAGGCGAATGCGGAGCTGGGTCTCGCGCTCGCCGAAGACGAAATCGACTACCTGGTCGACGCGTTCACGAAGCTCGGCCGCAACCCGACCGACGTCGAACTGATGATGTTCGCGCAGGCCAACAGCGAGCACTGCCGCCACAAGATTTTCAACGCGAGCTGGACGATCGACGGCGAAGCGCAGGACATGTCGCTGTTCAACATGATCCGCAACACAGAAAAGCTCAATCCGCAGGGCACGATCGTCGCGTACTCGGACAACTCGTCGATCATGCAGGGCGGCATGGCCGAGCGCTGGTTCCCGCGCAAGCCGGCGAACGCGGGCGAGCCGGGAGAGCGCTACGGCCGTCACACCGAGCTGACGCATACGCTGATGAAGGTGGAGACGCATAACCACCCGACGGCGATTTCGCCGTTCCCGGGCGCCGCGACGGGCGCGGGCGGCGAAATCCGCGACGAAGGCGCGACGGGCCGCGGCGCGCGCCCCAAGGCGGGTCTCACGGGCTTCACCGTGTCGAATCTCGAACTCCCGGACGCGCGCGAGCCGTGGGAAAACGCGCGCGACGCGAATCAGCCCGTCGGCCATCGCAATGCCGCCGATCAGTTCGACACGTACGGCCGTCCCGACCGTATCGCGTCGCCGCTGCAGATCATGATCGACGGGCCGCTCGGCGGCGCCGCGTTCAACAACGAATTCGGCCGGCCGAACCTCGGCGGCTACTTCCGCACTTACGAGCAGAACGTCGCGGGCCGCGTGCGCGGCTATCACAAACCGATCATGATCGCGGGCGGTCTGGGCAACGTGTCCGACCAGCACACGCACAAGCACGATCTGCCCGCCGGCTCGCTGCTGATCCAGATCGGCGGTCCCGGCATGCGCATCGGCATGGGCGGCGGCGCGGCAAGCTCGATGGCGACGGGCACCAACACGGCCGAACTCGACTTCGATTCCGTCCAGCGCGGCAATCCGGAAATCGAGCGGCGCGCGCAGGAAGTGATCAACTCATGCTGGCAGCTGGGCGAAGGCAATCCCATCCTGAGCATTCACGACGTGGGCGCGGGCGGCCTGTCGAACGCGTTCCCCGAACTCGTCGATGGCGCGGACAAGGGCGCGCTGTTCGAACTGCGCAAGGTGCAGCTCGAAGAAAGCGGCCTGTCGCCGCGCGAAATCTGGTCGAACGAAGCGCAAGAGCGTTATGTGCTGGCCATTCCGCCGTCGCGGCTCGAAGAATTCGCGGCGATCTGCGATCGCGAGCGTTGCCCGTTCGCGGTGGTCGGCACGGCGACGGCCGAACGTCAGCTGAAACTGATCGACGCTGACATCCCGGCCGACGACGCGCATCAGCCCGTCGACATGCCGATGGACGTGCTGCTCGGCAAGCCGCCGCGCATGCACCGCGACGTGAAGCGCGCGTCGACGCCGCTGCAACCCGTCGACGTCACGCACATCGCGCTGCATGAGGCGGCCGTCAACGTACTGCGTCACCCGACGGTCGCGAGCAAGTCGTTCCTGATCACGATCGGCGACCGCTCGGTGGGCGGCACGACGGCGCGTGACCAGATGGTCGGCCCGTGGCAGGTGCCCGTCGCCGATTGCGCTATCACGACGGTCGATTACGCGGGCTTCCGCGGCGAGGCAATGACGATGGCCGAGCGTACGCCGCTCGCAGTGATCGACGCGCCGGCATCGGGCCGCATGGCCGTCGGCGAAGCCGTGACGAACATCGCGTCGGCGCCCATCGCGTCGCTCGACAAACTGAAGCTGTCGGCCAACTGGATGGCCGCGTGCGGCAGCCCGGGCGAAGACGCGGCGCTGTACGACACGGTGAAGGCGATCGGCATGGAACTGTGCCCGGCGCTCGGCATCGGTATTCCCGTCGGCAAGGATTCGCTGTCGATGCGCACGAAATGGGCGGACGGCAGCGTCGAGAAGGAAGTGGTCGCGCCTGTGTCGCTGATCATTTCGGCGTTCGCGCCCGTCGAGGACGTGCGCCGTCATCTGACGCCGCAACTGTTGAGCGCGAAGGAAGCGGGCGAAACCGTGCTGATCGCGATCGACCTCGGCCGCGGCAAGCAGCGCCTGGGCGGCAGCATTCTGGCGCAAGTGACGCAGCAGGTGGGTGACACGGTGCCGGACGTCGACGATCCCGAAGACCTGAAGCGCTTCTTCACGGCGATCCAGGCGCTCAATGCGGACGGCAAGCTGCTGGCGTACCACGATCGCTCGGACGGCGGGTTGTGGGCGACCGTCTGTGAAATGGCGTTTGCGGGTCACGTGGGCGTGTCGCTGAACGTCGACATGCTGACGCTCGATCCCGACCACGAATCCGATTACGGCGACGCGAAGGATTGGGCGAAGCAGACGAGCGGCCGTCGCGAAGACCGCACGATCCGCGCGCTCTTCAACGAAGAACTCGGGGCCGTGGTGCAGGTGCGTGCCGCCGACCGCGACGCCGTGCTTGCGGCGTTGCGCGAGCATGGCCTGTCGGCATGCTCGCATGTGATCGGCAAGACGAACGACCGCGACATGCTCGAAATCTATCGCGACGCGAAGAAGATTTTCGACGCGCCGCGTGCCGAACTGCATCGTACGTGGAGCGAGGTGAGCTGGCGTATCGCGCGTCTGCGCGACAACCCGGCGTGCGCCGACGCGGAATTCGACACGCTGCTCGACGCGGGCGATCCTGGCATCCAGCCGCATCTGTCGTTCGATCCCGTGGAAGACGTTGCGGCGCCGTTCATCGGCAAGGGCGCGCGTCCGCGCGTCGCGATCCTGCGCGAGCAGGGCGTGAACTCGCACCTCGAAACAGCTTATGCATTCGACCGCGCGGGCTTCGATGCGCACGACGTTCACATGAGCGACCTGCTGTCGGGCCGCGCGACGCTCGCCGATTTTGCGGGCGCTGTGGCGTGCGGCGGCTTCTCGTATGGCGACGTGCTGGGTGCAGGCGAGGGCTGGGCGAAGACGATCCGCTTCAATGCGAAACTCGCCGACATGTTCGCGGCGTTCTTCGGACGTAACGACACGTTCGCACTCGGCATCTGCAACGGCTGTCAGATGATGAGCAGCCTCGCGTCGATGATTCCGGGCGCGGACGCATGGCCGAAATTCACGCGCAACAAGTCGGAGAAATTCGAAGCGCGTTTCTCGCTGGTCGAAGTGCAGCCGTCGCCGTCGATCTTCTTTGCAGGCATGGAAGGCTCGCGGATTCCTGTTGCCGTTGCGCACGGTGAGGGTTTTGCAGACTTTTCGCAGCAGGGCGATGCGGCGCGTGTCGCCGTCGCGATGCGGTATGTGGATCATCGTGGGCAGCCCACGGAGCAGTATCCGTTCAATCCGAACGGCTCGCCGGCGGGTATCACGTCTGTCACGACGCCGGATGGCCGGTTTACGGTGCTCATGCCGCATACCGAGCGCGTGCATCGCAATGTGCAGATGAGCTGGCATCCGCAGGCCTGGAAGGAAAGCGCGACGGACGGCAGTCCGTGGATGCGGGTGTTTCAGAATGCCCGGAAGTTTCTTGGGTAACGTTTCGCGGCCTGCGCGGCGCGGGCGGTTTTTTTATCGCTGGCGTCCGCGTGGTGGCTTCGTGCTGCATGCGTCGCCCCTGCGCGGGGCGGCACCTACTTTTCTTTGCAGCGGCAAAGAAAAGTAGGCAAAAGAAAGCCGCTCACCCCGCCAGTTCTGGTTGTTGCCTGCGGGCCCCCTACGGGTCCCGCACTCCACACGGCAACGCAGTTTTCCACGCGTGTTGCCAGCGCCTCTAACAGGCGCATCACCCACTCCAGTCACCCGTAGCGTAGCCTGCGGCAGCGAATCGTCTGCGCCGCCCAGGTGGCAAACGGTGTGTAGGCTGTCGCACCTTACGCGTTCGCGCTTCTACGACACCGATCCCGCTTTTCAGTCCGGAGTGGTGCACTTACGTCGAGACTGCCTACACACCGTTTGCCACCTGGGCGGCCGTGGACTTCTGGTAACGCAATTCCCGACGCGCGAGTGTGAAGCGGGTGAGGCGTGAGCTAGCAAGCTGGCAACGCGCGTGACACCGCGCGTTGCCGTCTGGAGTGCGGGACCCGCTGGGGGCCCGCAGGCAATGACTAGCATTCGCGGTGTTAGCCCGCTTTCTTTGCTTACTTTCTTTGCGGCGGCAAAGAAAGTAAGTGCCGCCCCGCACACGGGCAACGCAAGCAGCACCGCTACGAAATCGCGGATGCCAGCAAAAAAACCAAGCGCCCCGCGAAGGCAAAACCAAAAGCAAAAAACAAAAAAGCCGCCCGAAGGCGGCCTCCTTCAATCCAACTTCGAAGAAGTTACTGGACTTTAGCCTTAGACCGCAGGTCTTCCTCAAACGCCTGCAGCTTCTCCTGCTGCATCTGCTGCGCAATCTGCGCCTTCACCTGCTCAAAAGGCGGCGGCGGTGTCTGCCGAACATCATCGACGCGAATGATGTGCCAGCCAAACTGCGTATGCACGGGCTCATCCGTCATCTGGCCTTTCTGCAGCTTCTCGGCGGCAGTTGCGAACTCAGGCACGTAAGCCTTCGGGTCCGACCAGTCGAGATCGCCACCGTTCTTGCCCGAGCCCGGATCCTTTGAGAACTGCTTCGCGAGATCCTCGAAGCTCGCGCCGCCCTTGATCTTCGCGATCAGATCTTTCGCCTGCTGCTCGTTGTCAACGAGGATGTGGTGCAGGTGATATTCCTTGCCGCCAATCTGCTTCACCAGCTCGTCATACTTCGCCTTCACTTCGGCATCCGACGGCTGGTTCTTCTTCAGGTAATTCTCGATCAGCGCGCGCAATACAACCGTCTGCTGCGCGACGGCGACCTGCGCCTTGACGTCCGGCTTCGAGGGGATGCCTTCGCGGATCGCTTCCTGCATCAGGATTTCGCGGTTCACGAGCTCTTCGCGTACGGCCTGTTGCAGCTTCGGCGAATCCTGTTGACCCTGTTGCACAAGTTGCGCAACCAGCGCATCGGCGCGCGACTTCGGAATCGGCGAGCCGTTCACGACGGCGATGTTCTGTGCAAAAGCAGGCGCGGCCGCGAATGCAGCCAGCAAAACCCAGTAGCGGGTGTTTTTCAAGGTCATCGGAAGTTTCCTAACGGGACAGCAAATTGAATTCTTCTGGCGTGTAAGCCGTGATGGCGAGAGCGTGAATGCCGCGCTGCATGGCATCGGCCAGCGCATCATACACCATGCGGTGCCGCGCCACGCGGGCCTTGCCGGCAAAGGCGCCCGCCACGATCGTCACCGCGTAGTGGCCGCCCGCCGAGGCGCCCGCATGGCCCGCATGCAACGCGCTGTCGTCGCGCACCGTAATCGAATCGACGGGCGCGAGCGCCGCCGTGATGCGCGCCTCGATCAGCGCGATGCGCTCGGCGGGACTCGCGTGAAGGAAAACGTCGTCGCTCATGTCACTCTTCCTTCATGTACTTCGACAGCCACAAACTCTGTCCGACGATAAACACCACGAGGCAGCCCGTCGCGCCGAACAGCTTGAAATTGACCCACGCATCCGTCGAAAAGTTATACGCGACAAACAGATTGAGTATGCCGAGCAGCACGAAAAACACGGCCCACACGTAGTTCAGCTGGCCCCAGATGCGGTGCGGCAGCTGGATCTGCTTGCCCATCATCGCTTCGATCAGGTTCTTGTTGAACGCGAGCGCCGAGACCACCAGCACGACGGAAAACGCCCAGTACAGCACGGTCGGCTTCCATTTGATGAAGGTGTCGTTGTGCAGCACGAGCGTCGCGCCGCCGAACACGGTGACGACGCCGAGGCTCACCCACAGCATCGGGTCGACCTTGCGGTGCCGGAAGGCGACCCACGCGATCTGAACGAGCGTGGCGGCGATCGCGACGGCCGTCGCCGTGAAAATGCCCCACACCTTGTACGCGACGAAGAACAGGATGATCGGGAACAGATCGAACAGAAATTTCATTGTCGGCTTGGGAATCCGGAGAGTGTTGGGCGCATCGTGCGTGCCGTCTGCGATCGTTGCGCGGCGTGCCGCACCCGGCATGAAACTCACGCCGCGCGCGATGCTATCTGGGCTCGAATTGTAGCGCAGGCGGGTAGGCGGAGTCGCGCGAGGCAGCCCGCGCGAGAACCTGCGAACCTCGCGCGGACAGCCGCACGTTCACGACGAGCAGCTCACTTCGAGCGACGACGCCCAGTCAGGCGGCAAGCCCGCATAGGCTTCGTACCCGGGCTGTTCGTCGAATGGACGGCGCAGCACCGTCGCGAGCCGCTCGACTTCCGAGAAATCTTTCTCCTTCGCCAGGCGGATCGCCGACTCGGCGAGGTGATTGCGCAGCACGTACTTCGGATTCACGCGGTTCATCGCTTCGGCGCGCGCGGCGTCGTCGCGCGTTTCGTCCGACAGACGCGCGCGGTAGTCGTTCGCCCACGCGTCGAACGCGGCACGGTCGAGAAACAGGTCGCGCACGGGCGCATCGCCGCTCGCATCGTGTTTCGACAGCTTCGCCAGATTGCGGAACGTCAGCGTGAAGTCGGCGCGGTTCGCGTGCATGATCTCGAACAGTTTGTTCGCGAGCGCGTCGTCGCCTTCGCGTTCCGTTTCGAGGCCGAGCTTCGCACGCATGCGCGCTTCGAGCGCGGGCGCAAAACGTCCCTTGAAACCTTCGAGCACGCGCTGCGCGTCCTGCACCGCGCGTTCGCTGCGCTCGGCTTCGCCGTAACGCTCGCCGAAAAGGGGCAGCAGACCCTGCGCGAGGCAGAACAGGTTCCAGTACGCGATCTGCGGCTGCATCCGGTACGCGTAACGTCCTTGCGAATCCGAGTGATTGCAGATGTGGTTCGCGTCGAAGCCGTCCATGAAGCCGAACGGACCGTAGTCGATCGTAAGGCCGAGAATCGACATGTTGTCCGTGTTCATCACGCCGTGGCAGAAGCCGACGGCCTGCCATTGTGCGATCAGATCGGCCGTCGACAGCACGGCTTCGTTCAGCAGCGCGAGATACGGATCTTCGGCGTCACGGCACGACGGATAGAAGCGCCCGATCACGTGATCGGCAAGCGAGCGCAACGCATCGACACGATCGTTCGCGTAGAAATGCTCGAAGTGCCCGAAGCGCACGAAGCTCGGCGACACGCGCGTCACCACGGCGGCCGTTTCCATTTCTTCGCGGCGCACGGGTTGATGGGAGCCGGTCACGCAGAGGGCTCGCGTCGTCGGAATGCCGAGATGGTGCATGGCTTCCGAACACAGGTATTCGCGGATCGACGAACGCAGCACCGCGCGGCCGTCGCCCATGCGCGAGTAGGGCGTGCGTCCGCCGCCTTTGAGCTGCAGCTCGAAGCGCTGGCCGGCGTGCTCGACTTCGCCGAGCGTCAGCGCGCGCCCGTCGCCGAGCTGGCCCGCCCACACGCCGAACTGATGCCCCGAATACACCGACGCATACGGCAGCGACGTCGACGGCCAGTCGCGTGTGGTGTTGCCGGAGAAGAACTCGGCGAAGCCCGGCGCGCTTGCGAGCGAGGCATCGAAACCGAGCATCGACGCGACATCCGGCGCGAAGCCGACAACATACGGCGCCGGTAACGGCGCCGCGGGCAGGCGTGTCAGAAAGACGTTCCCAAGCGCGGCGAAACTGCCTTCACGCTGGTTGTCGATAGCGCCTGCCGCCGTCGACATGGGACCGGATAACCCTGCATTGCATGGGGAAAACGACATATTGAGCGCCTCATTATTAACCGATATTGTAATTCCGCCCCCGCCGCGCTGCAGGGCGCGCATCCGCCGCGCATGACGGGCGCATCGAACGAGCCATTCGAACCATTCGAACGAGAAGAACCAACACGACTGGGAGACACCCGCGTATGACGACGCCGCTCTATGGACAGATGATGGACGTGCCGCTGACGGTTTCTTCGCTGCTGGCGCATGCGTCACGCCACTTCGGCACGACCGAGATCGTATCGAAGCGCATCGAGGGCGACGTGCATCGCTATACGTATCGCGATTGCGAGCGGCGCGCGAAGCAGCTCGCGCAGGCGCTGATCGCGCTCGGCGTCGAAGCGGGCGACCGGATCGGCACGCTCGCATGGAACGGTTACCGGCATCTGGAAACGTACTACGGCACGACGGGTTTCGGCGCCGTGTGCCACACGATCAACCCGCGGCTCTTTCCCGATCAGATCGCCTACATCGTCAATCATGCCGACGACCGCTACGTGCTGTTCGACATCACGTTCGCGCCGCTCGTCGATGTGCTGGCGGCGCAGTGCCCGAACGTGCGCGGCTGGATCGCGATGACGGACGAAGCGCACATGCCGCGCATGTCGACGGCCGTATCGAGTTACGAAGCGCTGCTCGCGCAGCACGACGGCGCGTTCGAATGGCCCGTCATCGACGAACGTTGCGCATCCAACCTTTGCTATACGTCGGGTACGACGGGCCATCCGAAGGGCGCGCTGTATTCGCACCGATCGACGGTGCTGCATGCGTTCGGCGCGTCGCTGCCGGATGCGATGGGCCTGTCCGCACGCGATGCCGTGCTGCCCGTCGTGCCGATGTTTCATGTGAACGCGTGGGGCATTCCGCACGCGGCGCCGCTGACGGGCGCGAAGCTCGTGTTTCCGGGGAAAGATCTCGACGGCAAGTCGCTGTACGAGTTGATGGAGGCGGAGCGCGTCACGTATTCGGCGGGCGTGCCGACCGTGTGGCTCGGCCTGCTCAATCATGTGCGCGAGGCGGGCGTGAAGTTTTCGTCGCTGCAACGCACGGTGATCGGCGGGTCGGCCTGTCCGCCCGCGATGATCAGGATGTTCCGCGAAACCTACGGCGTCGAGGTGATCCACGCGTGGGGCATGACGGAGATGTCGCCGCTCGGCACGCTGTCGAAACTCACATGGGAGCAGTCGCAGCGTTCGCCCGACGAGCAGCACAAGCTGCGCGAAAAGCAGGGCCACGTGATGTACGGCGTCGATATGAAGATCGTCGGCGACGACGGACGCGAATTGCCGTGGGACGGTGTCGCGTTCGGCGATCTGCATGTGCGCGGGCCATGGGTGATCGACCGGTATTTCCGCGGTGACGCGTCGCCGCTCGTCGACGGCTGGTTCCCGACGGGCGACGTCGCGACGATCGACAAGGACGGCTTCCTGAACATCACCGACCGCAGCAAGGACGTGATCAAGTCGGGCGGCGAGTGGATCAGTTCGATCGACGTCGAAAACATCGCGGTCGCGCATCCTGCCGTCGCGGAAGCGGCATGCATCGCGTGTGCGCATCCGAAGTGGACGGAGCGGCCGCTGCTCGTCGTCGTCCGGCGTCCCGACGCCGACGTGACGCGCGAAGAACTGCTCGCGTTCTACGAAGGCAAGCTCGCCAAATGGTGGATTCCCGACGACGTCGTATTCGTCGACGAACTGCCGCACACGGCGACGGGCAAGCTGCAAAAGCTCAAGCTGCGCGAGCAGTTCCGCACACACGTGCTGCCGTCGGCGCTCGGCATCGAAGACTGTCCGTTCGACGAGGCCGCGCACACGGGCAACGCAAAGTCCCGACGTACGTAGACCTCGGGTTTACGCCCACCGCAACGTCTTTCAACTGAATTGAACGATCGTTCTTTTTTGTGTATTCTGCCTCCTGACGCAAACGAACGGCGAAACAGCGGACAATGGTCCGCATGTTCCCATCCGGCTCGCGCAGACGAAGCGCGGCCGCATCGCATGGAGGCAGGCAGATGGCAGTGGACTACACGACACACGACGGCGTTGCCGTCATTACGCTGAACAATCCCCCGTCAACGGACTCGGCCTGTCGACGCGCACGGGCATCGTCGAGGGCATCGAGCGCGCGCAGAACGATCCCGCCATCAAGGCGATCGTGCTGACGGGTGCGGGCAAGGCGTTCTCGGGCGGCGCCGACATCACCGAATTCAATACGCCGAAGGCGCTCCAGGAGCCGACCCTGTCGACCGTCATCAAGGCCGTCGAAGGCAGCGCGAAGCCCGTCGTCGCGGCCATTCACAGCGTCGCGATGGGCGGCGGCCTCGAACTCGCACTCGGCGCGCACTATCGCGTGACGGCACCGGGTGCGCAGATCGCGCTGCCCGAAGTGAAGCTCGGCATCTTGCCGGGCGCAGGCGGCACGCAGCGTCTGCCGCGCGCATTGGGACTCGAAGCGGCGCTCAACATGATCGTGTCGGGTGCGCCCGTGATGTCGGAGAAGCTCGCCGGCACGCCGCTTTTCGATCAGCTGGTGGAAGGCGATCTGATGGAAGGCGCGCTAGCGTTCGCGCGCAAGGTTGCTGCACAAAGCGGCCCGCATCCGAAGATTCGCGACCGCAAGATCGAACATCCGAACGCAGCAGGCTTCATCCAGTTCGCGCGCAATAGCGTGGCGGGCGTCGCGAAGAACTTCCCGGCGCCGCACAAGTGCATCGACGCCATCGAAGCGGGCGTGCTCAAGGGCTTCGAGCAAGGCATGAAGGTCGAGCGCGAATGCTTCCTCGCGCTCGTGCAGACGCCCGAAAGCCGTGCGCTGCGTCACGCGTTCTTCGGCGAGCGCGCGGCGAGCAAGATTCCCGACGTGCCGTCCGACACACCTGTGCGCGACATCAGGAAAGTCGGCGTGATCGGCGCGGGCACGATGGGCGGCGGCATCGCGATGAACTTCGTCAACGCGGGCTTGCCCGTCACGCTGCTCGAAACGAAGCAGGACGCGCTCGACCGTGGGCTGGCCACGATCCGCAAGAACTACGAGGCGACCGTCAAGAAGGGCAAGCTGACGATGGAAGCGCTCGAACAGCGCATGGCCCTCATCACGCCGACGCTCACGTACGAGTCGCTCAACGACGCCGATCTCATCATCGAAGCCGTATTCGAGGAACTCGGCGTGAAAGAGCAGGTGTTCAAGCGGCTCGACGAAGTGGCGAAGCCGGGCGCCATCCTCGCCTCGAACACGTCGACGCTCGATCTGAACAGGATCGCCGCCTTCACGAAGCGTCCGCAGGACGTGGTCGGCATGCACTTCTTCAGCCCCGCCAACGTGATGAAGCTGCTCGAAGTCGTGCGCGGCGCGGAGACCGCGAAGGACGTGCTCGCCACCGTGATGAAGGTCGCGAAGAAGATCAGGAAGACAGCCGTGGTGTCGGGCGTGTGCGACGGCTTCATCGGCAACCGGATGATCGAGCAGTACATCCGCCAGGCGCTCTTCATGCTCGAAGAAGGCGCGCTGCCCGCGCAGGTCGACAAGGCGATCGAGAAGTTCGGCTTCGCGATGGGACCGTTCCGCATGAGCGATCTGGCCGGCAACGATATCGGCTGGGCGATCCGCAAGCGGCGCTATCAGGAATCTCCGGACATGCATTACTCGAAGATCGCCGATCGTCTGTGCGAGACGGGCCGCTTCGGGCAGAAGACGGGCGGCGGCTGGTACGACTACAAGGCGGGCGACCGCAACGCGTATCCGTCGAAGCCGATCGACGAGATGATCGTTGCGTATTCGAAGGAACTGGGCATCGAGCGGCGCAAGATTTCCGACGACGAGATCGTCGAACGTCTCGTGTTCGCGCTCGCCAACGAAGGCGCGAAGATTCTGGAAGAAGGCATTGCGTCGAAGGCGTCGGACATCGACATGGTGTATCTGACGGGCTACGGCTTCCCGCTGTGGCGCGGCGGCCCGATGCTGTACGCGGATAGCGTCGGCCTCTACAACGTCGAACGCGCGATCCGCCGTTATGCATCGCAGCCGAATGGCGATGGCTGGCGGATCGCGTCCGGCATCGTCGAGCGCGCGGCGCAAGGGCGCGGCTTCACTAGCTGAACGGGCTGATCGAGCTGACGGGGAATTGCGATGAAAGATGCCAATGAAGTGCTGCTCGTCGTCGACGTGCAGAACGACTTCATGCCGGGCGGTGCGCTCGCTGTCGCGCGCGGCGACGAAATCGTGCCGCTCGTGAACCGGCTGGCCCGCCGTTTCAGTCATGTCGTGCTGACGCAGGACTGGCATCCGCCGTCGCACGTTTCGTTCGCCGCGAATCATGCGGGCCGCCAGCCGTTCGAGACGCTGACCTTGCCGTACGGCGAGCAGGTGCTGTGGCCGACGCATTGCGTGCAGAACACGCCGGGCGCCGCACTGCACGCGGAACTCGACATTCCGCATGCGCGTGCGGTGATCCGCAAGGGTCATCACGCCAATGTGGACAGCTACTCGGCTTTTCTCGAAGCCGATCGCATGACGCCAACGGGCCTTGCCGGTTATCTGCGCGACACGGGCGTGACGCGCGTGTGGTGCTGCGGACTCGCCACCGACTATTGCGTCGCGTGGTCCGCGCTCGATGCGCGCGCGGCGGGCTTCGAGGTGACCGTGATCGAGGACGCGAGCCGCGCGATCGATCTGAACGGCTCGCTCGACAACGCATGGCGCGAGATGCGCGCCGCAGGCATCGAACGCGTGTCGGCCGCGGATCTGCTCGCCTGAGCCCGCGCTGCGCGACGCGCACCTGACACACTCATTGAATGGATGGAGACGTGAATGAATGAAGCCGTAATCGTATCGACCGCCCGCACGGGCCTGGCCAAATCGTGGCGCGGCGCGTTCAACATGACGCACGGCGCGACGCTCGGCGGACATGTGACGCAAGCCGCCGTCGAACGCGCGAAGATCGACCCGGCGCGCGTCGAGGACGTGATCATGGGCTGCGCGAATCCCGAAGGCGCGACGGGCTCGAACATCGCACGGCAGATCGCGCTGCGCGCCCGTCTGCCCGTGACGGTGCCCGGCATGACAGTGAACCGCTTCTGCTCGTCGGGCCTGCAGACGATCGCGCTCGCCGCGCAACGCGTGATGGTCGGCGAAGGCGACGTGTTCGTCGCGGGTGGCGTGGAGTCGATCTCGTGCGTGCAGAACGAGATGAATCTGCACATGCTGCGCGAAGGCTGGCTGATGGAGCACAAGCCGGAAATCTACTGGTCGATGCTGGAGACGGCCGAAAACGTCTCGAAGCGCTATTCGATCTCGAAGGAGCGTCAGGACGAATACGGCGTGCAGTCGCAGCAGCGCGCGGCGGCCGCACAGGAAGCCGGGCGCTTCAACGACGAGATCGTGCCGATGACGGTGCTCGCCGGCGTCGCCGACAAGGCGAGCGGGCGCATGTTCACGAAGGAAGTCACGATCGCCGCCGACGAAGGCATCCGCGCGGACACGACGCTCGAAGGCGTGTCGAAGATCCGCACGGCGCTGCCGGGCGGCGTGGTCACGGCGGGCAACGCGAGCCAGTTTTCGGACGGCGCGTCCGCGTGCGTGGTGATGAATGCGAAGGTCGCGGAACGCGAAGGCCTGCAGCCGATGGGCATTTTCCGAGGCTTCGCGGTCGCCGGCTGCGAGCCGGACGAAATGGGCATCGGCCCGGTGTTCGCCGTGCCGAAGCTGCTGAAGCAGGCGGGTCTCAAGGTCGACGATATCGGCCTGTGGGAACTGAACGAAGCATTCGCCGTGCAGGTGCTGTATTGCCGCGACAAGCTCGGCATTCCGAACGAACGCCTGAACGTCAACGGCGGCGCGATTGCTGTCGGGCATCCGTATGGCGTGTCGGGCGCGCGCCTGACGGGACATGCGTTGATCGAAGGCAAGCGGCGCGGCGCGAAATTCGTCGTGGTGACGATGTGCATCGGCGGCGGGCAGGGCGCGGCGGGCTTGTTCGAAGTGGTCTGATCAAGGCCTGCCAGGCGTTTGCGTAGAAGCGGGCCCGCGTGCGAAAGCGCGCGGGCTATTTTCTTACGCGTGCTTTATCGGACATCAGCGTTTGGGTGTTTTATGCAAAGCTTCCGCACGGTGAACGGCGCGCTTGCCGCTCTTTTCGCTTTCCACTTCGTAGTGGACATCGTCCTTCGATGCGGCGACCGTATGCCCGTCGAGTTCCGTATGCGTCGTGATCGCGCGGACGATACGGCCCGTCGTCACGCCTTGCGGCGTGTTCCAGCTGACCCGGTCGCCTGTTTTCAGATGGCTGCTCATGCTGTGCTCCCGCTGCGTTGACTGCACGTTGCCGCTGCACGTGGCGTTCCTGGCGACGGTGAACGCTCAGGCACAGGATTCGCTGACGATCCATACGCGGGACGCCAGGCCAACAGGAGAACATCATGCGAATGCGCGTTGCATGCGCGGCGGTTGCGGGGGCGTTGTCGATTGCATCGGGCGGGGCGTCGGCGCAGTCCCAGGCCTATACCACTACGCCCGTCTATCTGTACGCGGGACCGGCGCAGGATTACCCCATCGTCGCGCAGCTTCCCGCCGGGCAGCCCGTGTCCGTCTACGGCTGCGTGAGCGGTTATACGTGGTGCGACGTGGCGATTCCGCAGGCGCGCGGCTGGGTCTACGGCGGCGATCTGACCTATCCGTATCAGGGCGGCAACGTGCCCATCATGACCTACGGAACGGCGATCGGCCTGCCGCTGATCACGTTCTCGCTCGGCACGTACTGGGGACATTACTATCGGGAGCGGCCTTGGTATCCGGATCGCTCGCGCTGGGAGCATCATGCGCCGCCGCACAACCGGCCACCGCCTCCCGCGCATCCGCCACCGCCGCCACAGGGTGTCAACCGTCCGCCGCCCGCATCGCCGCCTCCTGAACGCGCGCCGCAGCCGCTCGGCTCGGAGCATGGGCATCGGCCGGGGCCCCCGCAGCCGCCGCCTGGCCAGCGCGGCGAGCCGCGGCCGCCTCAAGCGGCTCAACCACCCGCTCAACCACCCGCTCAACCACCCGCTCAACCACCCGCTCAACCACCCGCTCAACCACCCGCTCAACCACCCGCTCAAGGCGCGCGTCCCGCAGGCCCGCCGCCGGGGCAGATGGGCGGGCCGCCTCCGGGGCGGCCTCCCGCGGGGCAGCCTCCCGTTCAGGGCGGGCGGCCAGCGGGACCGTCTCCCGGCGCTGAAGTTGCGCGTCCTGCGGGCCCGCCGCCGGGGCATGGAGGCAATGCCGGAAATAATGCGCCAAGGCCACCTGCGCCCCAATCGCGCGGTGAAGGCAACACCAATCATTGACAGAGGGCGCGCGACTCGCTGCGCGCGCTGCCAACCATCGCTACAGACCGCCGATGTCGCCCATCGGCAGCGCCAGCGTGCCCTGATCGATGAAACGCGTGGCGCCCGTCACACCGCCCGCGAGGCGGCCGCGCAGCACGTAAGGGAACTGTCCCGTCTGCGCGCTATCGGCGAACGCGAAGGCCTGGCGCACAGCGGTAAAGGCAGGCACCGTCAGCGGCACGGCGATCACGGTCTCGCCGAAGCGCGGCACGGTGCCGGCCTGGTCGCTGACACCCGTTGCAAACGTCTTGCCGTTCAGTTCCAGTTCGACAGCGACGCCGCTGAAGTCGATTGGCGCTTCATTCGGATTCTGTACACGCAGCTTCAGACTGAAGCGCATTTCCATCCCCTGACCGGCGAGCGGTTCGATACCCGCCACGCTCACCCGCAGGGGATCGTGACCGAACATGCCCGCGCAGCCGCCGAGCGACACCAGCGCAGCGACGAACAGGAGCAGGCGGATCAAACGCGAGACGCGGTGGCTGATCATGGTCGTGTCCCTTCTGGAAAAAGAATCGCGCTCCGGGCGCGCCGTATGAATTCTAGCGGCGCGAAGGAGCGGTCGCTCGCGCGGGCGTGAAGGCTGCGCGCTTCGCGAGCCCGGATTCGAACGCGTGAGACAATCGCGGCGCCCTCGAACACGCGCGAATCCGCGGACGACGTCCCGCATAAAGCCTGCATGAAGCCCAAAATCGAAACCATCGTCCTCGCCGCCGATCTCGCCGGCACGTTCATCTTCGCGATCGAGGGCGCGGTGGCCGCGATGCACAGCGGCCTCGACCTGCTGGGCGTGATGGTGATCGCGTTCGTCGCGGCGCTCGGCGGCGGCGTGACGCGCGACCTGCTGATCGGCGCGACGCCGCCCAACGCGATCCGCGACTGGCGTTATCCCGCGCTGACGTTCGTCGCCGGCCTGCTGACGTTCGTGTTCCACAACGACGCGCAAGGTTTTCCCGCGTTCTGGCTGATGGTGCTAGACGCCGCCGGCCTCGCGCTGTTCGCCGTCGCAGGTGTCGAAAAGGCGATGCTGTACGGGATCCGGCCGTTCGTCGCGGCCTTGATGGGCACGGTGACGGGCGTCGGCGGCGGCGTCATCAAGGACGTGCTGCTCACGCGCGTTCCGTCCGTGCTCGTCACCGATATCTACGCAACGGCCGCGTTCTTCGGCGCGGTCGTGGTGCTGGCGGGACGCCGCCTGGGCCTGTCCCCGGCGATCGCGGGACTGGCGGGCGGCGTCGCGTGCTTCGTGCTGCGCGTGGTCGCGGCGACGCACGGATGGCATCTGCCGCGCGCGCAAAGCTGAGTGCGGCGCGCGCTTGCCGACGTGCGCCAGGCGCGTAACACGGTCGCTACTTCAATCCGCCGATGATCCGCTCCATCTCGTCTTCGCCGAACGCGCGCATCGTCGACGTGCGCACGTTGCCCTGCGCGGCGAGCGCAAGACCCAGACGCGTCGTGGTCTCGTCGTCGGGTGAATCGAACGAGATCACGAGGTCATACGCGCCGAGGGTCCAGTTCACCGTGCCCACGGTCACGCCCATTGCCTTGCTTTGTTCGCGGAACGCGCGCGCCCGGTTGACGGTGTCTTTGGCCGTGCGCACGCCCTGATCGGTCCAGTTGACCAGCATGATGTAAGTGGCCATGTTGTCCTCGAGAAGTGAAATCCAGATGTGCCGCGCGCGACACGCCGGCTCTGTATCGAGAGACGAACGCATCGACGGCGCGGGCCGTGTCCCATGCGTGCATAAAGAGGCAAAGAGAAGGAAGACAAGGAAGACAAGGCGGCCGGGCGCAGGAAGGTGTCGCGCACGATCGGGGAATGGCCGCAGGTTGATGACGCCCGGTTTCGCGTTGCGCGCGATGGCGTTTGCCGCGCACGGTCGGGCTGAGGCCTGTAACGTACCGCGAAAAAAGTATAGGCGACGCCGCGCGCGTTTTCCGCATCGAACGTCTCGACGACAAGTGCGTTTGTCCTATGCCGTGCGGCCGGGCGCATCCGTTCGCGCAGGCGGGTATCATCTGGCGAAGCGCTTTTTTGTGCGTTCTCTGCATGCGTTCCGTACGGATCGCGACGCATGATCGGCACGCGAGGCGCGTCAAGCCGTCGACTACCCATCTACATGCATATGACAGAGTCCCCTGCGAACCAGCTGGTGATCGAAAGTCCGTTCATCGATCATCTCGGCGTGCAACTCGTTTCGGCGGCAGACGGCGCGAGCGAGGTCGTGCTGGCGCTGCGCCCCGAACACCTGAACACCTGGGCCGTCTCGCACGGCGGCATTACGATGACGCTCGCCGACGTGGCGCTCGCGATGGCCGCGCGCAGCCTCGCGGCGGACGGCGTCGGCGTCGTGACGGTCGAAATGAAGGTGAACTTCATGCAGCCCGGCAGCGGCGAATTGCGCGCCACGGGCCGCGTGCTGCATCGTTCGACCACGATGGCCTATTGCGAAGGCGAGATCCGCGACAGCGAAGGGCACTTCGTCGCGAAAGCGCTCGGCACCTTCAAGTACATGCGGCGTCTGGCCGTCGGCCGCGAGGTGCGGCAGCAGCGTCTGCGCAGCGATCCGTCCGCGAAGCCGGGACCGAGCGACGGTTGAGCGCCCGGGCACGCCTCGCAGCCCAATTTACCCGTAGTCCAGACATTTTCCGGAGACACCGTCATGAGTCACGTGAATCGCCAGATCCTGCTTGCGTCGCGTCCGCAGGGCGCGGCATCCGCCGACAACTTCAAGCTCGTCGACACGCCGCTCGCGCCGCTCGCCGACGGCGAAGTGCGCGTGCGCAATCACTATCTGTCGCTGGATCCGTACATGCGCGGCCGCATGAGCGACGCGAAGTCGTACGCGGCGCCACAACCGCTCAACGAAGTGATGATCGGCGGCACGGTGGGCGAAGTGGTCGAATCGAAGAACGCGGCGTTCAAGCCGGGCGACAAGGTGGTCGGCATGTTCGGCTGGCAGGAGTACGGCACGTCGGACGGCAAGGGCCTGCAGAAAGTGGACGACACGCACGTGCCGCTGTCCGCGTATCTCGGTCCCGTCGGCATGCCCGGCGTGACGGCGTGGTATGGACTGAACAGAATCATCTCGCCGAAGGCGGGCGAAACGGTCGTCGTCAGCGCGGCGAGCGGCGCTGTCGGCAGCGTGGTCGGGCAACTGGCGAAGCAGGCGGGCGCGCGCGCCGTGGGTATCGCGGGCGGACCCGACAAATGCCGTTATGTCGTCGAGACGCTGGGCTTCGATGCGTGTGTCGACTACAAGGCGGGCACGCTCTATCAGGATCTCGAGGCGGCAACGCCCGACGGTATCGACGGCTGCTTCGAGAACGTCGGCGGCGAAGGGCTCGACGCCACGCTGGCGCGAATGAACGCGCATGGCCGCATCGCGCTATGCGGCTTCATCGCCGGTTACGACGGCGAGCCGGTTCCTCTCAAACATCCGTCGTTGATACTGACGCAGCGCCTGCTCGTGCAAGGCTTTATCGTCAGCGAACACATGGACGTATGGCCTGGTGCGCTGAAGGAACTCGGCACGCTCGTCGCGCAAAAGAAACTGCACTATCGCGAGACCATCGCGCAAGGTCTCGAGAATGCGCCCGAAGCGTTCCTCGGCATGCTCAAGGGACGCAATTTCGGCAAGCAGCTGGTCAAGCTGATCTGAACCGGCACGCATTGCGAATCGAGGGAAACGGCATGTTCGAGTTCAACGGCAAAGTCGCCGTGATCACAGGCGCGGCGAGCGGCTTTGGCCGCGCGTTCGCGGAGAAGGGCGCGGCGCTCGGCATGAAGCTCGTGCTGGCGGATGTCGACGAGCGCGCGCTCGCGCAAACCGTCGATGCGTTGCGTGCGCGGGGCGCCGAAGCGATCGGCGTGCGTACGGACGTATCGGATGGCGCGCAGGTTCAGGCGCTCGCCGATGCCGCGCTCGAAGCCTTCGGCAAGGTGCATCTGCTATTCAACAACGCGGGTGTGGGCTCCGGTGGCTTCCTGTGGGAAAGCTCGGCGAACGACTGGGCATGGGTGTTCGGCGTCAACGTGATGGGCGTCGCGCACGGCGTGCGTATCTTCACGCCCATCATGCTCGGACAGAACGAGCCGGCCCATATCGTTAACACGGCATCGGTGGCGGGGTTGTTGTCGCCGCCGTCGATGGGCATTTACAACGCGTCGAAACACGCTGTCGTGTCGCTGACGGAGACGCTGTATCACGATCTGCAGAACGCAGGCGGCGAGGTCGGCTGCTCGCTGCTGTGTCCCGCGTTCGTGCCGACGGGTATCGCGGACGCCGAACGCGCGCGCCCCGACGCGTTGCGCAATAGCGGCGAACCCACGCGCTCGCAACTCGCCGCCGACAAGCAGCTGCAGCGCGCGGTGCGCTCCGGCAAGTTGAGCGCGGCGGACGTCGCGGCGCTGACATTCGAGGCAATCGCCGAACGGCGCTTCTATATCCTCACGCATCCCGCCATTCTTGAGACGGTGCGGCTGCGCCACGAGGACATCGAACAGCAGCGCAATCCGACCGATCCGTTGTCGCTGAAGCCGGAGGTCAAGGTCTCGCGCTAGCGTCCGTTGCGAGCGCTGCGGCCCGTGTTCGTGGCATCATTTCGCGCTCAAATCCACCGTCCGGCGCGTGCGCGCCATCGTCCGACCATGCCGTTGAATCCGAAGATCGAGCAGGTGCTCGAGATGATTGCGCGCGCGAAGCGCCCCGCGTATCACGATCTGACGCCGCAGGCCGCGCGCGCATCGTACGAGAAGAGCGCGCCGATTCTCGAAGTGCCCGCCGCGCCGATGTTTTCCGTCGAAGACGTGCAGGTGGCGACGCGCGACGGCGCGGCCATTCGTGTGCGTCTCTATCATCCTGCCGAGCCGCAATGGGCGAATCCGGCGCCCGCGCTCGTCTACTATCACGGCGGCGGCTTCACGGTCGGCAGCGTCAACACGCACGACGCGATTTGCCGGATGTTCGCACGCGACGCGCAGTGCGTCGTGATGTCAGTCGACTACCGGCTCGCGCCGGAGCATAGATTCCCGACCGCCGTCGACGACGCGTTCGATGCGCTCGCGTGGCTGCATCAGAACGCGGCGTTGTACGGTATCGACGCTGGGCGGATCGCCGTCGGCGGAGACAGCGCGGGCGGCACGCTCGCCACGGTCTGCGCGGTGCTCGCTCGCGACGCGGGCATTGCGCTCGTGCTGCAACTGCTGATCTACCCGGGCACGACAGGTCATCAGCAGACCGATTCGCATGAACGCCTGTCTGACGGCTATCTGCTGTCGGGCGACACGATTCAATGGTTCTTCGAGCAATACGTGCGCGACGCCGGCGACCGTCACGATTGGCGGTTCGCGCCGCTCGACGGCAGGCGCGGTGCGCCGGACTTTCGCGGCGTCGCGCCTGCATGGATCGCGACGGCCGAATACGATCCGCTCAGCGATGAAGGCGAAGCGTATGCGCTCAAGCTGCGCGACGCGGGCAATGCCGTCGCGTTCACGTGTTACGCAGGCATGATCCACGAATTCTTCAAGATGGGCGGCTACGTGGCTGACGTGGCGCTCGCGCATGCCGAAGCGGCAGGGGCGTTGCGCGACGCGTTCGGCGTCGAGTGAGCCGGTTTGCGCTCAGGCGATGTCGAACGTGAAGCTGCGTTCGTAGTCGCCGGGACGCACGACGCGATGCGAGCCGTTGTCGTCGCTGCGTTCGAGTGCCGAGACGCTGAGACATTTCCCGCCGCCGTCGACGACCTGCAATGCCGTCGTGCCGCGCGTGCCGTATTCGGGCGTATCGATGAAAGCGGCCGACAGCGCGCGTTCGCGTTCGAGTGAAATGCCCGTCGCGGGTAGTTCGTCGTCGCGCGCGATGCGCGGGTCGCGCATCAGGTCGATCAGCGTCGTCAGCGGCGGGCGGCTCTCGTCGGCAAGCGCCCGGGCGAGTTCGGCGCGCTTGCGCACCAGCTTCGGCCAGGGCGTATCGAGCACCGCATTCGAAATGCCGTGCGTGCCCGGCGCGAGCAGGCTCGGCGCAGCAGGCGAGCGGTTGCAGTACCAGGCCAGCTCGTGCCGCGTCCAGTCGCCGACGAGCAGATTGAAGCCGTTGTACATGTCGCCGTCTTGCGCGACGCGCAACAGATAGTCGAGCGGCGCGCCGCTGTCGATGCCGTGCTCACCCGACAACCAGTTGCTGACGAGCGTGCCGCGCGTCGGCGCATCGGCGCGCATTTCGCTCGGCGCGCGGTAGTTGGTGAGCGCGGCGAAACGCCCGTCGCGTGTCATGCCCAGCCACGTCCCGCCACCGACGAGGTCACGCCCCGCCAGCAGTCCGGGCGCGTCGTCCCACCAATGCATCGGTTCGGCCGTGCGCTTTAGGAATTCGTCGCGATTCGCTGCGAGCGTGAACAGCGGGCCGTCAGACGCTTCGGGGCGCCAGTCGAACACGATCAGACACATCAGAGGAAGTCTCGGTAGCGGGGAGCGTCGGGTATGGCGCGGACGTGTCGCGCCTGCTTGAGAGGCGCGACGCCGGCAGCCACGGCGAGAAATTCAGACTTCCGCCGGCAACGCGTACGGCAACGGCAGGAAGGTCAGCGCGGGACCATCGGCGGCGCCCAGATGAACGGTGCCGTTCGCGAGCGCGGCCAGCTTGATTTCGACGAGGGCATCGACGCCGCCGTCCGGCGCGGCCGCCGTGTTGACGAGCATCCCGCACGGCTGGCCCGGATCGTCCGAGTGAAACAGCTCCGTACCCGGCACCACGCTGTCCGTTTCGCCCTCGACATTGGCGAGCGACATGCGCCGCTTGATCGTGCCGCGATACTGGCTGCGCGCAACGATTTCCTGGCCCGGATAGCAGCCTTTGCGGAAATTGACGCCGCCCAGCACGTCGAAATTGATCATTTGCGGCACGAACTGCTCGACCACGCGCTGCGTGATGCGAGGCTCACCGGCGCGGATGTCGAGCCAGTCCCACACGGCAGGCGACACGCGGCGCAGCTTTGCTTCGAGCGCGGGCAGGTACGACTCGACCTCGGCTTTCGGGCCGACCCAGACGTAGCGCAGACGTCCCGCTGCATCCGGCACCCGCACCAGCGATCCCGCCCGTCCGTCGACTTTCACATGCACACCGTCGGGGATTGCATCGAACACACCGGACAGCGCCGAGCGGACGTCGCCGGCGAGACCGATGGCGAGCACATCGCCCGATGCATCGCTGAGCTTCGCCTTCGCGCGCAGCACGAACATCGACAGGCGCTTCTGCACGGCGGGCTGCACGTCCCTCGACACCAGCATCCGGATCGACTCGCCGCTGCACCACATGAGGAACGACGCCAGCAGGCGGCCCTTTGGCGAGCAGTAGCCGGCAAGGCGCGCGGTCGCGGCGTCGAGGTGCTGCGTGTCGTTGGTGAGTTGCGAGTGCAGGAACGACGCGGCGTCGTCGCCCGTTGCATCGATCACGCCGAACTGCGGCAGCGGCATGAATGCGCCGCCCGACAGCACGGCGTCGAACTCGTCGCGCGCCGGGCGCGGAAACGCAGGATGCGATACGGGAGCAGGGACAGCGGTGCCGGGAGCAGATGCAAGCGGTGCGTTCATGGATTCGGGGAACAGTCAATTCTGACTTTGGCGGAGGCAAGCAAGTATTATATTGGCTTCACTCGAACCACGTTTCCATGTCCCTCCTGAAGAAATGTCTCATCGCCTGCGTCCTGCTCGCGATGCTGATCGGCGCCGCGGCGTACGGCGCGTACCGCTGGGCCACGACTCCCGTCCAACTCGCCACACCGCAACTCGACGTCACGATCAAGCCGCATAGCAGCCTGCGCAGCGTCACGACGCAACTCAATCGCGGCGGCGTGCCCGTCGAGCCGGAGCTGTTCGTGCTCATGACGCGCGCGCTCGGCCTGCAGACGGCGCTCAAGTCGGGCAACTACGAGTTCAAGCAGGGCATCACGCCGTACGACGTGCTGCAGAAGATCGCGCGCGGCGACGTGAACGAATACGTGGCGACGATCATCGAAGGCTGGACGTTCAAGCACATGCGCGCCGAACTGGACGCGAACCCGGCGCTGAAGCACGACACGGCGGGCATGGCGGACCCGGATCTTCTGAAGGCAATCGGCGCGCCCGAAACACCGACGGGCACGGGCGAAGGCCTGTTCTTCCCCGACACCTACCTGTTCGACAAGGACACGAGCGATCTCGACGTCTACCGCCGCGCTTACCGGCTGATGAAGCTGCGCATCGACGAAGCGTGGGCGGCGCGCGCACCGGGCCTGCCGTACAAGACGCCGTACGACGCACTGACGATGGCGTCGATCGTCGAAAAGGAAACGGGCAAGGCGTCCGACCGCCCGATGGTCGCGGGCGTGTTCGCAAACCGTCTGCGCGTGGGCATGCCGCTGCAGACGGACCCGACCGTGATCTACGGTCTGGGCGACAGCTACACGGGACATCTGCGCAAGAAGGATCTGCAGACGGACACTCCCTACAATACGTATACGCGCATGGGCCTGCCGCCTTCGCCGATCGCGCTGCCTGGCGTGGCGTCGCTTCAGGCCGCGCTCAATCCGGCGCCGACCAGCGCACTGTATTTCGTGTCGCGCGGCGACGGCAGCAGCATCTTTTCTGACACGCTCGGCGATCACAACAAGGCCGTCGACAAGTACATTCGAGGGCAATGATGGCGCGGGGAAAATTCATCACGTTCGAGGGCATCGACGGCGCGGGCAAGACCACGCACCTCGGCTGGTTCCGTGACCGGCTGGAGCAGAAGGTGGCGCCGACGGGGCGCTCGGTGGTCATGACGCGCGAGCCGGGCGGCACGAAGCTCGGCGAATCGCTGCGCGACATCCTGCTGCACGAGGCCATGGATCTCGAAACCGAGGCACTGCTGATGTTCGCCGCCCGGCGCGAGCATCTCGCCCAGGTGATCGAACCGGCGCTCGCGCGCGGCGACTGGGTGCTGTCCGATCGTTTCACCGACGCGACGTTCGCCTATCAGGGCGGCGGTCGAGGCTTGCCGCGCGACAAGCTCGAGACGCTCGAGCGCTGGGTGCAGGGCGGCTTCCAGCCGGATCTGACGGTGCTGTTCGACGTGCCGCCCGACACAGCAAGCGAACGGCGCAGCGCGGCCCGCGTGCCGGACCGTTTCGAGAGCGAGTCGGATGCGTTTTTCACGCGCACGCGCACCGAATATCTGCGTCGCGCCGAGGAAGCGCCTTATCGATTCGCTATCATCGACTCGACGCGCAGCATTGCGGACATTCAGAAGCAACTTGAAGAACTGATTGTATCTCTCTGATTTTTCATTGATATAGGGCGAACGTATAACACTGCGCGATACTCGGCCAATACATTGAGAATCGTCTTCAAACCATTGAATCAAAAGACAAACGATGATTTATCCGTGGCAAACCGACGACTGGAACCGCCTGCAGCAATTGCGCACCCACTGGCCGCATGCATTGCTGCTCCACGGGCAAGCCGGCATCGGCAAGCTGCGTTTTGCCCAGCATCTGGCGCAGGGCCTGCTGTGCGAGTCGGCGCTGCCGAACGGCGAGCCGTGCGGCGCGTGCGCGGCGTGCAACTGGTTCACGCAGGGTAATCATCCCGACTACCGGATCGTGTTGCCGGAGGCGCTCGCCGCCGAAGCCGGTTTCACCAGCGCGGCCGATGAAAAAGCCGAGAAGGCCGATGCCGACGACAGCAAGAAGACGCGTACGCCCAGCAAGGAAATCAAGATCGAGCAGGTGCGGGCGCTGCTGGACTTCTGCGGCGTCGGCTCGCATCGCGGCGGCGTGCGCGTGGTCGTGCTGTATCCCGCCGAGGCGCTGAACGTCGCGGCTGCGAACGCGTTGCTGAAAACGCTCGAAGAGCCGCCGGCGGGCGTCGTGTTCCTGATGGTGTCGGCGCGTATCGACCGCCTGCTGCCCACCATCATCAGCCGTTGCCGCCAGTGGCCGATGACGACGCCGGCGCCGGAGGCCGCCGCCGGGTGGCTCGCGCAGCAAGGCGTCGGCGACGCGCCCGGCCTGCTCGCGGAAGCAGGCGGCGCGCCGCTGGCCGCGCTGGCGCTCGCAAGCGACGAAAACCGTCCGTTACGCGACTGGACGCTGAAGCAACTGGCCGCCGGCCCGAACTGCGACGCCTTCGCGTGCGGCGAGACGCTGCAGAAGCTGCCCGTGCCCATCGTGCTCGGCTGGCTGCAGCGCTGGATGTACGACCTGCTCGCACAGTCCACAGTGGGTGCGGCAGGCACGCCGCGCTATTTCCCTGCGGCGTCGGCGGCGCTCGCGCGTTGTGCGTCGCAGGCGGATGCGAACGCATTCGCGCGTTTCATGCGGACGGTTACGCGGCAGCGCGCAGTCGAAAACCATCCGCTGAATGCGCGGCTCGTGTTCGAGGAACTGTTTCTGGGCTACCGCGACCTGTTCGTTTAGGGCGCGCGGCAAGGTCTGGCGCGAGCTCTATCAGATTCACCCACGGATTTTTCGCAGGACTTCACCATGTTTGTCGACTCCCACTGCCATATCAACTTCGAAGGACTCGGCGACCGTCTGCCGCAAGTGCTCGACAACATGCGTTCGCACTCGGTGACACACGCGCTGTGCGTGTCCGTCGATTTCGAAACGCTCCCGTCCGTGCTGGACATCGCGCGCTCGTATGACAACGTGTACGCGTCGGTGGGCGTGCATCCCGATCACGAAGACGCGCAGGAGCCGAGCGTCGCCGAACTGGTCGAACTGGCGCAGCATCCGAAGGTGGTGGCGATCGGCGAGACGGGCCTCGACTACTACCGGCTGGAAGGCCGGTCGATCGCCGACATGGAATGGCAGCGCGAGCGCTTTCGCGTCCATATCCGCGCCGCGCACCAGACGGGCAAGCCGCTGATCGTCCATACACGGGCGTCGTCGGAAGATACGCTGCGGATCATGGCCGAGGAGCGCGCGAGCGTGCCCGGCGGCGTGATGCACTGTTTCACGGAGCCCTGGGCCGTCGCCGAACAGGCGCTTGCGCAGAATTTCTACATTTCGCTGTCGGGCATCGTCACGTTCAAGAGCGCGACGGATGTGCAGGACGTGGCGCGCCGCGTGCCGCTCGACCGTCTGCTGATCGAAACCGACTCGCCGTACCTCGCGCCCGTGCCGTATCGCGGCAAGCCGAATGAACCTGCGTACGTGAGTTATGTCGGACGCTTCATCGCGCAGCAGCGCGAGATGCCGGACGAAGCGCTTGCCGCCGCGACGACCGGGAACTTCTTCCGGCTGTTCAAGATTCCGGCGCCGTCTGGCGCCTGAAGAATAAAATCAGTAGTATCAAAAGGATAGGGAAGTTTCCTAAAGCAACACATGAAAAAATACACGATCGACGGCCGTCACGGCGCATCATCCCATCCGGGCTTTGCCCGCGCTGCCGACCTGCGCCGTGGCCTGGCCAGGCTCACGCTGGCGGCAGGCGTCGCGTTCGCGGCACTCGGCGCGCTGCCCGCGCAGGCCGCGCCTGCCGACACGATGATCAAGGCCGTCAAGTTCGACGACGTGAAGGAAGTGAAGAAGCAGCTGGCGAACGGCATGGACCCGAACATGGCCGACAACCAGGGCATGCCGCTCCTCGTGATCGCCGCGCGCGAAAAGTCGGACAAGGTCGTGGCCGCGCTGATCGCCAATCCGAAGACCGACATCGAGATTCTCGACAAGGCGGGCGAAAACGCGATGATGATGGCCGCACTGAACGGCGACATCGACATCGTGAAGCAGCTGATCGCGAAGGACGCGGAGGTCAACAAGAAGGGCTGGGCGCCGCTGCACTACGCGGCCGCGAATGGCCACGACGACATCGTCAAGCTGCTGCTCGATCACGACGCATACATCGACACGGGTTCGCCGAACGGCACGACGCCGCTGATGATGGCGGCGCGCGGCGGTCACGTGTCGACCGTCAAGCTGCTGCTTGACAGCGGCGCGGACCTGAACGTGAAAAACCAGATTGGCCTGACCGCGCTCGATTTCGCGAAACAGTACAAGGAGCCGGACGTCGTCGAGGGGCTGACGGCGCGGCTCCAGCAGACGCAGCAACAGGCGCCTGCCGGCACGCCTGCAACGCCGCAAAACAGTGCAAAATAGCGGCTTGGGCGCGCGTCACCACGCGCCCGAACTGAAGCGGGGACGGGTGGCCAATCCGGGCGGCAGAGATCGCCGGACGCCATGCATCGTTCCGGGCTCACACCAGGAAGGAAAAAACATGCTGCGGGTTTTGATTTGCGCCGGCGCGCTTGCTGTGCCGTTGACGGCTGCCGCGTTCACGGGGGGCGACCTCAACAAGCTGTGCACGAAAACGGACGTTGCGTCGCGTAGCGCGTGTGCAGCCTACATCGAAGGTGCTGCGGACGGCATCTTCAACACGATCGACGCGATCGGCGGGACGACGGGCCCGCGCGTCGGCCAGTATTTCTGCCTGCCGCCGGAAGCGCGCTCGCAGCAACTGACGGACGCGGTGCGCAAGTACATCGCCGACAATCCGAACGTGGCGGGTTACAACGCAAGCACGGCCGTGTCGCTGGGGCTCGGCAAGGCGTTCCCCTGCAAGTCGGGTAGCTGAGCGGCGCGCTTTCCGCTTGGCCCGTTCGCCGTTCTGCCAGACGCGCGCCGTGTTTCCGCACGGCGCGCGTTTTGTGCTTTCAGCCCGGTTTGCTGTCGGCCCGCTTTGAACCCGTCGTTTCGCCTATGCCGTCCGGATCTGCACACATGTGCAACTGATCGGCTGCAACCGCGGTCGAACCAGCACTGAATCAGAAACGATGCGCGCCGGCCACGGCGGACCGGCTGCGCCAACCAGAGCGGAGGGACAGCAACATGGGCCGACTGATCGTCGTGTCGAATCGCGTGGCAACGCCGACGGAAACCAAAGGCTCGGCAGGCGGGCTGGCCGTAGGCGTGTTCGGCGCGCTGAAGGACACGGGCGGCGTGTGGTTCGGATGGAGCGGCGACGTCGTGAGCGAGACGGTCGCGAATGCCGGCCCCACGCTCGAAACCGACGGCACCGTCACGTTCGCTACCACGGGCCTCACCCGCAAGGACTACGACCAGTACTACCGCGGCTTTTCGAACGCGACGCTGTGGCCCGTGTTCCACTATCGCAACGATCTCGCGCGCTACGAGCGCGAAGAGTACGCGGGCTATCGGCGCGTCAATGCGTGGCTCGCGCACAAGCTCATCAAGCTGCTTGAGCCCGACGATATCATCTGGGTCCACGACTATCACCTGATCCCATTCGCGGAAGCGCTTCGAGCTGAAGGCATCAGGAATCGCATCGGATTCTTCCTGCACATTCCGTTTCCGTCGCCGCAGATTCTGTTGAACATCCCGCCACACGAAGAACTGGTGAAGTCGCTGTGCTGCTATGACCTGATCGGTTTTCAAACCGAAAACGACGAACTCGCGTTCCACGACTATCTGCGCCGGCACGCGCGCGGCACCGTGTCGGGCGACGGTCACGCGGAGGCGTTCGGCCGCGAGCTGCGCACGGGCGTCTACCGGATCGGCGTGTTTCCCGACGACATTGCCGAGCAGTCGAAGCGCTACGAGAGCCGTCAGCACGTGCTCGATCTGAAGCAGAGTCTGGAAGGGCGCAAGCTGATCATGAGCGTCGACCGTCTCGACTATTCGAAGGGGCTGGTCGAGCGCTTCCGTGCATTCGAAGCATTGCTGGAGCGTTCACCCGAATGGCGCGGCAACGTCACGCTGGTACAGATAGCGCCGCCGACGCGCTCGGACGTGACGACTTACCAGGACATTCGTCAGCAACTCGAATACGAAGCCGGGCGCATCAACGGAAAATACTCAGGTCTGGATTACACGCCCATTCGCTATCTGAACCAGCAATACGACCGCTGGAAACTGATGTCGCTGTTCCGCGAATCGCAGGTCGGGTTCGTCACGCCGCTGCACGACGGCATGAATCTCGTCGCGAAGGAGTACGTCGCCGCCCAGAATCCGGACGATCCGGGCGTGCTGGTGCTGTCGATGTTCGCGGGCGCGGCGGCCGAACTCGAAGGGGCGTTGATCGTGAATCCTCACGATTCGATCGGCATGTGCGAGGCCTTGCAACGCGCGCTCGCGATGCCGCTCGATGAGCGCAAGCGGCGTCACGAGATCGACATGCAGGCGCTGCGCAAGAACGATCTCGGCGTGTGGCGCGATTCGTTCCTGCGCGATCTGCGCAGCGTGCCGCTTGCTGCGCCGGGGTCTGACGGGTCGGCCGAAAAGAAGAAGCAGGACCGGCGCGATGCAGCGTCCTGATTTATTCGATATCCAGAACAATCCTGCCTTTTCTCATCAGTGCGTCCATTCGGAGCCCGGATGCTGACGACGCTCGCCATCGCCAACTATCGCTCGTTGCGCGATCTGATCGTGCCGCTCGCGCGCCTGAACGTGATCACGGGGGCGAACGGAAGCGGCAAATCGAGCGTGTATCGCGCGTTGCGCCTGCTCGCGGTGACGGCGCGCGGCGGCGTCATTCCGTCGCTCGCGCGCGAAGGCGGTCTGCAATCGACGCTGTGGGCCGGACCCGAGCGCTTCTCCCGCGCGATGCTCGCGGGCGACTCGCCCGTGCAGGGCACGCGCCGCACGGAGCCCGTCAATCTGCGGCTCGGCTTTGCGGGCGACGAGTTCGGCTACGCGATCGATCTGGGTCTGCCCATTCCGGGCGAGACGCAGTTCGGCCTCGATCCCGTCATCAAACGCGAATCCATCTGGAGCGGCCCCGTGCTGCGTCCATCGGCGCTGCTCGTCGACCGGCATGGCCCGTCGATCCGTACACGTGATGACGACGGCGAATGGCAGACCATTCCGCATAGCGTCGCCAGTTTCGACAGCATGATGACGGAGTTTTCCGACCCCCGTAGTGCGCCGGAAATGATCGCCGTGCGTGAGCAGATACGTTCCTGGCGCTTTTACGATCATTTCAGAACGGATGCCGAGTCGCCCGTTCGTTTGCCGCAGATCGGCACGCACACACCCGTGCTCGCCGACGACGGCGCGGATCTCGCGGCAGCCTTGCAGACGATCCGCGAAATCGGCGACCCGGCCACGCTCGATGCCGCCATCGACGACGCGTTTCCCGGTTCGCGCATCGCGATCACCAATGTCGAAGGGCGCTTCGAAGTCACGATGCAGCAGCAGGGCTTGCTGCGTGCGTTGAAGGGCGCGGAACTGTCGGACGGTACGCTGCGCTATCTCCTGCTTGCGGCGGCACTGCTCACGCCCCGGCCGCCTGCGCTGCTCGTGCTGAACGAGCCGGAGACGAGTCTGCATCCCGATCTGCTGCCTGCGCTCGCGCGGCTGATCGCGCGAGCGTCGTTGCGCTCGCAGGTGATCGTCGTGTCACATGCTGCGCGGCTGATCGCGGCGCTCGAGCGCGAGGAGGGCAGCGAATCGGTGGTGCTCGAGAAGCAACTGGGTGCAACGCGTATCGCCGATGCCGATTCACGCGATCTGCCCGCGTGGAAGTGGCCCGCGCGCTGAACGGCCGCAGTCGCATCGAGACAGCGCACATGAGCGGACGGAAAACAGCCCGTCCGAAACGAGTGTTTCCCGACTGTAACAGCGTAATGCATTTGAAATAGCTGCGGTTTTCCAGCAGAGGCCGGGCAATAATCGGCACTTGGGACTCGGGAGGCCCCAGGCCGGACGCGCGCAGCATCCGGGAAGCGCGAGGCGGTATTCGGACAAACCCGCGGATAAACCCGTTATGCGGATAAACCCGATACACCGCGTCAAAGCGCATGAAATCGCCGCGTCGCGTTTGATTGGCTGCCTGCCTGCTGTCATACTCGTTCGCCACTGCTCGCTGCAGCCGCCTTCGCGCGGCCCTTGGAGACACAGATGAGAATTGCGCAGATCGCCCCTTTGACGGAATCGGTGCCGCCCAAGCTGTACGGTGGAACTGAGCGCGTCGTGTCGTACATTACCGAGGCGCTCGTCGACCTGGGTCACGAGGTGACGCTCTTCGCGAGCGGCGACTCCGTCACGCGCGCGAAGCTCGAACCCGTCTGGCCGCGTGCGCTGCGGCTCGATCCCGGCATTCGCGACCGCATCGCCCCACACATGCTGCTGATGGAACTGGTGCGCCGCGCCGCCGACGATTTCGATGTGCTCCATTTTCACATGGACTACTACTCGTTTTCGGTGTTCAAGCGCCAGGACACGCCGTTCGTCACGACCTTGCACGGCCGTCTCGATCTGCCTGAACAGCAGCCGGTGTTCGACACCTTCAACACCGCACCCGTCATTTCGATTTCGAACTCGCAGCGTCATCCGCTGCCGCAGGCGCGCTGGCTGAGCACCGTCTATCACGGCCTGCCCGAAACGCTCTACACGCCGCAGCCCGTCGAGCAGAAGTACCTCGCGTTTCTGGGGCGCATCTCGCCGGAAAAACGTGTCGATACGGCGATCCGCATTGCGGGCCGCTGCGGGCTGCCCATCCGTATCGCCGCGAAGGTCGATGCCGCCGACGCCGAATACTTCGAACGCGATATCAAGCCCTTGCTCGATCTGCCGTACGTCGAGTTCATCGGCGAAATCGCCGATCATCAGAAGGCCGGGTTTCTGTCCGGCGCGCATGCTCTGCTGTTTCCAATCGACTGGCCGGAGCCGTTCGGTCTGGTCATGATCGAGGCCATGGCGTGCGGGACGCCCGTCATCGCGTTCAATCGCGGCGCGGTGCCCGAAGTGATCGACGACGGCGTGTCCGGCTTCATCGTCGAGGACGAGATCGGCGCGGTGGCCGCCGTCAACCGTCTGCACAAGCTGCCGCGCGCGAACGTGCGCAAGCGCTTCGAAGAGCGCTTCACGTCGCACCGGATGGCGCGGCAGTATGTGGACGCGTATCAGTCGGTGATTCGCGCGCAGAAGCGTTCGCGCTTCAAGGTGATCGACGCGTCGTCCACCACCTGATCGAAGTCCGGCGCGACGCCGCATAAAGAAAGGGCGGTGCAATCGTGAGATTGCGCCGCCCTTTGTCATCTGCCTCATGTTCGTCGCCGATGAAAGCGGGTGACCCACTTCGTCGACGACCTGCCGGAACTGCGCGGCGGACTGGCGTCCGCGTCCCGTAGCGCTGCATCGCGGCGGCGCCCGCACGATCCACGCACGTGGGCCGCGTTGCCGTCAGATCTTGAGCTTCGACACCTTCGTGCCCGCCAGCGACACATCGGCCATCAGGCCTGCGTTCGTCAGGATGAATACTTCGACGGGCGCCGTGGCCGTCGTCGAATCGACGGCGCCGTTCGCGCCCATCTTGACGAGCGCGACGGATGCATCCGCGCCGACCGACCAGCCGTCCGAACTGCGGAATTTGTCGAGTGCGTCCTGCGTCATGAAGCAGAAGATGATCGCCTTCGATTGCGCGCCCGCCTGCAGCCCGAACGAGCCCGAGATCGTGCTGTAGTAGCCGACGGAGCTGCCGCCCACGCGCAGCGCGCCCTCGCCATACTGGCCGCCGACCACGAAGCCGACCTGCAGCACGGACGGGAAAACGAGAATGCCGCGCGACTTGGCGACCAGCTCGCGCGACCCGTTAACGGTCGTGTAGAGACGGGACATGGTGCCGTCGACGCTGGCGTCGATCGACTGCCGTTTGGACATGTCCGTAGCGGCAGATTCCCCGCTGCTCTTGGTGGTGGTGCAGCCGGCCAGTGCAAGGGTTCCGAAAGCGAGCGCGGCGGTACTCTTCAACATGAAGTTTCGTCTTTGCATCGTTTTTCTCCATCGTGGTTCCGGGGTGCAGCCTCAGTTCACACGGGTTGCCTGTTGAGTTATATCACACGAACCAGCAATGCAAAGGTTCTGGGGACACCGCGCAAACCCTTGTGCGACAAGCATCCCGGCGATCGTCAGCGATTCGTTGGGTAATTCTGGCCGGTTGGCCGCGCAGGCAGGAAGGCTGTCCGGATGCCGTCCCGCCCGCGCTCGCGGAGACCGGCAAGGCCGTGCGCGCGCCGCCTGCGGGGGGCGCTCGACATGGCGCAAAACGAGGTCGTATTTACCGGTTTGCGGCGCGTCAAAATATGCTGTAAGCGAACGGAAAGTGTTGCGGGAAAGCCGCAGCGCGGATGCGGCACTTGCGTCCGCCTGCGTCGTTTTCCAAACGATGACGGCGCAACATGCGGCTAGTGATTCGCGGGACTTTTGTTGACGGGCGGCCGCCGCAGCGCGCGCCGCACGACGCCGATGACGAAGCCGATCGCGAAGATGGTCGCGGCGGGCACGACCCAATAGCCGACAAACGCATGCCACAGATAGCTCGCCAGCGTGCTCTTGCGGACCGCGTATTCGTTGAGCGCGTCCTGCTGGCGCGGCGCGTTGGCGGCCAGCACGTCGGCGGGGCAGCCGGCTGCGCGCGCGTCGTCGGGTGTGCCGTGGCAGCGCGCGGCGGCGCCTGCGGCGCGCTGCGCGTCGGTGAACTGCCAGCTCGTGAGCGCGTTGTTCAGGTCGACCCGGTTATAGGCCATCTCCTCCTGAATCTCGCGCACGGCGACGATCGCCACGGGCACCGCCCAGAAGACGATCACCACCAGCCAGCGGCGCAACCAGCGATTCTTGTGTCTCCCAACCATCCTTGCCTCCGTGCGATGCGCTTGCGGCATCAACGACAAGCTGGCGGCCCGTGGGACTTGTTCTGTATGGGGTATGGGCCGTCTGTGCCGCCATCATAGAAGAAAACGGCGCGGGAAGGGCGGGGCGCGGCACTGCGAATGCACAGCTTGTGTGCGCCATGGCGCAGGACATCGTGGCGCCCTATGCAGGCCAGAAAGAAAAAGCGGCGCCCGTGATGGACGCCGCTCGCCTGTCTCGCATCGCCGTGCGCCGCGCGGTTCACGCGGCGCCGTGCGGATGCTGTTCTCCTCAGCCCTTGTTGCTCAGGCACGTCTTCATGAATGCCTTCCGATCGTCGCCCTTCTTGTCGCCCGCCTGCGTGTTGCACATCTTCATCTTGTCCTGCTGCGACATCGGTGCGGACGCAGCCATCGCCGACGATGCCGACAGACAGTCCTTCATGAACGCCTTGCGCTCGTCTCCTTTCTTGTCGCCCGCCTGCTTGTTGCACGCGGTCATCTTCGATTGCTGGCTGTTCGCGGCAAAAGCGGGCGACGCGAGCAGCCCCGTCAGGGCGAGAGCGGCGAGTGCGGCCTGGATCTTCATGGGAGACTCCATCACGGGTTGTGAATGTTGTTGATTGTCGTGAGACGGACATCGAGCCGGGCAAGTCGCCTTCGCTGTGATCGGCCGTCACCATTGCGCTACATGGTGTCTGTCAGAACGAACGGAGAGGGCAAAAGGTTGACGCGTGCAACGCTCAGACGGCACAGGTGTTTCCCTAAGACGGCTTATCCCGAACACGCGAACCGCTATGCTTGTGTCGTTGCCTTCACACGATTCAGGAGTTTTCGCCATGCACTATCTGTTGATCTACGATGTGTCGCCGGATTATCTCGAGCGTCGCCCGGAATTTCGTGCCGCACATCTAAAGCATGCGTGGGCCGCTGCGGATCGCGGCGAACTTCATCTTGCGGGCGCGCTCGCCGATCCCGTCGACACGGCCGTGCTGCTGTTCGAAGGCGATTCGCCGGCCGTTGCCGAGTCGTTTGCGAAAGCCGATCCCTATGTGCTCAACGGACTCGTCACGCAATGGCGCGTTCGGCCATGGACCACGGTTGTCGGCGAGCGCGCCGCGACACCTGTCCGCTAATGTCCCTCGGTGTCCCTTAGTGTCCGGTAGTGTCCGTTAAGCGCGTCGATATCCGTCACTTCGCGCCAACACGCTTCGTCGCAGCGGCAAGCATGCGTCACAAATAGAAACGTCGCTGCGCTCCGGCACTTTATGCCGCACGCATTGAATCGAATGTAACGCGGTCAATAGTGTTGTGCGCGATCTACGCGTACACACCGCTGTCATCGCGGCGGCGCGAGCATGGATGCGCTGCGCCGCGCTGTTTGCGCCGCCGCCGATGCGTTGCGACTGACGTCAGTTCTGTGACATTCACGAACTAAACGATGGAGCAAAAAGCACAAGTTTGTTTCTATCCGTAACACTTGTCTCAGTCATATTCAGACAAACCCTAGCAATGGTATGCTTCGTGCACAAATTCTCCCATGCACGAGTGAGACCACGTTTTGTGCGTCGTCCCGGTGAAATGTCGCACTATCGATGTGCGCTTTCTCAATCCCGGCGCAAGAACGTACAAGCATATTGTGCAACCGCGGACCCGACACGAACCGCCAAAATGAAGTTCGTGAGAGCCCAAAGCCGCAGCCAGGCCAGGCTGCGTGGAGAACAGCATGTTTTTCGATGAGCTAAGCAATGACGAATGGGCGCAAATTTCCGCGCTCGTTTCCGACGAGCCAGCCGTCCGCCTGAACCGACGCGGACGGCCCCGCGCCGAACCCCGTATCGTGGCCAATGCCGTCCTGTGGATTCTGACCACGGGCGAGCCGTGGTCGAAGCTTCCCGGTCGTTATCCGTCAGGCCCTACGTGCCGGCGCCGCTTCGAAGAGTGGCAAGCCGACGGCACGCTGGCCGATGTGATCCGTCTGTTGACGCAGAATGGGCGCGCGTTCGCCTATATCCCGGAGCCGACGCCGCCCGCTGCGCCGAAGCCGGCGCCCGTGGTCGAAGCACCGAAGCCGCGCGATGAACTCGCGCGCGGCGTGTTCTGGAAGAGCCCGGAGACGTGGCAGTCGTCCGCTCAGGAACCGGGCGTGACGAGCGGCTGGCGTGCGCTCGCGCCGATGGCCGACATCACGCGCCAGCTCGCCGGCTCGGCGGCTGTCGAGACGGGCTTCGTCGACGCGTCCCGTGCGAGCAGCGCGCCTGCGCACGACGCTGCCGCCGTCTTCGACGGCGCGCCGCGTATCGATGGGCAAGCCAGGGACGTGCAAGACGTGGCGCAGGCGGACATCCAGGCCTTTGCCGCCGATACCGCGATCGTGCCGGGCGTCGTGACGAACGAACTGCGCGACGAGCAGGCGTATGCCGGGGACACCTCGGCCGACGACGCACAAGCGGGCAGCCAGCACATGCCGTTGTGGATGAGCCTTACGGCGCCGCGCGGCCTGCAGGTCGCAGACGGGTTCGGCTATGTGATCTACGTTGCGGCGGAGCAGGTGCCCAACGACAGCTTCCGGGCGTGGGCCGAGATCATGAAGGACGGCAAGCGCGTCGAGCGCTCGGGCCTGATCGGTCCGCGCTTCACCGATGCCGACGCGGCACACCGTTTCGCGCTCGACTGGGCGCGTCAATGGATCGACCGCGAATGCCGCACGCATGAAGCGGGCGCGGGTCTGCACGCGAGCAGCTTTGCGAGCCAGAAGGCGAGTGTGGGTGCGCATGCGGGCATGCATGCGCCGAAGGCCGCCGTGCGGCCCGTCACGCGCGCGATGCCGGAACTCACGCCGACGCCGTCACTCGCCGCGGCGAACGTGACGCCTGCCGCTGCGGGCAATCCGCATCTGCCGCAGCGGCTGATGCCGTTGCGCCGCTATCCGTCCGACGCCGTCAACGACAAGGCGGGCGAGCGCTATCCGTTGATCTCGAAGCTGATTTCTCACGCAGGGTGATGACGATGGCGTGAGCACGCCATCTTTTGATGCCGGGCTGGAACCGGTTCTTGCGTTGCTCCGCCGCCCCGTTGTACAGGTATCAGTACTTCGGTAGCACATTCCCGGTCTGACGACATGCAGAAGCGGTGACGGGCCACAACCCGTCACCGCGCTATGCATTACTGACGGCCGTAGGTGTCGTCGAAGCGCACGATGTCGTCTTCGCCAAGATACGAGCCGGATTGCACCTCGATGATTTCGAGCGGCATCTTGCCCGGATTTTCCAGGCGATGCTTGATGCCGAGCGGGATATACGCCGATTCGTTTTCCGACACGATGAAGCGTTCTTCACCGCGCGTGACGAGCGCCGTGCCGCGCACGACGATCCAGTGTTCCGCGCGGTGGTGGTGCATCTGCAGCGACAGCTGCGCACCCGGCTTCACGACGATGCGCTTCACCTGGAAGCGCTCGCCCATGTCGACGGAATCGTAGTGGCCCCACGGGCGATGCACCTTGCGATGGTTCACGGCTTCCGTGCCATGCTTTTCGCGGATGCGGCCGACCACTTTCTTCACGTCCTGCACGCGGTTCTTGTCGGCGACGAGAATCGCGTCATCCGTTTCGACGACGACGAGATCCTGCGTGCCCACGCAGGCAATCAGGCGTCCTTCCGAATGCGCGAACGTCGACTCCGCGCCTTCGAACATCACGTTACCGCGGCCCACGTTATCGTCGCCGTCTTTCGGCAGGATGTCCCAGATGGCGTCCCACGAACCGACATCGGACCAGCCCGCATTGAGCGGCACGACGACGCCCGAGCACACTGACGTGTCGGTGCCGAGCTGTTCCATCACCGCGTAATCGATCGAATTCTTCGGGCAGGCGCCGAACGCGTCGCGCTGCACGCGGAAGAAGTCGCCGTCGGTCTTGCCTTGCGTATGCGCGGCCTCGCAAGCTTCGTAAATGGCGGGCTGGAAATGGCGCACGGCCTTGAGCCACGTCGACGCACGCAAAATGAAGATGCCGCTGTTCCACCAGTACTCTTTCGACTCGACATAATGCTGCGCGAGTTCGAGATGCGGCTTTTCGACGAAGCGGTCGAGCTGATGCGCGATGATCGCGCGATCGTCCGGCGTGTTGTCCGGGGTGTTGCCCGATGAGAGCGGCGCGCCGATGCGAATGTAGCCATAGCCCGTTTCGGCGCGCAACGGCACGATGCCCATCGTCACGATATGGCCGTTCGCCGCGTGCTGCACACCCGTGGCGACGGCGGCATGAAAGCCTTCGCTGTCGGTGACGGCGTGGTCGGCGGGCATCACGACCATGATGCCGTCCTCGTCCTGCGCAAGCACGGAGAGCGCGGCGATCGTCAGAGCGGGCGCCGTGTCGCGCGCGCAGGGTTCGAGAATCAGACGGCTTTGCACGCCGCTCACGCGCAGCTGTTCGGCCGTCGTGAAGCGATGCTCTTCGTTGCACACGACGACCAGCTGTTCGGCAACCGGGTAGCCGGCATCGAGTCCATCGAGCCGGCGGGTCGTCGATTGCAGCAGCGAGTCTTCGCCCAGCAGGCCGATCAGCTGCTTCGGATGCTGTTCACGCGACATCGGCCACAGGCGCGTGCCTGAGCCGCCGGCAAGGATCACGGGATGAACCTTGAGCTTAACGTTGATCCGGGATGGATTCGCCTGTCGATTCTCGACGGCTGACGCCGTAGCAGTCATGGTGATAACTCCTCGAAGCGGGGTGAATGGCTTCGTTTTTATCACGTCGTAATGCGTCAATAAATTGGCATTGAATTTCTATCGAATAATTACGATAGAAAATAGTGGCCCGTCATCAACGATTAATTTCGCAATGCTTTAAAAAACTAAAATAAATCGGTTAAAAATTGACATGACACGACGACCTGGCGCCTGAACAGAACAATACCGGATGCGCGCATCGACCCGTCTGGCACCGCGAGCGGAAAATTACGCCGCAAGAGAACGAAAGACGACGCATAACGCCGAACAGAGCCCTGAAATGCGGCAAAAGTTACCGGATTAAAGAAGAAAAAATCCGGAAATTCGTGCCGATACATTTTGAGATTTTTTGCAGCCTTGTCGGCGGAATTTTAATGCCGCTTTATTGAGGCTTGTAGAAGGGTATTCACCCATCGGCGTGATTCGATTCAACGCGTGATCCAACTGGTTCAATGCGCAATTCGATCCGCCGATCCCGATTTGCCGGATGCGCTAACACGATTGCAGCGGCATTCAATCTCAACCGGACGCGAATAGAACTTGATTGAACTGACAGACAAGGCGAGGTGCAGCAGATGCTGAGCGTTCTTTCGAGAATCATCGACATCGGCATGGTCGCGCTCGGCGCACTGATCGCGGCGGCCGTGCATGCGGAGGGCTTCGTTTGGCTCGACGACATGCAGAGCGTGTCGCTTGCGTTCGACTGCCTGCTCGTGATCCTGTTTTTCCCCGCGCTCGGCGTATATCAGTCGTGGCGCGGCAAGCCGCTGTACGACCTGCTGTGGCGCGTGACGATGGGCTGGATGATGGTCGAGGTGACGGGCATCCTGATGAGCTTCAGCCTGCACCGCGCGGACATGCTGTCGCGCCTGTGGCTCGCGTATTGGGCCGTTGCCACCATCGTGCTGCTGATCGTCACGAAGGCGGGTGTGCATGCCGTGCTGCGCGGCCTGCGCCGCGAGGGCTACAACCAGAAGAAGGTCGCTATCGTGGGCGGCGCGCCGTATGGCAAGTTTCTGATCGAGCAGATGCGCAGCCGTCCCGAAGCGGGTTTCAGCCCCGTCGTCGTGTACGACGAGGCCGACTCGCGCAGCCACTACGAAGACACCGACGAGCCGCAGGCGATCGAAGGCGTGCCCGTGCAGCGCGACTACGCGGCGATGATCGACGAGATGCGCCGGCGTTCGGTGCGCGAGTTGTGGATGGCGCTGCCGATGTCGCAGGAAAAGATCATCCATCGCTTCGTGATGGAGTTCCGCAACGACTTCGTGAACATCCGCTTCATTCCGGATGTGCGCAGCCTGACGCTCTTCAGCCAGCCGATGGTCGATCTGCTCGGCGTGCCGGCGATCAATCTCGCCGCGTCGCCCATTACCGATCTGCGCGTGCTGCCCAAGCGCGTGTTCGACCGCCTGTTCGCGCTCGCCGCGCTGACGGCGCTCGCGCCGTTGATGCTCGCGATCGCCGCGGCTGTGAAGCTGTCGTCGCCCGGGCCCGTGTTCTTCCGGCAGCGGCGCAAGGGCATCGACGGCCGCGAGTTCGAGATCTTCAAGTTCCGCTCGATGAAGGTGCACAAGGAAGAAGCGGGCCGGATCACCCAGGCCACGCGCCGCGATCCGCGCATCACGCCCGTCGGCGCATTCCTGCGGCGCACGAGCCTCGACGAGCTGCCGCAATTCATCAACGTGCTGCGCGGCGAGATGTCGGTGGTCGGCCCGCGCCCGCACGCGCTCGAACACGACGACATCTACAAGGATCTGGTGAAGGGCTACATGCATCGCTACCGGATCAAGCCCGGCATCACCGGCTGGGCGCAGATCAACGGCTACCGCGGCGAAACCGACCGCATCGAAAAGATGATGGGCCGCGTGAAGCTCGATCTGTACTACATGCAGCACTGGAGCTTCTGGCTCGACCTGAAGATCGTCGGCCTGACGTTCTGGAAGGGCTTCGTCGGCAGCAACGCGTACTGAGCGCCGCGCGCCGCCAACCATGCGCAAACGCAGGGAACGCCGCGCGTTCCGCATTCACTGAACCATTCAAACTCCGAGGTGTAATTCATGAATCTGACGATCGTTGGAACCGGATACGTAGGCCTCGTGACGGGCGCCTGCCTGGCCGACATCGGGCACGACGTATTCTGCCTCGACGTCGATCAGCGCAAGATCGACGTGCTGAACAACGGCGGCGTGCCGATCCATGAGCCGGGTCTGCTGGAGATCATCGCGCGCAATCGCAAGGCGGGGCGCCTGACGTTTTCGACGGACGTCGAAGCGGCCGTCGCGCACGGCGACATCCAGTTCATCGCCGTCGGCACGCCGCCCGACGAGGACGGTTCCGCCGACCTGCAATACGTGCTCGCCGCCGCGCGCAATATCGGCCGCCATATGACGGGCTTCAAGGTGATCGTCGACAAGTCGACGGTGCCCGTCGGCACGGCGCGCCGCGTCGCGCAGGCCGTGCAGGAAGAACTCGACAAACGCGATCTGAAACAGATGTTCTCGGTCGTGTCGAACCCCGAGTTCCTGAAAGAGGGCGCCGCCGTCGAGGACTTCACGCGCCCCGACCGGATCATCCTCGGCTGCGACGACGACGTGCCGGGCGAAAAGGCGCGCGAACTGATGAAGCGCCTCTATGCGCCGTTCAACCGCAATCGCGAGCGCACGCTGTACATGGACGTGCGTTCCGCCGAATTCACGAAATACGCGGCCAACGCGATGCTCGCCACGCGCATCTCGTTCATGAACGATCTCGCGAATCTCGCGGACCGCGTCGGCGCGGATATCGAAGCCGTGCGGCGCGGCATGGGTTCCGATCCGCGCATCGGCTACGACTTCCTGTACGCGGGCTGCGGCTATGGCGGCTCGTGCTTCCCGAAGGACGTGCAGGCGCTGATCCGCACGGGCAGCGAAATGGGCCATGTGCTGCGCATTCTCGAAGCCGTCGAAGCCGTCAACGAATCGCAGAAGAAGATCCTCGCGCAGAAGATCGTCGCGCAGATGGGCGAGGACCTGTCGGACCGCACGTTCGCTGTCTGGGGCCTCGCGTTCAAGCCGAATACCGACGACATGCGCGAAGCGCCGAGCCGCGCGCTGATCGCCGAACTGCTTTCGCGCGGCGCGAAGGTCGTGGCCTACGACCCCGTCGCGATCGACGAATCGAAGCGCGTGTTCGCACTCGACCTGCAAGGCAAGCCGCAGCAGCTCGCGCGTCTGACCTTCGCCGATGAAGAGATGCAGGCGGCCGAACAAGCCGACGCGCTCGTGATTCTCACCGAATGGAAGGTGTTCAAGAGCCCGGACTTCGACAGTCTCAAGACGCTGCTGAAAACGCCCGTCATTTTCGATGGCCGCAATCTGTATGAGCCGGAAACGATGCGCGAGCTCGGCATCGAGTATCACGCGATCGGCCGTCAGGCCGCGCAGCCGCAGGGTGCATCGCAACGTGCCGCCGCGTCGCCGGCTGCCGCCGCCGCGCTGTAACGCTGCACGACGTCATCGACCCGAGGGGAGGCCGCCCATGTTCGCGAACGTGCTGATCGTCTGCCACGCCAACGTGTGCCGCTCGCCTGCCGCCGAGTGGCTGTTCAGGTCGCGGCAGCACGAGCGCGGCGCGCTGCCCATCGCGTTTCGCTCGGCTGGTCTGCGCGCCATCGACGGTCATGGGATGGACCCCGTGATGCGGCGTCTGCTCGAAGAACGCGGTGTCGATGGCGGCACGGGCGGCACGCATCGCTCACGGCGGCTCGATCGCCCGAGCGTGCGTGCCGCCGATCTGATCCTCGTCACCGAACAGCGGCAAGTGAAAGACGTGGAAGCGCTCGAACCCACTTCGCGCGGCAAGGTGTATCCGCTCGGCAAGTGGGGCAAGTGGGACGGGCAGGGCAACGGGGGCGGCGCCGATGTCGTCGATCCGCACGGACGCGACGAAGCCGTGTATCGCGACAGCCTCGCGCACATCGAACACCTCGTCATGGGATGGCTGGACAAAATATGCTGAAACGACACATCACGATATCTCTTGTGCTGACGACTTTTCTGTCGGCATGCGCGACCGCACCGGGGAATTACCTCGACACGTCGCGCCTGAAGGAAGACCAGCAGAACAAGCCGGCTGAGACGTACCCCGTCAAGCTGATCGACGCCTCGGTGATCGAGCGGCAGCAGGCGCAGACGGCCGACGCGATCGCGCATCAGGTGCTGCCGCCGCCGGGCCCGTTCGCCGATCCGACGCAGTACGTGTACCGCGTCGCGCCGCAGGACATTCTCGGCATCACCGTGTGGGACCACCCGGAACTGACGACGCCGAACGGCAGCACGCTGTCCTCGGGCGGCAACACCACGCAGACGCTCGGCGGCGCCTTGCAGCAGCCGTACACCCAGGCATTGCCGGGCCAGGCCGATCCGTACGGGCAGACGGTCGCGCCCGACGGCACGATCTATTTCCCGTTCGTCGGCCGCATTCATGCGTCGGGACGGACCACCGCGCAGATCCGCGACGAGTTGTCGAAAAAGCTCGTGCCGTACATCCGCGATCCGCAGGTCGACGTGCGCGTGCTGTCGTACCGCAGCCAGAAAGTGCAGGTGACGGGCGACGTGAAGACGCCAGGCCCGCTCGCCCTGTCCGACGTGCCGCTCACGCTCGTCGACGCGATCACGCGCTCGGGCGGCTCGACGGACAACGCCGATCTGCAGCGCGTGCGTCTCACGCGCAAGGGCAAGCTCTACGTGCTCGACGCGAACCGCATGCTCGACAAGGGCGACGCCACGCAGAACGTGATGCTCGAACCGGGCGACATCGTCAACGTGCCGGATCGCAGCGACACGCGCATCTTCGTGATGGGCGAAGTGAAGACGCCGATCCCCGTTCCGATGAACAAGGGCGAGCTGACCATCGCCGATGCGCTCACGCAGGCGGGCGGGATTCTCGACACCGACGCGAACCCGCGCCAGATCTACGTGATGCGCGGCATGAAGGAGAAGCCGACCACGCCCGACGTGTATCGCCTCGACATGACGCAGCCCGACGCGATCATGCTGTCCTCGCAATTCCAGCTGCAACCGATGGACGTGGTGTACGTGGGCACGGCCGCTTCGACAACGTTCAACCGCGTATTGCAGCAGGTGCTGCCGACCGTGCAGACGCTGTTCTACCTGAAGCAGCTAACGCGCTGATGCACGGCCCGAAACGCTGCAGGAAACGCTGCATGACACGCTGCATGAAACGCTGCCTGAAGCACATGAGCAGCCGCATTGCCTGAACCGCTGCCCGCATGCCGGCGCTTCGCATCCGAACCTGAACGGATGCAACGCGCCGGATGCGGGCGGCGACCCGACCCGGGTCAACCCTGAGCACTCAAGCGAGTATCCAAGTGAGCACTCAAGCCAATCCCCATCTGGCCATGCAGGCCAGAACCGAAGAAGAGGACGTGGTCCTCGGCCAACTGCTGCAGGTGATCATCGACGACATCTGGTGGCTGATCGGCATCGCTGCGACCATCATCGCGATGGCCGGCTTCTACTGCTATGTCGCGAAGCCCGTGTATTCGGCCGACGCGCACGTCCGTGTGGAAGCGTCAGACAACACGTCGCAGGCGCTCACGCAGACGCAGACGGGCGCGACGATCTCGACGGGGCAGAACACGATTCCCACCGACGCCGAGATCGAAATGATCAAGAGCCGCGGCGTCGTCGCGCCCGTGGTTCAGCAGATGAAGCTGAACTTCTCGGTGACGCCGAAGACGGTCCCCATTCTCGGCAGCCTCGCCGCGCGCCTCGCCACACCTGGCGTGCCCGCGAAGGCGTGGCTCGGCCTCGGCTCGTATGCATGGGGCGGCGAAGTGGCCGAAGTCGATTCGATCGACGTGACGCCCGCGCTCGAAGGCAAGAAGCTGATCCTCACGGCGATGGACAACGGCCGCTACACGCTGATGACGCCCGACGGCCAGCTGCTGTTGCGCGGCGAGGCAGGCGAGCCCGCGCAGGGCGGCGGCGTCACGCTGCTCGTCAACAAGCTGGTGGCGCGCCCTGGCACGCAGTTCACCGTGATGCGCGCGAACGATCTCGACGCGATCGCCGCGTTCCAGTCCGCGATCAACGTGCAGGAGCAGGGCAAGCAGACGGGCGTGATCTCGATCTCGCTCGAAGACCAAAGCCCCGAGCACGCGGCCGCCGTCGCCAATGCGCTCGCGCAGTCGTATCTGCTCGAACACATCCGCACCAAGCAGGCCGATGCGAGCCGGATGCTCGACTTCCTGAAGAGCGAAGAGCCGCGTCTGAAGTCCGATCTCGAACGCGCGGAAGCGGCGTTGACGGCTTACCAGAGCAAGAGCGGCTCGATCAACGCGAGCGACGAAGCGAAGGTCTATCTGGAAGGCAGCGTGCAGTACGAGCAGCAGATTTCGGCACTGCGTCTGCAGATTTCGCAGCTCGAACAGCGCTACGGCGACGATCACCCGATGATCAAGGCCGCACAGCAGCAGATGGCCGAACTGCAGGCGCAGCGCACCAAGTACGCGGACCGTTTCCGCGATCTGCCCGCCACGGAAGTGAAGGCCGTGCAGCTGCAGCGCGATGCGAAGGTCGCAGAAGACATCTACGTGCTGCTGCTCAACCGCGTGCAGGAACTCTCCGTGCAGAAAGCGGGCACGGGCGGCAACGTGCATATCGTCGATGCGGCGCTGCGTCCCGGTTCGCCCATCAAGCCGAAGAAGGTGCTGATTCTTTCCGCGGCGACGATTCTGGGCCTGATCGTCGGCACGGGGTTCGTGTTCCTGCGCCGCAATATGTTCAAGGGCATCGACGATCCCGAAACCGTCGAGCGCGCGTTCCATCTGCCCGTGTACGGTCTCGTGCCGCTGTCGGCGGAACAGGCGCTGCTCGAAAACGCCGCAGTGCGTGGCGGCACGCGCCAGCGCGCGGTGCTCGCGAACGCGAAACCGAAGGATGTCTGCATCGAAAGCCTGCGCAGCCTGCGCACGTCGATGCAGTTCACGCTGCAGGACGCGCGCAACCGCATCGTCATGTTCACGGGCCCGCTGCCCGGTGTCGGCAAGAGCTTCCTGACGATCAACCTCGGCGTGCTGCTCGCGCATTCGGGCAAGCGCGTGCTGATGATCGACGGCGACATGCGGCGCGGCGCGCTCGAAAAGCATCTGGGCGGTTCGCCCGACAACGGCCTGTCGGAACTGCTGAGCGGTCAGATTTCGCTGGAAGAGGCGGTTCGCGCGACGGAAATCGACAACCTCGCGTTCATTTCGTGCGGCCGCCGTCCGCCGAATCCGTCCGAGCTGCTGATGTCGCCGCGCCTGCCGCAATACCTCGAAGGCCTCGCCAAGCGCTACGACGTGATCCTGATCGACACGCCGCCCGTGCTGGCCGTCACCGATGCATCGATCATCGGCGGCTATGCGGGCTCGACGTTCTTCGTCGTGCGCTCGGGCATGCACAGCGAAGGCGAGATCGCCGATGCGCTGAAGCGTCTGCATTCGGCGGGCGTGCATGTGCAGGGCGCGATCTTCAACGCGATGCCGCCGCGCGCGCGCGGCAACTACGACCGCCACTACGCGGCCGTGCAGGAATACCTGAGCACCTGATGCGCGCAGTGCGCCTTCAATCAGCCACGGAGAGTACAGGATGAAGATAACGGTACTGGTGCCGACGTATCGCCGGCCGAAAGACCTCGCGCGCTGTCTTGCCGCCTTGCAGAAACAGGAGCGCGTGCCCGACGAAGTCGTGGTGGTCGCGCGGCCAGACGATGACGCGACGCATGCGTGCCTCGCCGATCCCCTCGTGGTCGGCGCGCTGCCGCTGAACATCGCACCCGTCGAGCTGCCGGGCCAGGTGGCCGCGTTGAACTGCGGCCTCGACGCCGCGACGGGCGACGTGATCGCGATCACCGACGACGACGCCGCGCCGCACGGCGACTGGGTTCGCCGCATCGGCGCGGCCTTCGAAGGCGACGCCCGGCTGGGCGCGCTCGGCGGACGCGACTGGGTGCATCAGAGGGGCGGCGTGCTCGACGGCTCGCGCTTCCTGGTCGGCAAGATGACGGCGTCGGGCAAGATCATCGGCAATCACCACCTGGGTGTGGGCGAGGCGCGCGAAGTCGATCTGCTCAAGGGCGCGAACATGAGCTACCGGCGCGACGCGATCCGTTCGATCCGCTTCGACGGCCGCCTGCGCGGCGCGGGCGCGCAGGTGCACAACGACATGGCTTTCAGCATGAGCGTGAAGAACGCGGGCTGGAAGCTCGTCTACGATCCGCGCGTCGCCGTCGATCATTTCCCCGCCGAGCGTTTCGACGACGACCGCCGCGACGCGCAGTCGATGACGGCCGTGCGCAACGCCGCGTACAACCTGCATCTGATCCTGCGCGAGCAGTTGCCGCCTGCGCAGCGCGAGGTCGCATGGTGGTGGTACGCGCTCGTCGGCACGCGCGTCTATCCGGGCGCCTTGCACGCCGTGCTCGCGCTGACGTCGAAAGGCGCGCGCACGAAGCTCGCGCGCTGGCGCGCGGTGCGCACAGGCGCACGCGAGGCACGCCGCGCGTACGCAGCGCATCGGGGCGCGGGGGTGCACGCATGACGACGAAGGTCCACGTGCATCTGTTTTACGGCGCCGACCCGCGCTTCTATCGCAAGGGCGAGGACATCGGCTGTCTGTACGGCTATCACCATGCCGAGTCCGACGAATTTCAACTGAGCTACTCGCAGGACACGCCGGAAAGCAAGCCTGTGCGGCTCGCGCGCCGCGCGTTGAAAACGCTGCTCGGCTTCGATCTGATTCACACGCTGCGCAATCGCGACGAGATGCTGCGCTCCGACGTGATCTGGACGCACACCGAGCACGAATGGCTGTCCGCCGCGCTGATGCTGCTGATGAACGGCAAGCGCCATGAAGCAGGCCCTCAGCCGCTGCTGATCGCGCAGAGCGTCTGGCTGATCGACAAATGGCCCAGCTATGGGCTGCTGCGGCGCTGGTTCTATCGCAAGCTGATGGCGCGCGCCGATCTGCTGACGACCCTCGCGCGCGACAACGCCGAGCTGTGCCGCGACTACTTCGAGCGCGACGCGACGCAGTTGTTCTACGGCCTCAACACGCGCGACTTCCCCGTGCAGAAGCCGACGCAATGGCAGCCGGGCACGCCGCTGCGCATCGCGGCCATCGGCAACGATCGCGACCGCGACTGGGAAACGCTGATCAGGGCAGTCGGCAACGACCCGCGCTTTGCCGTGCGGCTCGCAACGCGCCGGCGCATTCCGCGTTCGCTGCGCTCGCTGAACGTGCATGTCGCGCCCGCGGCGGGCCTGAAAAAGCAGCGCGAACTGTACGACTGGGCCGACGTGATCGTCGTGCCGCTGCGGCCGAACACGCATGCGTCGGGCATTACGGTGATGCTCGAGGCGGCCGCCGTCGGCAAGCCGATGGTCGTGACCAACGTCGGCGGACTGCAGGATTATTTTTCGGCGCGCGCCGCGGCGTATGTGCCGCCGTTCGATGCCGACGCGCTGCGCAATGCGCTGCTCGGCCTGATGACGTCGCCGGTCGCAGCGCTGCAACAGGCGCAGGCGGCCGCGACGGAACTCGTGTCGCGCGATCACACGACGCAGCACTACGCGCAGCAGCACGTGAAGATCACGCGCGATCTGCTGCGCCGCCGTGGCCAGACGGCGCAACAGGGCCGGCGCGAACGCGAGCGCGTGCGCCAGGCGGAAGCCGTGCCGTCGCAAAGCCGGGGAGGGAGGTAAGCGATGTCGTCGATTGCACCAGCCGGGATGGAGGGCGCAGCGCGCAGCGCAAAGCGCGAGCGCCGCGACTGGCTGCCGCCCGCGTTGCTGTGGCTCATCACGGCGATGCTGATCGTCGCGCACCAGGGCACGGTGCTCACGCTCGCGTTCCCGGTGCTGTCGATCGCCGTCGGTTTCTGGCTGTACTTCAAGGCGCCCGCGAAGTACGTCGGCTACATGTGGTGGTTGTGGTTTCTGAGCCCGGAAGTGCGGCGTCTCGCCGACTGGTCGAAGGGCGCCTTCACGCCCACAAGCCTGATCCAGGTCGCGCCGCTTGCCGTGACGATGATCAGCGGCCTCTCGCTGATCCGCTTCTACCCCGTGCTCGCGCAACGACGCGGTTTGCCCGTCTTGCTGGTGCTCGGCGGCCTCGCGTATGCGTTCATGATCGGCGTCGTCTCCAGCGGGCCGCTGGCGGCCCTGTACGACCTCGCCAACTGGGTCTATCCGATCCTGATCGGTTTTCACATCATGGCGCACTCGCGGCAGTACCCGGAATTCCGCGACACCATCGTCAATACGTTCATCTGGGGCATGCTGCTGATGGGTGGCTACGGCCTCGTGCAGTTTTTCATCATGCCGCAGTGGGACGCGCTGTGGATGCTCGGCTCGCAGATGAACTCGCAGGGCGACCCGGTGCCATTCGGCGTGCGCGTGTTCAGCACGATGAATTCGTCGGGCCCGTTCGCGCTCGCGATGATGGGCGCGATGGTCTACGTGATGGCCGCGAACCATCGCGTGCGCTGGGTGGCGGGTGCGTTCGGCTTCCTGTCGTTCTGCCTGTCGCTGGTGCGCTCGACATGGGGCGGCTGGGTGATCGCCATGCTCATTCAGCTCGTGAAGTCGGACAACAAGGTGCGCATCCGCATCGTCGCGAGTGCGGTGCTGCTGACGGGACTGTGCGTGCCGCTGCTCGCCGTCGGTCCCGTCGCCGAGCGTATGCAGGCGCGCCTCGACACGATCATCAATCTGCACGACGACCAGAGCTACGCGGCGCGCAACGAGTTCTACGCGACCTTCGCGAAGACTGCGTTCACCGACGTGACGGGCGAAGGACTCGGCGCGACGGGCACCTCGACCAAGCTCTCGAACGACGGCGGCCAGCTCGGCCAGTACGGCAACTTCGACAGCGGCGTGATGAACATTCCGTTCGTGCTCGGCTGGCCGGGCACGCTGCTGTACATGTCGGGCGTGATCTGGCTGCTGCTGCGTGCATTGCGCGCGTCGTTCAGATTGCGCGACGACAAGTTCGCGTCGGCGTCGCTGTCGCTCGCGCTCTCGATCTTCGCGATGCTCGTGTTCACCAATTCGCTCGTCGGCACGGGCGGCCTGCTGCTGTTCATGGGCGTGTTTTCGATCATTTCCGCGGCGCACTGGCAGAAGCTGAACGGGCGCCGCCCATCATTCTTTCATGGAGGCCACTGATTGAGAGTCGCCATCGTCACGCACGTGGTGCGTCATAACGACGGGCAGGGCCGCGTCAATCACGAGATCGCGCGCGCCGCGCTCGACGAGAACATCGAGGTCACGCTCGTCGCTTCGCACGTTGCGCCCGAACTGCTGCAGCATCCGCTCGTGCGCTGGGTGCCCGTGAAGATCGGCCGCTTCTGGCCGACCAATCTGCTGCGCCAGCAGGTGTTCGCGCTCAAGAGCGCATTGTGGCTGCGCATGCATCGGCGCGAATACGACGTGCTGCACGTCAACGGCTTCATCACGTGGATGCCCGCCGACGTCAACACTGCGCACTTCGTGCACACGGGCTGGTTCAGGAGCAAGTACTACCCGTTCGGTCTCGGCAAGGGCCTGTGGTCCGCGTATCAGTTCATCTATACGCGCGCCAATGCCGTACTCGAAGGCTGGGCGTACCGGCGCTCGCGTGTGATTACGGCCGTGTCGCAGAAGGTCGCCGCGGAGGTCGCCGCGATCGGACTGACGCCGGACAACCGGCTCGACGTGATCTACAACGGCGTCGATACGCAGGGCTTTGCGGCAGCGCAAGGCAACCGCTCGCGCTTCAAGCTGCCCGAGGACAAGTTCCTGCTGCTGTTCGTCGGCGATCTGCGCACGCCGCGCAAGAACCTCGGCACGGTGCTGAAGGCGCTGACGCATCTGCCCGAACGCGTGCATATCGCCGTGGCGGGGTATCTGCCCGGCAGTCCGTATCCCGAAGAAGCGAAGGCGCTCGGCATCGCGGACCGCGTGCATTTTCTGGGGCTCGTGAAAGAGATGCCCGTGCTGATGCATTCCGTCGATGCGTACGTGTTTCCGTCGCGCTACGAGGCGATGAGCCTGTCGCTGCTCGAAGCGATGGCGGCCGGCCTGCCCGTCGTGACGGCACATACGGCGGGCGGGGCGGAGATCATCACGCCCGAGTGCGGCATCGTGCTCGACGATCCCGACGATCCGAAAGCGCTGGCGCAGGCCGTCGGGCGTCTCGCATCGAACGATGACGAGCGCCTCGCGATGGGCCGCGCGGCCAACGAACTCGCGACAGGCTTCGGCTGGGCGCGCATGGCGCAGCAGTACATCGCGCTGTACCGGCAGATCGCGGGACGGCGCGAAGACCGCCGCCACGCGAACACGCTCAACGACAAGCACGGCAACCACAGCGAAGGCGACGCGCTGACGGCGAACGTGCTAGCAGGGCCGCAAGGCGCGGACGGCGCCTGACGCACGTCATGCACGTGACGCAAGCGCGCCCATCGACAACGACAAGGAAGGCACACACCATGAACCCACGTTCCATCAAATCGCTGCAAATCGGCATGCACTGGTTTCCCGAGCGCGCGGGCGGTCTCGACCGCATGTACTACTCGCTGATCGGCGCGCTGCCCGGCGCGGGCGTCGAAGTGCGCGGCGTGGTCGCGGGCTCGGAGCGTGTCGCGCACGACACGAACGGCGCGATCAACGGCTTCGGTTCGGCGTCGCAATCTCTGCCGCTGCGCCTGATGGCCGCGCGCCGCGCACTGCGCCGTGAGATTCGCGAGCAGCGGCCCGACGTGATCTCGTCGCACTTCGCGCTGTACACGTTTCCCGGCCTCGACGTGACGCGCGGCATTCCGCAGGTTTCGCATTTCCAGGGGCCGTGGGCCGACGAGAGTCACGTCGAAGGCGCCGATTCGCTCGGCCAGCGGGCGAAACGTTACCTGGAGCAGACGGTCTATGCGCGCTCCTCGCGGCTGATCGTGCTGTCCGATGCGTTCGGCCGCATTCTCACGTCGCGCTACGGCATTCCCGCCGACCGCGTGCGCGTCGTGCCCGGCTGCGTGAACGTCGACCAGTTCAATCTGCCCCTCACGCAAAACGAAGCGCGGCTGCGCCTGCAACTGCCGCTTGGCCGGCCGATCGTGCTGGCCGTGCGGCGTCTCGTGCGGCGTATGGGCCTCGAAGATCTGATCGACGCGGTGAAGATCGTCAAGCGCCGTCAGCCGGAGGTGCTCCTGCTGATCGCGGGCAAGGGCCGCTTGCAAGCAGAGTTGCAGCAGCGCATCGACGATGCGGGCCTCGGCGACAACGTGAAGCTGCTGGGCTTCGTGCCCGACGAGCATCTCGCATCCCTGTATCGCGCGGCGGATATCAGCGTCGTGCCGACGGTGGCGCTCGAAGGCTTCGGCCTGATTACCGTGGAATCGCTGGCCTCGGGCACGCCCGTGCTGGTGACGCCCGTGGGCGGGCTGCCGGAAGCGGTGGCAGGGCTGTCGCAAGATCTGGTGCTGCCGTCGACGGGTGCCGACGCAATCGCCGATGGTCTGACCAAGGCGTTCGACGGCACGATCAGATTGCCGGACGCGGACGCCTGTCGCGCCTATGCACGGGCAAACTTCGACAACCCGGTGATCGCGAAGCGCGTCGCCGCCGTGTATAACGAGGCGATTCAGGCGGCCGCATAGGCGGCTGCCGGCATCGGCCGGACGTAGCGCAATGGAAGGGACGGCCGCAACGCCGTCCTTTTCTTTTGGGCGGTGTCCGCCCGTGTCGGCAGTGCCGCGCCATCATAATTCCGACATTTCAGGAATTATCTATTTCAGACGTTGTTGAGAGCTATAATTCCTGAATTATCGGAATTATTGACATCCGGCGCGCCACTTCGTCATAATTCCGATATTCTCGTAATTATCTCTCTGTTGATTCAACAGAAGGATTTATTCCTCGAATCACGGAACTATGGCTCGCACCTTACCCCGACCGACTGCCGTCACCCCGTTGGCCCGCGACATGGCCGCGCTGGGGCGGCTCGTGCGCAACCGGCGCGCGCAAAGCGAACTGCGCATCGACGATGCCGCCGACATGCTCGGTGTCTCCAAAGACGTCCTGTCGCGCCTCGAAAACGGCCGCTCGGTGAGTCTCGACAAGCTCTTCAAGGTGCTGGACGGTCTCGGCCTCAACATGCTGGTCTTCACGAACCAGCAGACCAGCGCGGTGCTCGATGTCGTCGAACCGCCCGCCGCGCAGGCGTCGGAGAAGCCCTGATGCCGCACAGCCTTCACGTCACGACTCACGAAGGCGCCGTCGGCCGTCTCGACTTCGAGGCGAAAGCGAGCCTCTATCGTTTCGAGTACGACGGAAACTGGACGGCGCGCCGGCATGCGTTTCCGTTGTCGCCGCATATTCCGCTGTCGGGTGAGGAACCGCCGGGCGGCGCCGTGCATCGCTTCATTGCGAATCTGCTGCCGGAGGGGCGGGCGCTCGACGTGGCGTCCGTCGTCTATCAGGTGTCGAAGGACAACACCTACGGGCTCATTCGCATGCTCGGCAAGGAACCCGTCGGCGCGTTGAGCTTTCTGGCTTCGGACGACGCGGGCCAGCCCATCGGGCACGTCGCGAGCGACGACGCGACGCCTGCACGCCGTGCGATTACAGCCGACGAACTGAGCCAGCGCATCCGCGAGCGCGACGCGATTCCGTTTCCCGTCTGGGATGGCAAGGTGCGTCTGTCGGTGGCGGGCTACCAGGACAAGCTGCAGGTGCTGCTCGAAGGCGAACGCATCGCGCTCGCCGACGGGCCGCTGAGTTCAACGCACATTCTCAAGCCCGAATCGCGCAGCGCGGTGACGCCGTGCATGGTCGCCAACGAGCACTACTGCATGACGCTCGCGTCGCGCATCGGCTTGCAGACGGCGCCCGTCGCCATCCGGCGCATTCCCGAACCGATCCTGCTGATCGAGCGCTTCGACCGCAGCGTCGTGCTCGACGCGTCGAATGGCGAATCCGTCGAAGCCGTGCGCCGCCGGCATGTGATCGACGGCTGCCAGGCGCTGGACTTGCCTGTGTCGTTCAAATACGAGCGCAATTTCGGCAACACGCAGGACGTGCGCAATATCCGCGAGGGCGTCAGCTTCGAGAAGCTGTTTTCGCTGCAGCGGCATCTGGACAATCCCGCCGCCGCGCGCACGTTCATGATCCGCTGGGCGCTGTTTCAACTGCTGATCGGCAACAGCGACGCGCACGGCAAGAATCTGTCGTTCTTCGTGCATCGCGGGGGACTCGATCCCGCACCGCTGTACGACCTCGTCTCCGTCAACGCATACGGCGAGCGGGTCGAGCAGGACATGGCGATGGGTTATGGCGATGCCTTCCGGCTCGAAGAGATCACGCCGTTTGCGCTCGCGGATTTCGCGCAGCGCACGGGTACGGCGCCGCGCTTTCTCGCGCGCGAAATGACGCGCATGGCGCAGGCGGCAAAAACACTTGCGCCCGGGCTGGCGGACTCGGATGTGTACATTGGCGACGAGCGCGCGCTGGTCCACACGATATCGGCGTTCATCGACGCGCAGGCCGATCGTCTGCTGCAGTTCGCGCCGATGGTGCCGCAGGTCAACCGCAAACTGCTCTGAAAAACAAAGGGCGCTTTAAGCGCCCTTTGTTCATCGAATCGGTATCAGCACGACACGCCGTTCTGGTTGCGCGCGATATCCGCCTCGACCATCATGCGGCACAGCTGTTCGAGCGACGTCTGCGGACGCCAGCCCAGCTTTTCGTGCGCCTTGTCCGCGCAGCCGATCAGCAGATCGACTTCGGCGGGGCGGTAGAAGCGCGGATTCACGCGAATCAGCGTCTTGCCCGTCGAGATATCGAGGCCGACCTCGCGCTCGTCGCGGCCCGTCCATTCGAGCTGATAGCCCGCCGCCGCGAACGCCATCTTCACGAAATCGCGCACCGTCTCCGTGCGGTTCGTCGCGAGCACATAGGTGTCGGGCTCGTCCGCCTGCAGCATGCGCCACATGCCTTCGACATATTCGAGCGCGAAGCCCCAGTCGCGCTTCGCATCGAGATTGCCGAGTTCGAGCACGTCGGCTTTACCGAGCTTGATCTTCGCGACGGTGTCGGTGATCTTGCGCGTGACGAACTCGCGGCCGCGCAGCGGCGATTCGTGATTGAACAGAATGCCGCTCGTCGCGAACATGCCGTACGACTCGCGATAGTTGATCGTCGACCAGTGCGCGAACAGCTTCGCGACGCCATACGGGCTGCGCGGATAGAACGGCGTGTCTTCGCTTTGCGGCACGGCCTGCACCTTGCCGAACATTTCCGATGTGGACGCCTGGTAGAAACGCATCTGCGGGTTCACCGTGCGGATGCCTTCGAGCAGGTTCAGCACGCCGACGCCCGTCACTTGCGCCGTCGTCGACGGCTGGTCGAACGACACGCCCACGAAGCTCTGCGCGGCGAGGTTGTAGAGTTCGTCGGCCTGCACGGTATCGAGCAGGCGCAGCGTCGAGCCGGCATCCGTCAGATCGTGTTCGACGAGTTGCAGATTCGGGTTGTCCATCACGCCGAGTTCTTCCATCCGCCAGAAGTTGACGGAACTCGTGCGGCGGTACGTGCCCGTGACCTGATAGCCCTTGCTGAGCAGCAGCTTCGTCAGATAGGCGCCGTCCTGGCCGGATACGCCCGTGATGATGGCTTTGCGTTGTGTGGTCATGAGTTGCCTCTCGTCGGGTTGTCTGAAGTTGAATGAGGAGGAGAAGGGGCGCGCGGTGTCTGGCGTTGCGAAAGCGGTTGCGACAGCGGTTGCGACAGCGCGGCCACGCCGGACAGGCGGCGCACGAGCGGCTCGATCACCTGAAAATCCTGCTGCGCCTTCACGCGATACAACTCCGGCTTCGGATGCGCGCCGTCGGACATATGCGCTTTCCAGTCGGCCATCGCGGAAATCTGCGCGTAGTGATCGATGAGGGGCACCTGCTGTTCGGCTGCGACGCGCCGCGTCATGGCAACCATCCCGGCAAGGCGCGCATTCAGCCGTCCATCGGGCATCGGGTTCGCGGTTTGCAGCACGGGCAGCTTGCCGAGCGCCTGCGCCGTCTTCACAAGATCCGTTTCGGCCTGATAGAACTGCTCGGGCGACTGGTTGTGCATCACTTCGTTGATGCCGTAGTTGATCGTGACGATCTGCGCGTTCGATGCAGCCAGGCGGTCCTTCCACGGACCTTTGCGGCCCGGACCCGTGCCGTCGCGCAGTTGCGTGGCCATCGTGCCGCCGACGCCGTCGTTCACCACCGACACGCGCTCGCCGTACTTCGCGCGCAACTGCTCCTGCAGGTACGTCACCGCGTTATCGGCACGCGGTCCGCAGCGGCCGTCGCTGCACGAAATGCCGAGCGTCGTCGAGTCGCCGTACGCTTCGATCAGCACGGGCGGCTGCGCGGCTTCTTGCGCACCGGCAAACGTGGCGGCAAGGGCGAGCGCGCAGAACGCGGCGCACTGCATCGATGCGGGCTTCATGCACTCGTCCTCGATGCTTCGCGTGCCGCGTGCAGCAGTTCCTCGCCAGCTTCGTCGCGCTTCGTGCGGCGCGGCGATGCGCTGCCGTGAATCAAACGCCGCTCGAAGCCGAACCACGAAGCGCTCGCATAGACAAGCGTGATCGCCAGCGCGAGGGCCGCCGTCGCCGTGCGGCCGTAATGCAGCGGCCAGAGCATGTAGAGAACGGTCAGGTGGATCAGATAGATCGTGTAGCTGATCGTGCCGATATAGACGAGCACGGGGTTGCACAGCACCCGTTTGACGATGCCCTTGCTTTGCAGCGCGATCACCACGATCGACGTGCACAGCACGAGCGACACGCTATACAGACCGGCATTCGACAGCGGCGTATTGGCCGCGCGAAAACGCGGATAGTGCAGATGCAGCCACGCGAGCACGGCGAGCGCCGCGCAGATGCCGAGCGCGGCCAGCACCTTGTACGGCGCGAGCGCATTCGCATCGCGGCGCACGGCGACGGCCAGCAGCGCGCCCGCTGCGAGCAGATCCATACGGAACGGCGTCAGGTAATAGATCGGCCAGAACGAATCGAACCACGGCGTCGCGACGGCGCGCAGCACGGGCACGAGCACGATCAGCGCGGCCGCGACGTAGCCGACTGCGCGCTCGGGCAACAGCAGGATCACGAACGGCCAGAAGATGTAGAACTGCTCTTCGACGGCAAGCGACCACAGCACGTTCAGGCTGTCGTGGCCGCTTTGTCCCAGTGCGTCGGCGATATTCGTCGCGAAGAACGCGTACCACTCCCAGTGCTGCGCCCAGCCCAGACCGAACAGCAGCGACGACACCAGCATCAGCAGCAGATACGGCGGCAGGATGCGGCGCACGCGGCGCGCATAGAAGTAACTGAAATACGACTGCTGGCGCGCCTTGCGGTCAAGCAGAATGCCCGTGATCAGAAAGCCGCTCAGCACGAAGAACAGATCGACGCCCATCCACAGCGGCGCCTTCAGCGCGTGCTGCGCAAACACGGCGAGCACGGCGATCGCGCGCAAGCCGTCGAGCTGGACGATGCGTCGGTGATGAGAAGACGTGGCGGGCAGAGTGCTGGCTGTCATGAGCGTCCGTGTATGCGCCTGATACGGCATTCGAAGGGCCATGCACGGTGTCGCAAAGCGATCACCATGAAGACGGCAAAAACGGGTTTTATTCTAGGTAAAGAAAAACGCTAAAAAACTGGAATGAAATAAACGAATTGATTTGAATAATAAAAAGTGGCTTTTTATATTCGCACACGGACGGTTACACCTCGATACAGCTTTCCGGAGAAATGCGGCAAGAACTACCTGTCGACGCGTCGCATCGGTAAATCATGGGGCAAACCGCACATAAAATTGCCTGAAAAACGTGCATACCGATTTTTTTCTGTTTTCTTTTTGCATGTTTCAACGCGCGAATAATTTTGAATTATTTGCGATTTACGTGATTCATTCTTTGCAATTACCGTTAAGCGCCGATTGGAGCATTGCGCTTTAGCGCCGCTTTGATGCCGCTTTGACGCCATTGCGCGCATCGAACTCGCATTGCACTTCTTTTGCGCATTTCCGCACGGCATCCGGCGTTGCATGCCGATCGCCTGCCTTTGTTTCGCTTCGACTGGAGAACCCGCGTTGCCTCGACTCACGCTTGCCCGCGCGATGTGCGCGTTTGCCTTCCTCGCCACGCTGCACGCGTTCGCCGAACCCGCGCTGAACGTGCAGACGTCGTGGATCGGCAATACGTTCGGCTATGGCGACGGCAGCTGGACGCAGATCAACATCACGGCGCTCGCGGTATCGCCGGATGGCAAGGTCTACACGAATGCGCCGTGGGACGAGAGCGGCGCGGAAGCCAGCGTGTATCAGGGCGGCAGGATGCTTGGCTTCGCGGGCGGCACGCACGGTTGGGGCAATAGCGGCGGCAACGCGATCGCGATCAACGGGCGTTACGCGTATGTGGCCGTTGGCGTGGGCAACGAGAAGGGACATCTCGTCGGCCAGGGCGTGTGGCCGGAGAAGGGCCGCCAGTGGTACGGCATCTCGCGGCGCGAGATCGGCGATACGAAGCGCGTCGCGGCATTTCAGCCCGCGGTGAGCAGCCTCGATCCGCATGCGAAAGCCGCCGCTGCGTTCGAACTCGTCAACGACATGCCGACAGGCACGCGCGGCGACATCAACGGCCTTGCCGCGAGCGATACGGCGCTGTACGCGTCCAATACATCGCAGAACCGCATCGAGGTGTACGACGCCGAATCGATGCAGCGCAAGTCGCAATGGAACGTCCCCGCACCGGGACGTATCGCGCGCGCGCGCGACGGCACCTTGTGGGTGCTCACCCATACGCTGGGCGAGCATCCCGACGTCGCGCATCTCGCGTCCGACGGCCAGCGTCTGAAAGACGAATTGCCGCTGCCCGCCGACACCGTCGCCGTCGATCTCGCTGTCGACCCGCAAGGCCGCGTGCTGATCGCCGATAACGGTCCACGCCAGCAGGTGCTGTTCTTCAGCAAACGCGACGGCGCGTATGCGTTGACATCGACGCTCGGCGAACGCGGCGGCATCTTCGCCGGTGTTGCGGGCAAGCCCGGCCCGCAGCGCTTCAACGGGCTGACAGGCGTGGGCGTCGACGCGCGCGGCAACGTCTATGTGTCGACCAACGGCATTGGCCCGCGTTTCGAACCGACGGGCGCAGGCCTCGGCGCGACGCTCGAAAGCTATGCGCCGGATGGCAAACGGCTGTGGCAGGTCGAGGGGCTGCTGTTCGTCGATGGCGCATGGATGGACCCGGCGCGGCCCGACAGCGTCTATACGGGCAACAAGCGCTTCGAACTCGATCTGTCGAAGCCCGCCGGTCGGCAATGGACCTACGCGGGCTTTCTGACGAACCGCTTCAGGTATCCCGACGATCCCGTCTTTAACACCGACCAGTGGCCGGGACTGCCCATCGCGCGGCAGCTTAAGGGCCGTACGTTCCTGTTTCTCACCGACATGTATGCGGACCATCTGAAGATCTATCGCTTCGATGGCGGCCGCAACGGCGAGACGGCGACGCCTTCCGGCTTCATCGCGGGTCGCGAGCGCGCCGTGCTGAAGGTGCCGAACGCACCGAAGGGCGGCGACTGGATCTGGCGCGACGCGAACGGCAACGGCCAGTTCGATGCCGACGAATTCACGCCGAACACCACGGGCACGCACCTCGCGGGCGGCTGGGGCTGGTGGGTCGACAGCAACGGCGACATCTGGCGCGCACGCGATTCGAAGGGCATCAACCGCTTCCGTTTCGGCGGGCTCGATGCGAAGGGCAACCCGATCTATTCGTACAAGGACATGACCGCGTACGCGGTGCCGCAGCCGTTCAGCGAAGTCAAACGCGCGATCTACGACCCGCAGACCGATTCCATGTACGTGACGGGCTACACGCCTGAAGCGCCGTTCGACCGCGCCTTCTGGAAGGAAATCGGCCGCGTGCTGGTGCGCTACGACAAATGGTCGAGCGGCAATCCCGTTGCGCGCTACACGCTGCCGCTGCCGTGGGACACGAAAGCCAGGCCCGTGTCGACGCTGATCGGGCTCACGGTCGAGGGCAAGTACGTGTTCGCCGTCGAGCCCGTCGGCACGGTGCACGTCTACGACAAGGACACGGGCACGCCCGTCGGCTCGATGCAGCCGGGCCCGGAAGTGGGCCGCGCATCGGGCTGGGTCGATGTGCCCAACGGCATCAGCGCGCATCGACGCAAAGACGGCGAGTACCTCGTGTTCGTCGAGGAAGACGCGCGCGGCAAGGTCCTGATGTACCGCTGGAAACCCCACGCCAACTCATAAGCACGACGCTTCTCCACCCACACGCTACCTCAACCCAGGCGCAACGCATGACTGACTCAAAAGGACTCCGATGGACAAAGGCATCCTCAGAAACGTAGTGATCAACCTGATCGGACTGGTGTTGCCGACGTTTGTGTCGCTCGTCACGGTGCCGTCGTACATCAAGCTGCTGGGCGTCGAGCGCTACGGCGTGATCAGTCTCGTCTGGACGCTGATCGGCTACTTCAGCATCCTCGATCTCGGCATGAGCATGGCCGCGCAGAACCACATCTCGAAGGCGCGCGCGTCGAACGACGCCGATGCCTGCGAGCAGGTGTTCTGGAGCGCGACGTGGCTCAATCTGGCGACGGGCATCGTCGGCGGGCTCGTCATTTACTTCGGCGCGGCGCTGTATACGGCGTACTTCTCGAAGGTGTCGCCCGAACTGCAGCACGAGGTCTATATGGCGCTGCCGTGGCTCGCGGTGGCGATACCGCTTGCCAACGTGTCGTGGGTGTTCGCGGGCGCAATCAACGGCGCGGAACGCTTCGGCATCTACAACACGAACCAGACGCTCGGCACCTTCCTGTTCCAGCTCTTGCCGCTCGCCGCCGCATGGATGATGGGGCCGACGTTGCAGAACGTGCTCGCGGCCGCCGTCCTCGCGCGTCTGCTTGCGGCGATCCTGCTGGGACGCTCCGCAATCAGCGTGCTCGGCATCCGCCGGTTGCGGGCGCCGCAATTCGCGGTGGCGAAGGGCCTGTTCAATTTCGGCGGCTGGATGCTGATTGCGAGCATCACGGGCATGGTCGCCGAATCGCTCGACCGCGTGATGCTCGGCACGAGTCTCGGCGCGCGTTTCGTCACGTATTACACGGTGCCGCAGAACCTCGTCACGCGTCTGAACATCGTGCCCACCGCGATGCTGCGCACGCTGTTTCCGCGGCTGTCCGCCGTGGGCCGCGACGATGCCGACGTCATCATGCGCCAGTCGCTCGAGTTCCTGAACGGCGTGTTCACGCCCGTCGCGCTCGTCGCGATCATCGTGCTCGAACCGTTCCTGCATGCGTGGGTCGGCAGCGAAGTCGCCGACGCGGCAGGGCCCGTCGGACGCATCCTGATCATCTCCGTGTGGCTCGTCGGTCAGGCGAACCTCGCACGCATCCTCATTCAGTCGCAGGTGCATCCCGCATCGGCCGCGCGTCTCGGCCTGTTCGAACTGCCGTTCTTCGCGGCCGCGCTGTGGTACGGCATCGCGCATTTCGGTCTGACGGGCGCGGCCGTCGTCGTCGCCGCGCGCGGACTGTTCGACTACGTCGTGCTGTTGCGCCTCTCTGCGATTCACGCGCGCCCGATCGTGCTCGACATGTGCGCACACCTCGCTTTCCTGGCGGGCACGTTGTGGCTCGCCACCTTGCTGTCCAGCCTGCCGATGGCCATTGCCGCGGGCGTGCTCGTCGTGAGCGCGAACGTCGCGTGGTCGCTCACGATGACCCCTGCATTGCGCGATCTTGCGCGTTCGCTGCTTGCGCGTCTGAAGTTGCGACTCAATCCGAGGAATAGCGCATGAACCACGATCTCGTTGAAGAAGACCTGCTGCGTCCCACGCCCGTGACGCGCGATGCAGGCCACGATCTCATCCCCGCCACGCCCGGTGCCAGGCCGCCCGCGACGCCCGCACAACGGCGCGGCGCACGCAGCGTCGGCCCCGTGCGCGTCGCGATCATTCACGACTGGCTCGTCACCTACGCGGGCGCCGAGCGCGTGCTCGAACAGATCGTCGCGTGCTTTCCGGACGCCGATCTGTTCAGCCTCGTCGACTTTCTCGACGACCGCACGTTCCTGCGCGGCAAGTCCGTAACGACGTCGTTCATCCAGAAGCTGCCGATGGCGCGCACGAAGTACCGCGCGTATCTGCCGCTGATGCCGCTCGCGATCGAGCAGCTCGACGTGTCCGCGTACGACGTCGTGATCTCCAGCAGCCATGCCGTGGCGAAGGGCGTGCTGACGGGACCGGACCAGGTGCATATCAGCTACGTGCATTCGCCCATTCGCTACGCGTGGGACTTGCAGCATCAATACCTTCAACAGTCGAAGCTGACGAGCGGACCGAAGTCGGCGTTCGCACGGCTCATCCTGCACTACATGCGCAACTGGGATATCCGCACATCCAATTCCGTCGACGCATTCGTCGCCAACTCGGAGTTCATTTCGCGCCGCATCCGCAAGGTCTATCAGCGCGAGTCCGAGGTGATCTTTCCGCCCGTGGACGTGGATGCGTTCTCGCTCTGCGAAACCAGGGAAGACTTCTATCTGACGGCATCGCGCATGGTGCCGTACAAGAAGATCGATCTGATCGTCGAGGCGTTCGCACAGATGCCCGAACGCAAGCTCGTCGTGATCGGCGACGGCCCCGACATGCAGAAGGTGCGCGAGAAGGCGACCCCCAACGTGCAGATCATGGGCTATCAGCCTTTTGATGTGCTGCGCGATCACATGCGCCGCGCGAAGGCGTTCGTGTTCGCGGCGGAAGAGGACTTCGGCATTTCCGTGGTGGAGGCGCAGGCCTGCGGCACGCCCGTCATCGCGTACGGCAAGGGCGGGGCGCTCGAGACCGTGCGCGACCAGTATGAATCGCATCCCACGGGCATCTTCTTCAACGAGCAGACAACCGGGTCGATCATCGACGCGGTCGAGCATTTCGCCAGCGATCCCACGCGCTTTCGGCCCGCAGATTGCCGCGCGAATGCGGAGCGCTTTTCGATTCGCCATTTCCGCGAGCGCTTCTTCGGCTTCGTGCGCGAGTCGGTGCCGGCGTTACGCGGCGCGACGCTGCCGTCCGACGATCCGCCCGCGATCGGCAAAGAACAGCAGCAGGCATCGAGCGCATTGCGCGTGCTCGCGATCGATCAGAGCGGCGTGATGGGCGGCGCCGAACTGTCGCTGCTGGAGATCGTGAAGGCGCTCAAGGCGCGCGTGCAGGTCGTGCTGTTCGACGACGGTCCGTTCCGTGTGGCGCTGCATCGCGAAGGCGTGGCCGTCGACGTGCTCGATCCCGGCGCGATACGCGAAGTCCGCAAGCAGGGTGGCACGCCGCCGCTGGCGAAAGCCGTGAAGGGCGTTGCGTCGCTGGTGCGGGCGACCGTCGCACGCGCCCGGCAGAGCGACGTGATCTACGCGAACACGCAGCGCGCGATGGTGATCGGCGCGCTCGCGGGACGCTTTGCGCGACGCCCGGTGGTCTGGCATCTGCGCGATATCGTGAGCCCCGAGCATTTCGGCAGCAAGCAGCTCGCGATCATCAAGTGGTGCGCGAAGTTCGGCCTCGCGCACGTGATCGCCAATTCGGCCGCTTCGGCGCGCGCGTTTGCCGAGCTGACGCAGTTCGGCGACCAGCGCATCGACGTCGTGTTCAACGGCATTTCCAGCGCGCCGTTCAATGCGCTGCGCGATGTGCCGCAAAGCGTGCTGCGCGCGCGGCTGAATCTGCCGCAGGATGCCTTCCTCGTCGGCTCATTCAGCCGGCTCGCGCAATGGAAGGGGCAGCATGTGCTGCTCGAGGCGATGGTGCTCAATCCGCACATGCATGCCGTGCTGGTGGGCGCGCCGCTGTTCGGCGAAGACGCGTACGAGGCGAAGCTGCACGCGTTCGTCGCGGCGCACGGACTCGAAGAGCGCGTGCATTTTCTGGGCTTCCAGGACGATGTCGCCGCGTGCATGTGCGCCGTCGACGTGGTCGCGCACACGTCGATCACGCCCGAGCCGTTCGGCCGCGTGATCGTCGAAGGGATGCTCGCGCAGCGGCCCGTGGTGGCCTCGCGCGCAGGCGGTGTGACGGAGATCATCGACGACGGCGTGAACGGCGTGATGTGTACGCCGGGCGATGCGCATGCGCTCGCCGATACGCTCGCGGAGCTGCGCTCGGATCAGGCCTTGCGCGACCGGCTCGTCGCGCGCGGCTATCAGACGGCCGTGCGCAAGTTCGGCACGCAGGCGTATGTCGAAGGTGTCGAGCGGATTCTGGCGAATGTGGCGGGCGCACACGCGAAACTCGCAAGCTGAGAAAGCGAAAAGGCCGGCGCGATGTGTATCGCGCCGGCCTTTCTTTTTGCTTCGACCGCTTGAGCGTGCTTTAGCGCTTAGCGCATTCGCCGCGCAGAAGCAGGCTTCAGACTCGCCGACCACTTCATCGCAGGCAGTTCGACGCAGCGATAAAACACCCATGCAGCAGCAAGCGCAACGAGCATGAAGCCGAAGGTCGGGAAGATCGACGTCTGCAGCGCGGAGCGATACAGCAGCGACGACAGCAGCACGAAAATGGGCAGATGAATCGAATAGAGCGAGAAGCTGAAATCGCCGAAACGCGACAGCATGCGGATTGCAGGCGTGTCGTTGTGACGCCGGCTCTTGAGCGCTTCGCTCAGGTAGCAGGCGAAGCCCAGCGCCCAGAGTTGAAACGCATAGTACTGCCCGAAGTGAAACGCGGCACAGCCGAGCGCCGTCAGCACGGCCGCCGCGCCATACATGAGCCACGGCATGCGCTTCTGCGCTGCGCTGCGCGTCACCTGTGATTCGGCGATCCATGCGCCGAGCGTCCACGAGAGCCAGAACGATGTGAAGAACTGCAGTTCATGGCGTTCGAATACGAAGAACGACGCGATGTTGACAAGTGCAACGAGGCCGAGCACGCCATTCATGCCGATTCGCCGGCGCAATGCGAAAAGCAGCGGATACACGGCATAGAACTGCACCTCGAGCGACAGCGTCCACAGTGCGCCATTCGAGCCATACGTCTTGCCCGCCACGCCTTGCAGCGAGAACAGGTTGACGAGAAACGCCTTGGGGCCGATGTCGAGAATCTTGTGATTGACGGGCGGAAACTGCAGGCTCGTCCAGTCGAGCGCCAGCGTGAGCAGCAGGGCGGCGAATAGCACCGGATAGATGCGTGCGAAGCGGCGCGCCCAGAAGTTCATCGCGTCGAGTGCGTAGGCCGGATTCGCCGCGAGCCGCTGCGCCGCACCGCGGTGAATGCAATAGCCGCTGATGACGAAAAAAATCGGCACGCCCGCCGAGCCCCATGCAATCGGCAAGGTCAGATACGCGACGATCGCGTTCAGGTCGAACGACTTGCCCGCGACGTGGTGAAAGCTCTGCATGCCGATCCATTCGACCTGGCGGCAATGAAAATAGGCCACCAGCAGCGCGGCGAATCCGCGCATCGCGTCGATGACGTGTTCCTTGTCGGCGACTTTTGTCTCGCTGCGCGTCGCCTGCGCAAAGGACAGGGACGAGCCGGTGGCGTCCAGTGCTGTATCGCTCATGCGCGGTCCTTGATCGTTGAGGAATGAATGGGCACGCGGCTTCACGACACAGCGTGCCCGCCCGCGTATCGTAGGCGAATGGGCGTGCAAAAAATCGGCAATAAATGATTGGAATTATTTGCATCGACATAGGGGCGTTTTATTTCGCCAGGCATCCGGAAATCCATATAGCCGCTTGAATTATTTGACGTTTTTTTCGTGTTACGTTGATGTGGGAAAACTTTGACAGGGGTGGGGTCATGAACCTGCATTTGATCGCCGGCGTCGCCGTGCTGCTGCTGCTCGTCGCCGTATCCGCATATCGCGAAGCGCTGCGCAACGAGCCGATCAGCCGCATCCGGATGAATCCGGAAAAGATGCCGCAGTTCGAAGAGAACGAATAGCCGCATGCGGGCAGCATGCATGGGCGCAAAGGCAAGATTTACATGGCGTATGCAAGTCAATTCAAAGATTTGATGTCATTGTTTCCTGATGCGTGTTGAATACCGGAATAAATGATCGTCAATCGAACAATTTGAAATAATTTCGATGCCGCGTTGCACAAGATTTCGAATAGTTTTGCGCTAGTCTTTTCCAGCACGACAATGCGCCGCCTCTCACGGCGATTGCATACATTCAATCCAACCGAGTGGAAATGCATACCATGCTGAAAGTCACCAAAGCCGTCTTTCCTGTTGCGGGCCTCGGAACACGTTTTCTGCCTGCCACGAAGGCGAGCCCGAAGGAGATGCTGCCCATCGTCGACAAGCCGCTGATCCAGTACGCAGTCGAAGAAGCGATCGCAGCAGGCATCACCGAAATGATCTTCGTCACGGGCCGCAGCAAGCGCGCGATCGAAGATCACTTCGACAAGTCCTATGAAATCGAAGCGGAACTCGAAGCGCGCGGCAAGGCGCAGCTGCTTGAACTGGTACGCAGCATCAAGCCGGCGAACGTCGACTGCTTCTACGTGCGTCAGGCCGAAGCGCTGGGTCTCGGTCATGCCGTGCTGTGCGCGGAAAAACTGGTCGGCGAAAGCCCGTTCGCGGTGATTCTTGCCGACGACCTGCTGCACAGCGAAAAGCCCGTGATGAAGCAGCTCGTCGACACGTTCAACCACTATCACAGCTCGGTGGTCGGCGTCGAAACGATCGCGCGCGAAGCGAGCCGCTCGTATGGCGTCGTCGACGGCAAGGAGTGGGAAGAAGACGTGATCAAGCTGTCGGGCATCGTCGAAAAGCCGGCACCCGACAAGGCGCCGTCGAATCTCGGCGTGGTCGGCCGCTATGTGCTGATGCCGACTATCTTCAAGCACATCCGCGCGCTGAAGCCGGGCGCGGGCGGCGAACTGCAATTGACGGACGCGCTGCAATCGCTGCTGACGGAAGAGCAGGTGCTCGCCTATCGCTACTTCGGCACGCGCTTCGATTGCGGCAGCAAGCTCGGCTATCTGAAGGCGACCGTCGAATTCGCGCTGCGTCACCCGGAAGTGCGCGCGGACTTCGAAGACTTCCTGCAAAGCTACCTGCCGCTGCATCTGACCCAGGCCGCCGCATGAATCCAACGCCTGCGGCAGCGAAGGCGCGTCTATGCGCCGTCGCGCTGCAGGCCGATGGGTGCGAGCGCCCGCATCGTCAGGACGAGGCGGGCCCGCTGGCCGACGATGCGCGTGCGAGTATTGCGCGCACATCGTCGTCGGTGGTTTCGCTGAAGTCGGAATAAAACTGGCTGACGGCGAAGAAGGATTGCGGCGTCACCACGCAGACGAATTCATCGATCTCGCCGCCGATGCGCGACGCCGCATCGGCAGGCGCAACGGGCAGCGCAGCGACGATCTTCGCGGGTGAGCGGGCGCGCAACGCGCGTGCCGCAGCCGTCATCGACGCACCCGTTGCGAGCCCGTCGTCGACGATGATCGCGACGCGCTGCGCGACCTCGATAGCGGCCCGCTGCGGGTCGCGGAATAACGCCTCGCGTCGCGCGAGCTGCGCTTTCTCATCGGCCAGCACGCGCTCGAAATCATCACGGGACACAGCCGTCTCGCGCAGCAGTTCTTCATCCACATACAACGCATTGCCCGATGCGATCGCGCCCATCGCCAGTTCGGGTTGCCACGGCACACCGAGCTTGCGCACCACGAGCACGTCGAGCGGCGCGCGGAGCGCGCACGCGACTTCATACGCAACGGGCACGCCGCCGCGCGGCAGCCCGAGCACGACGACATCGTCGCGCCCCGCGTACTGCTTCAGATGATCGGCGAGCGCACGGCCCGCGTCGGCCCGATTGGCAAACGGCTGGTGCATGATTCGCTCGCTCCCACGTCCGCTATCCCTTCACTATAGGACGTTGAGCATAGACAGGGCCGATTCCTGCAACGGCCGCAACACGCGAACGAGGGCCGCTTCCGTCGTCTCCTTGCCCATCGGCATGTTCGTGCTGAGCGCGGCGACCACATCGCCATGGCGGTTTTTCATCGGCACCGCAACACCGCGCACGCCGATATCGAGTTGCTGCTCGATCACCGCGAAACCGTCCGCTTGCGCGCGGCGGATCTTTTCGAGCAGGCCCGTGCGATTCGTCAACGTATGCGGCGTGAACGGTGCAAGCGATGTGTCGTTGAGCCACGTCTGCATCGCGTCCTGATCGCGGTGATACGCGAGCAGCACGACGCCGGGCGAGGTGAGCGGGGCGGGCACGCGCGCGCCGAGCACGAAGCCCGTCGTCATCACGCGCGACGTGCCGTTGCGCGCGATGAACACCAGCTCCCAGTCGTCGAGCACGCTCACGTAGACGGATTCGCCAATCGTCGCGCTCAGTTGCTGCAGATAGGGCTGCACGGTCTTCGGCAGACGCGCCGAATCGAAATACGACCAGCCGACACGCAGCACACGCGGCGTCAGCCCGTACAGCTTGCCGTCGCCCTGCACATAGCCGAGATGTTCGAGCGTCAGCAGATAACGGCGCGCGGCCGTGCGCGTCATGCCCGTCAGCTGCGCGGCCTGGCTCGGCGTGAGGCGCGCGTGTTCGCTGTCGAACGACTCGAGGATCGCGAGCCCTTTTTCCAGGCCCGCGATCCAGTCTCGTTTGTCCAGTGGCGGTCGGTTCATGGCAATCACCCTTTTGATGCTGCGCGGCTAACGTATCGATATGCGCGATTATCGCTCACGCAAGGCGGGCTTGTGCCGCTCATTCTTCCGTCAGCACATCCGTTCAGGTGCGACGCGAGCGCGGCTGCCGGATTCGCCGGCAACCCCGCAAACGCTTGATTTCACCGTATGCATGCCGCCACACACGGCCTGGTGCAAACCCGCGAAGCGCGCGTTAATCGCACATAAACGTGCGATTAACGCACGTTTTCACGTTGGGGAGCATTGCCCGGGCAGGTCTGCTTGCCTATTCTTGAGCCACCTCAGCGGCGATCGGTCTTGCCGGCGCCGCGTCGACGGGAAGTCGACGGGAATAGCGAATGCGTCGCCCTGCAACACGGGTTTTACCGAAGAAGGTCTGCCATGAGTCAAGCAACGAGTCACGCCACGAATCAGCCCTGCATCATCTCTGTCGCGATCACAGGCTCCGTGCCGCGCAAGAAGGACAATCCGGCCGTGCCGATCTCGGTGCCCGAGCAGGTCGAGAGTACGCACGAAGCTTATGAAGCAGGCGCGACGCTCGTGCATCTGCACGTGCGCGACGAAGATGAGCGCTCGAGTTCCGACCGCAACAGCTTCGCGGCGCTGCAAGAGGGCATCCGCAAGCATTGCCCGGACATCATCATCCAGTTCTCGACGGGCGGCCGCGGCCGTTCGTTCGAACAGCGCGGCGCGATGCTCGATTTGCGTCCCGACATGGCGTCCCTCGCGACGGGCTCGGTGAACTTCCCGACCACCGTCTACGAGAATCCGCCCGATTTCGTGCGCATGCTCGCGCAGACGATGCTCGATCACGACGTGAAGCCCGAAATCGAAATTTTCGATCTGGCCATGCTGTACAGCACCGTCGATCTCGTTCAGCAGGGCCTGCTGAAAGATCCCGTGCATGTGCAGTTCGTGATGGGCGTGAAGAACGCGCTGCCCGCGCGCCGCGAGATTCTCGAGTTCGAAGTCGAGCAGTTGAAGAAGCTGCTGCCGACGGCGACGTGGACGGCGGCAGGCATCGGCCGTCACCAGCTCGAAGTGAATCACTGGACCCTCGAAATGGGCGGCCATTGCCGCACGGGACTCGAAGACAACGTGCGCTGGGACAAGGACACGCTCGCGAAAAGCAATGCGCAGCTCGTGCAGCGCGTCGCGGATCTGTGCGGCCAATACGGCCGCCCCGTTGCGACGGCGAAACAGGCGCGCGAGATGCTGGCGCTCAAACCCGCTGCCTGAGTGCGCGTTCTGTCCGCTCATTCAGTACGCTCATTCAGTCCGCAGTCTCATCAAGCCATACCATGCTCCGCTCCATTGCCACCGTGTCGGTTAGCGGCACGCTCGTCGAGAAGCTCGCTGCCATTCGCGCGGCGGGCTTCGACGGCGTCGAGATCTTCGAGAACGATCTGCTGTATTTCGACGGTTCGCCCGCCGATATCCGCAAGCGTTGCGCCGATCTCGGCCTGCAGATCATGCTGTTCCAGCCGTTCCGCGATTTCGAGGGCGTCTCGAAAGAGCGGCTCGCGCAGAACCTGAACCGCGCTCAGCGCAAGTTCGAACTGATGCACGAACTCGGCACCGATCTGGTGCTCGTGTGCAGCAACGTCAACGCGAACGTGATCGCGGATGACGGGCTGATCGTCGATCAGCTCGGCGAGCTTGCCTTGCTCGCCGAACGCGAAGGCGTGCGCGTGGGCTTCGAAGCGCTGGCGTGGGGCAAGTACGTGAATTCATATCGCCACGCATGGCGGCTCGTCGATGCCGTCAATCATCCGAGTCTCGGACTGATACTCGACAGCTTCCATACGCTGTCGATCGACGATCCCATCGATCCCATCGCCGACATTCCGGGCGATCGCATCGCGTTCGTGCAGATCGCCGACGCGCCATTGCAAAAGATGGACGTGCTCGAATGGAGCCGTCATTACCGCTGTTTTCCGGGGCAGGGCGACTTCGACGTCGCGGGCTTCGCGGACCGCGTGCTCGCGACGGGCTATCAAGGCCCGTTTTCTCTGGAAATATTCAACGACGGCTTCCGCGCCGCGCCGACGGCGGCAACGGCCGCAGACGGATATCGTTCGCTGCTGTACCTCGAAGAGCAGGCCGCGCATCGCCGCGCAGGAAAGAATGCAGCGCAGGACGCGCAGCCGCTTTTCACGCCGCCTGCGCCGCCCGCGCATTCAGGATTTCAGTTCATCGAATTCGCCGTCGATTCGACGAGCGCGCCGCGTCTTGCGCAGCGTTTTGCCGAAGCGGGATTTCATACGGCGGGCAAGCATCGTTCGAAGGACGTGACGCTGTATCAGCAGGGCGATGCGTCGATCGTGCTGAACGCAGAGACGGATTCGTTCGCGAGCGAGTTCTTCCATCGGCATGGGCTGTCGCTGTGCGCGTCGGCGTTCCAGGTCGACGATGCCGGGCGCGTATTCGAGCGCGCGACGTCGTTCGGCTATGCACCGTTTTCGGGCCGCGTCGGTCCGAACGAGCGCGTCGTGCCGGGCGTGCGCGCGCCGGACGGCAGTCTGCATTACTTCGTCGATGCGCGGCCCGACGAGCCGACTCTTTACGAAGCCGACTTCGTGCTCGACGCGCAGGCCAATGCACAGCCGGCCGTGCAGGGCGGGCTGAAGCGCATCGATCACGTGTGCCTCGATCTGCCTGCCGATGCGCTCGATACATGGATTCTTTATTTCAAGGCCGTGTTCGGCTTCGAGGCCGAGCCGGCCTGGCTGCTGCCCGATCCGTACGGACTGGTGCGCAGCCGCGCGGTGCGCAGCGCCGACGGCTCGGTGCGGATCGTTCTTAATGCGTCGGTGGACGGGCGGACGTCGACGGCGCAATCGCTGCATACGTATCGCGGTTCAGGCCTGAATCACGTGGCATTTGTCACGGACGACATCTTCGCAGCAGTCGAACAGTTGCGCGCACGCGACGTTCGGCTATTACGGATCCCGTCGAACTATTACGATGACCTTGAAGCGCGATACGATTTCGCCGACGGCATGGTCACGAAGATGAAAGAGGCCCACGTGCTCTACGACCGGGACGCGCAGGGCGGCGAGTTCTTCCATGTGTACACCGAGCAGATGGACGGACGCTTCTTCCTCGAGGTCGTGCTGCGCCAGGGCGGCTATGACGGATACGGCGCGGTGAACGCACCTGTGAGGCTCGCCGCGCAGGCACAGCGCAAGAACGGCTAGCGGCAAGAGCAGAGATCGCGCGGGTCACGTAGTCAGTGAATACCCGTAGCGATCCGCACAAGACGAGACATACCAAGGCATACCCGGCTTTCCCCGCATCACTTCGGCTTTTCCGCACTACCACGCAGCACTGGCGGCGATGGACTCCGTTTGTCCATACGCCGGCAAAGCGATGCTCCGCATCGTCAAAACACTCGAAGATAAAAGGATCAGGAGATGAAAAGACGTTACCCCGAAGTCAAACTCGCGCTGGCTTGCGCAGCAGTGCTGGCCGCGATGCCTGCCTTCGCGCAGAACAGCGTGACGCTGTACGGCATCGTCGATAACGGCATCGGTTATCAGTCGAGTTCGACGTCGCTCGGTTCGACCGCAAACGGCCACTCGGCAGTCAAGATGGTCACGGGCGTGTGGGCAGGCAGCCGCTTCGGCTTGAAGGGCGCGGAAGACCTCGGTGGCGGCACCAAGGCGATCTTCACGCTGGAAGAGGGCTTCAGCGCGAACAGCGGCGCAATGTCGACGAACAACCTGATGTTCAGCCGCCAGGCGTTCGTCGGCGTGACGAACGACGCATACGGTTCGCTGACGGCGGGCCGCCAGTACGCGTCGTACTACCAGCTGCTCTCGCCGTACAGCCCGACCACCTGGCTCACGGGCTTCTACGGCGCGCACGCGGGCGACGTCGACGGTCTCGATACGATCTACCGCGCGAACAACACGCTGCTGTACATGTCGCCGAAGCTCTACGGCTTCAAGTTCAGCGGCTCGTATTCGTTTGCGGGCGTGCCGGGCAGCGCATATCAGGGTTCGACGTGGAGCACGGCGGTGCAGTACGCGCAGGGCCCGATCGGCATCGCGGTCGGCTTCTCGAAGATCAACAACTCGAACGTGAACGGCGGCGCTTTCGGCACCGATTCGGCGACCTCGAACGCGGGTGCGCAGGCGGGTATCTCGGCCGTGACCAACGGCTACCAGTCGGCACGCGCGCAGCAGCGCTTCGCGGTCGGCGCGGGCTACACGTTCAACAGCCAGTTCGACATCACGGCGACGTACTCGAACGTGCAGTACATTCCGGGCGTCGGCTCGGGCTTCCACGATCTGTCGATCTGGAATTCGGGCGGCATCGTGCTGCACTGGAAGCCGACGGCGGCATGGGACTTCGCGACGGGCTACGCGTACACGCGCGCGACGAAGGCCAACGGCATCTCGAGCAACGCGTCGTACTCGCAGGTCAACCTGTCCGAGTACTACTCGCTGTCCAAGCGCACGGGCATCTACGCGCTGCAGGCGTATCAGCGCGCGAACGGCCAGACGCTGGCGCCGAACGCGACGGGCGGCGGCACGCACATCATCAACGCAACGGCAACGATCGGCGATGGCTTCAACTCGACGCCTTCGTCGTCGCGCAGCATGGTGGGCGTCGGTGCGGGCATTATTCACCGGTTCTAATGCTGGTTTGTCCGCTTGAACGCTGTTTGACGTCAGCCTGATATGGACGTGAAGCAGGACAGGGCGCCGCAATTGCGGCGCTTTGTTTTTTTGCGGGACGGATGTCGCAGCGAACTGCGCGTTCGATGCGGGAGCGGCGCTTGCTGCGCCCGTCGCGGTTGAATTCCCGTTTATGGCATGTCGAAATCGGTATGGCGACAGCAAATAGCCATCGACGGCGTGCATCATAGGCGGACGGCAACGACAGCCAGGCGGCATGGAGATGCTCAGCGGCTGCTACAATCCTGCGTCATTGCAATGAAGGTGAACACATGGGCTTTGAACAACTGGCGAAGCTGAGGGACGAACTCGCCAAGCAGGCAAAAGCGCAGCGCAAGGAAAAGCAGGCTGCGGACACGCACGCTGCCCACCCGGGCAAGGATGCGAAGGCTAAGGACTCGAGAACCAGGGACGCACGCCCGGCTGGCAAGCCTGCCGCGAAGACGGACCGGAAGCCGGCGGCCGCGCGGCCGGCCGCGAAGCAGCAGAATCCCGTCGATCCCGTGGTGCATACCATCGGCAAGTTGCAGAAGCGTTTCCCGCTGGCATTCCCGAAGAATCCTGCACCGAAGGTCGCGCTGAAGATCGGCATTCTCGACGATCTGCTCGCGCAGGCGGGCGAACTGAAACTGACCGAGCAGGAAGTCCGCGATGCCGTGAGCACCTGGTGCCGTGGCAGCCGCTACTGGGCGAGCCTGACGGAAGGCGCATCGCGTGTGGATCTGACAGGCGCGGAAACGGGCAAGGTCACGGCATCGGAATCCGCGTTTGCGCGACGCCGTTCGGGTGGCCGGACGAAACCGGCTGCGAAGACTGGCGAGAAAGTGCCTGTCGCTGAAGCAGCAAAGCCGGCGGATGATGCCGCTGCGGCGACGGCCAGCGCGGACAGCGAAGACGGAAACGCGCCGGCCGCCGATCAGGCGCAAGGTTGATGGATTGAGGTTGTAGGGAGCGGTGGCGGGTTTGCTGCTGCTTATCAGTGATTTGACATAATCTTAATTATCGAGCTTTTGATTGTCAGAGCTTTTTGATAATGTCCGATTCTGGCTGATTAGAAATGTCCGGTTTCACTCCCTGAGCGACGCACTGCGCGCATGCTGCGCCATGGTGGTTGCCCAGGGAGCCGGACATGAACGCACGTGGATTCGTCACGATCAGCATGCACGAGCTCGAGCGGGTCAAGATCATCGAGGCGGTAGTCGAACACCCGCTGAAGGTTTTTCAGGCAGCCGAGCGTCTGCAGCTTTGCGAGCGCCAGATCAATCGCCTGGTGCATCGCTATCAGGCCAGTGGACCGGCCGGGCTCGTATCGGCGCGCCGTGGGCAGCCTGGCAACCGCGAACTACCCCGTGACCTGCGGGCACGGGCCATGGCGCTGGTGCGTGAGCGCTTTGCCGATTTCGGCCCGACGCTGGCGCGCGAGAAGCTGGCTGAATGTCATGGCGTGGTGCTGGCGAAGGAAACTGTGCGGCGCTGGATGCGTGACGCCGGCCTGTGGATTCCACGCAAACAGCGGCCGCCGAAGCTTCATCAGCCGAGAAACCGCCGCGCCTGTCTGGGCGAGCTGGTGCAGATCGACGGCAGCGATCACCGCTGGTTCGAGGACCGCGCGCCGGCGTGCACGCTGCTGGTGTTTATCGATGACGCAACCGGGCGGCTGATGGCGCTGCACTTCACGGCGACGGAGTCGACCTTCAGCTACTTTGACGCTCGCGTATATCGAGCGTTACGGCACGCCCGGCGCGTTCTACAGCGACAAGGCGAGCGTGTTTCGCAATATTGCGCGTGCCAGCGAACGCGGCTTGCGCGAGGAAGTGGAGGCAGCTGAACCACGGACCTAGACGGAGGCCAACGCAGATTTCATCGGGGAAATGAATGCACGTATCGAGCGTGACGGATTGCCCCTCGAAGAACACCGGATGTTCTGGTGGCGCGGTTCGACCTGTACAACAATCCTTCGCCAAGATCGAAAGCGACATCGCCGTTTCTGCTGGACGTGCGAAGCGATCATCTCGACTTGTTGATCTCACGCGTCGTGATCCCTTTGACGCGGGTCGCGGGCAACTATACGGCGAGCAAGGTAGGCGCAGGACCTCTCCCCGCTCATCGAGATCGGGGGCGAATAGTTCGAGCTCGAGACGCCGTTGCTCGGCGCATTCAGGTCAGGCGATCTCGGCCTGCCAATCGGCTCGCTGAAAAATGAACAGGACCGTATCGGCGCCGCGCTGGGTCGCCTGTTTGGCGCTTATTGATCAACGCTCATCGATCGGCCGGTGCGCACAAAGCTGTGCGCACCAAAAAACAAATGGCCTCACCAGGCCATTTGCTTACCCACCGCTAGGTGAAACGCTTATTGCGGCTGGATGTTCGCAGCCTGCTTGCCCTTCGGGCCCTGCTTTACTTCGAACGACACCTTCTGGTTTTCCTGGAGCGACTTGAAACCGCTCGACTGGATTTCCGAGAAATGTGCGAACAGGTCTTCACCGCCGCCGTCCGGCGTGATGAAACCAAATCCCTTTGCGTCATTGAACCACTTCACCGTACCTGTTGCCATTTGCTGATTTTCCTGAATTGATGTGACGCGTCTACGGCGTTGTGCCAGACACGTATTCCTTTTTTACCACGGGCACGGCATTGCCCACAATCAACGATTGTACGAAGAGTGCTTTGCATCTGTGCGTGACATCTTGTGCCGGCCCGAAAAACGCTGTTCCGCCACACTGCCCTTCGCGGCTGCCTGCTTCCCGATCATCTTTACTCTATTGCCACGAGCCTTTTCCTCAAACCTGTCGGATCACGGGTTTTTCGCCAATGAGTTCCCGTCTTTCCGTCAATGAACATCAGTGTCGGCCAGCCATGCCGGCTCCGGGCATCCTGATACCGCCTGGGCAGCTGCCCGTCCGTTCTTCTACAGGTCTTCATCGATTGCGTATCAACGCGCGCTCGCCGCGCCGCTCGAATGGACACCGGTGACGCCGGATTGTCCGTGCAATTTCTCCGGGTTATGCCTTGCGCACGGCTCACGGACGCCCTGCCGTAGCTCGCGGCAGAATATGGTGTGATGCCACCCGTCCTCCCAGCCCAATCATGGCATCGCACTCCCCCGGCCGGTCCGCCGGCGTCCTGCTGCCGTGACCGGGGTCGTCAACCGTTTGTCGTAAGCGTTGGAATGAACCGAAGACAGATGTTGGCTGGCAGTATGAGCGCAGGTGTGTGTCTCGCGGCGGGTCGGGCCGCGTGGGCGATGACCGTCTGTGTGAACACTCCGCGCGTCGTGTTCCTGAATCCCGGCGAGGAGGTCGAGCGCGGCACGGGCCAGCACTGGCAACTCGTATCCCGGTTCATGGCGGCGACGGCCGCGCGCTTCGGCATGCAACTCGAGGTGCTGTATGCCGAGCGCGACCATCTGCTCATGCTGCGCCAGGCGGAGACAGTGGCGGCGCGAAACGATCCTCCAGACTATGTGGTGATCGTCAACGAGAAAATGGCGGCGCAGCAGATGTTGCACGCGCTCGCGTGCTCACCTGCCAAAGTCCTGCTGATTCACAACGACCTCACCGATGCGCAGCGGGCCGAAACAGGCAACGAACGCGGGGCCATCGCGAACTGGATCGGCACGATCACGGCTGACGCATTTCAGGGCAGCTTCAGATTGATGGACTACCTGTGCAGCCAGATGACGCTTGGCGCGCTCGCTGCCGTGCGTGAACGTCGCGCGAACGTCGTCGTCGGCGGACTCGGGGCGCTACCAGAAGCGGTCGCAACCGTGATGCGGGGTGACCTTGCAGCCATCGTGGCGGGCGGTCAGTTCATCGGCGCCTGCGCGATGGTCGCGCTGTACGACTACCATCACGGTGTCGATTTTGCGCAGCCAGACGGCCCACGCATGAAGCTCGACTATCTGACGGTGCTGTACGGCGACAACGCCTCGCGCTACTACAAGATCGCCTTCGATCAAAGCGCGGCCCCTGATTTCAGCGGCTTTTCGCGCTACCGGCGACGTGCGGCACGGTACGACTTCAATCTGCAGGTTCTACTCGACCCGGCATCGAAGGCGGCCTGATGCGCGGCGCCCTACGTCTGCCCTGGTGGCTTCACACGCTGCATGCAAAGCTGATGCTCTCGCTTGTGTTGCTGATTTCGCTGGTCGCGGGCAGTTCGGCCTTCATGCTGCTCGAACGCGCGCAGGCACGCCGGCTCATGGAAGTCGAAGAACGCGCGAACCGCATCGCCGACCTGTTCGGCCAGTCGCTCGCGCAGCCGCTCTGGAACGTCGACCGCGAAGCGATCGTGCGGCAGATCAAGGCGCTCGCGCCGAACCCGGAGGTGGTGCGCTTCACCGTCACGGCGACTCGCTATGGCGTGCTCGCCGACGCCAGTAATGCGCCTCAGCCGCCTCCGCCGGAGACGATCGTGCGGTTACGGCCCATCGGGTTCACGCCGCAAGGCGACGCCCCGCGTGAGCAGATCGGTGAAGTGCGCGTCGTCCTGACCAAAGCCGTCACCGAACGAAATTTTGCGGTCGCCCGCACAGCCGTTCTTGCGACGCTCGCGCTGATGCTGGCCGTGCTTTATATCGCCACGTTTCTTCTAATCCGTCATCTGGTTCGCGGACCCATCGGGCGGCAGGAGGACATGGTGGACCGCATGGCCAGCGGCGACCTCGACGCGCGTTGCATGGTCGAATCGAGCGATGAGCTTGGACGGCTCGCCACTCGCGTCAACGTGATGGCGGAACGCCTTGGCGATTCGACGGCGTCGCTGAGAGAAAGCGAGCGCAAATTCCGGAGCATCATCGAGAACTCGCTCGAGGGCATATTCGTGCTCGACAGATTTCACCTGGCGCTTACCAACCAGCTTTAGCGCATTGAAAATGCTTGAGCGTCGATCAGAGGCGGCAGAAATGGGGCAAAAATCAACAGTCGCATTGGCGTTTGCTGTCTGGGCGACCCTCGCGCGCGCTGAGCATGTTTATGACGGATACGCCTCATTTTATGATGAACAGGCCGGACAGATTTTCCGGGCCCCGGTTTCGAACGAGTACCTTCCGGCAGATTACGGACCGACGGGTGATTCGACCGCGTCATGGGTGGGCCGGGCGGGCAGGCGTCACCTTGGCGTCACCGTGACCAGCCGAAGCATACGCATCGACAAGCGCACTTACCTATACGCTGACGCCGTGCGTTTGCCTGACGATAGTCGCACTGACATGGATCCGAGGACCGTAATCCTGTACGTAGCTCCGACCATTGGTGCATCTACCCCGGACCTCTGCGTCGAGTCCACGGGGTTCGGATCCGGTACCGCCGACAGGTATAGTCAGGTATACGCCATTGCGACCCACTCCCAATCCGGCGCTCGTCTGTTCAAGTTGCCGAGCCTCTTTGGGACTTGTCGCAGCGTGTTTCGCCAGCGAGGCGCGCTTCAGTTCCCGAGTTTCTCTTACCGACTCGAGAACGATATCGATCATCCCGTGGGCACCGAGATTCAGTACTTTGTGATCGACGGCAAGCGATACATCCGCAGTCACCGGCAGCTATCGACCCGCTTCACAGTACCCGCAAACGTATTCAGGTTTATCATCGATTGACTACGGCTGGCCAGGGGAATGCAATGCCGCAGAGCGGGAGGCGACCTCCAACAATGTACAAAAGAACTCGACATGCTCGTCTGGGATCTGCTCCCAATCCGGGGCAATAGCGAACGCACCAAATCGACCCTTCTCGGTCGTCGGAGATAACGCCCATGTTGTCTGTTCGCTATCCAGTTTCGTAGAGGTGACGGGCTGACTGGTTTGCATGAGCATTCATTGCTGGTCGCTCGCTGAATAATCCTTGGAGAATTCCCTCTGAGGAGGCAAGTGCTCGTGTCCGCGATCCTGAATGGCGAGGATCGCGGCGATTTCAGCGCGAGTCTTTATCACCTCGGGCGTCTCGGTCATCGCATACTTGATGATTTTCACCGTTACCGCGTCATAGGAATGCTCCTTTCCAATTTCGATGATGGCATCCCGAGGATCGAATGAGCCCATTCGTGAGCGAACCCATAGAAACGCAGTTGGGTCTAAACCGCGGCTTCTTAGCCGTATGCCGGCGAAGCGCGACTCACACCGAATCGTTTTCGGCTGCCCAGAGAATATAAACTTCTTTCTAAATAACAGGCGGCAGACCGGTACAGCTACCAAAATCAAGAAGAGTGCCACTATCCATGGACCCGACGCATGGCTGCCCTTGTACAACTTCAAACTGCTGGCAGATATAACCGTGAAATATGCAAGCGTTGGCCAAATGCGTCCTCGCGTCCAACACAGGACTTCAAGTGAGTGCGCCATCTGTTCCCCCGAACGTGGTTCGATCTCTTGGCATCCTGCTTAATTCAACTAATCGCCAATGCTCACAATGTGCCATAGGCTAGCGACGGCGAATGTTAGCTTTAGCACCAGATTCGGCCGTTAGGCGGGTCGATGCGGTCGTCTCCTGTTGGCCGACCACTGCCTCATACGGTCGGCAGAGCCACCCCTTATCTGCCTTTTCGCGAGCCTGAAAACTTCCATTCGACGCGCAGCCCCACGCATTCCGCTCTTACCGATTGGCTCTGCGGGGACACCGTCTCGTTGGGCTAATCAGCGGCCGACACTGCGGTCGTCCTACATACCTGATGGAGCAAATTCAGGTCGAGAGCACTCAATGTATTTGCGGCTGGCGTATCGGGGACTGCCTCAATATCGGCAAACGAAAAAAGATGAGTGCACGCCGCTAAATATGACCCTATCACCGATGGATGGCTCCCATCGGATTCATATAGGTCGATTTCAGGCCGCAGCCTCTGAAATTGATCCCAAGCCAGGCCGACTGGAATAATTCTGGCCCCGGTCGCTTCAGCCAAACCCCGAAACGCGGTAACGATATTTGCCTGCGACGCCGGATCATTCTTCCGAGCCCAGGTCATGTACAAATACGGCTTCGCACCGGTGACTTGAATCGTATCGACGAATCGTCGCACATGTTCTTGCATGCTTTTCAATGCACGGAGCGCTCGAGTGCTTTGGTCCTGCAACACGACTGCATTCCATTTCTGGGCAGTTAGACGCTTTTGGACCTCGCCTCGGTTCCAATGCGCCGCAAGCGATGCTCCGCCAAATGCGATTACTTCTGCCTTCACCTGTGTACCGGGAAAGCTCGCCTCAAGGAGGCTGGCAAGCATCGTTGGCATATCGTTTCTTGTGGTGTAGCTATTGCCAACAAAGAGGACTCGAAACTCGCGGCTCATGGTGATGGGATATAACGACTTGTCTGCCGATCGATGCGATGACTGCAACGACATACCAATGCTCCTCTACCTCGTCCCTCATGGTACCCCGATCGAACGACGGTCGCCTGTGCGACGTCGAACCCAGATTCCCGAGGCTGCAGGTCCGGCGGTCCCGCGGAGGCCCTTGTGTCACGATGCATAAAGGTAAGCAGGCAATTTCCCCCACCTGGTTTTCGCGTCTGGCAGGATCTACGATTGCGTCCGCAACCACAACTTGCGTCCGCAATTTATGACCCACGATGACCTTTCATTTTTGCCGTTGCGGGTGACACGTGTTGGCGTGGGCGACAATGCGTGGGCCGCTTTCAGGGGCGTTGAGCGACGACAACAATCGTGTAGACATGCCGGAAAGCGGGGTCGACAGCCCTAAGATGACCCCTAGGCCTCGGATGTCTGCCCATTGCCGTCGCAATGGCGTGAGGGGATTCGGTTTCAGTCCTCCCGTCGTGCGTACGTGAAAACAGCGCCCGTGTTCCCGTCTTCTGAAAGCTGGTGTAGACGGACGCCTGCGAGCAAGTCTTCCTTGTCGCCGTCCGGTGTGAGAAAGCCGAACCCCTTTGCGTCATCGAAGCGCTTCACGATGCCAGTTGCCATTCCCTGAATACCCTGGTTTGATGTTACGCGTCAACGGCGCTCACTTCACTGGACGTCTGAATAGCTGTGACATTGGCAAATCGACACTCTGTCGCCGGATCATGTGTCGAGCGCTGCAAACACTCGAATCCGGCGACGTAACGAACCGTCAATAGCCAACCGCGGCTCCCGCGGGGCGGCGAGGATCGTTGACACCATAGACGAAGCCAACGCGGACGTTGCCGGATACAGACGAGTCATTGCCCGAACTCGTCCGGCTCGCGACTTCGGTTCCGGGCAAGCCAACGAGGATCAGCTCTGCCGCGCCCCAAGGAGTTTGTTCGACCATCTTGTATCCCATGGTGCGAAGAATGCCGAGCGTGTCGGGCGAGAGGCCGTTCGTCTCGTAATAGACCTCGTCCGGCAACCACTGGTGATGGATGCGCGGGGCATCGACAGCGTCTTGGGGCGTCATCCCATAGTCGATCACGTTCAGCACCGTTTGGAGTGTAATGGTGATGATGCGCGAACCGCCCGGTGACCCGACGACCATGAATACCTTGCCGTCCTTCTCCACAATGGTCGGCGCCATCGAGGACAACGGGCGCTTGCCCGGCGCAATCGAGTTGCGCGTTCCCTGCACCAGACCGAAGAGGTTCTGCGCACCGACCTTCACGGTGAAGTCATCCATTTCGTCGTTCAGAAAGAAACCCGTTCCTGGAGGGATGACAACCGCTCCGAAGCGACCGTTGACCGTATAGGTGGTTGAAACAGCGTTGCCGGACTCGTCGATGATCGAATAGTGCGTGGTCTCCGGCTTCTCGTGCACACCGACACCGGGCTGGACGTCGACCGACGCTGTCGCCGTATCGCTACCGATGAGCTTTCGAATGTCAGCGGCGTATTCCTTGCTCGTCAGCTTGCTGACCGGGTTGTTGATGAACTTGGGATCGCCAAGAAGGGTGTTGCGGTCGTCATAGGAGTGCCGCATTGCCTCGGTCATGTAGTGAACCGTCGACGCGGAATGGTAACCAAGCCGGCGCATGTCATACCCTTCCAGAACATTCAACGTCTCGCACATCGTCACACCCCCAGAACTCGGAGGCGGGGCAGAGACAAAGTCGTATCCGCGGTAGCTGCACTTCAAGGGCTCCATGTCCTCGGCTCGATAGGAAGCAAAATCCTCTGCGGTGATGACCCCACCAGTTCGCTTCGCCGCCGCCTCGACGGTCTTCGGAATTTCTCCCCGATAGAAGGCATCCGGCCCCCGGTCTGCGATCCGCTGCAGCGTTCGAGCGAGATCCTTCTGAACCAGACGGTCTCCTGGTTGCAGCGGCGTACCATCGGGGCGCAGGAAGATACGCGTTGCATCCGGGTCCGACTTGAAGCGCTGAATCGTCGTATCGAGAATGTCGGTGTCGCCGCGCGTCAGGATGAACCCGTCGCGCGCGAGCCGGATCGCGGGCGCCATCACCTGCTTGCGCGTCAGTTTTCCGTACTTGCGCAGGGCGAGATCCAGCCCGGCGACAGTGCCCGGCACACCGACAGCGCGATAGCCATAAAGACTTTCGCCCGGCCGGACATTTCCCGATGCATCCAGGTACATGTCGGCCGACGCCGCAGCGGGCGCTGTTTCGCGGAAGTTGATGAACCGATCCTGACCATTGGCCAGGTGAATGGTCATGAAGCCACCACCGCCGATATTGCCGCAGCAGGGATTCGTAACGGCCTGCGCATAGCCGACGGCGACGGCAGCGTCCACAGCGTTGCCCCCTCTTTTAAGTATCTCGACCCCGATCTCCGATGCGAGGCGCTGCGAGGATACGACCATTCCGTGTTTGGCCTCGACCGCAGGTTCGGAAGCGGCGAATGCGCAAATGTGGACAGCAAAGAGCGTGAGTGCAACGAACCGCCTCATGGGGGTGTCTCCAGAGTATCTGAATCAGGCGCGCTTTATGTCTGACGATAGACAAACGCGTGAACCCGGATATGTAATATTCACTACATTCCGGTTGACCGCGAGGATATCACGCGAGATTTTCTGACGAAAACCTAGTGTTTACTCGCGCGTTTTCGTTCCACCGACGCGCTGACCGGTCCATTTATGTTGATTTTATTACATGCATGGACGTACATTACCGTGATGCAGCCCCTTTTACCTGAAGAAGTTCACCGCATCCCTTGATGCGATAAGATCGCCGACGGCCAGAGAGCAGCGCTTACTGGCGATTCGACAAAGTAACTCGATAGCGGGAGCCGCAATGGGTACAAACATCAGGGCCTTGCTGTTATCTCAAATGGGTACGTTCACGCCGGCAGAACAAAAGGTTGCGCAGGCGTTGCTCGATCGATACCCCAGCCTGGGCCTGGGGCCAATTGCGGGCGTCGCAAAACAGGCCGGTGTGAGTGATCCAACCGTACTTCGCTTCGTGGTTCGAGTTGGCTTTCCGAATTACGCGTCATTCCAACAGGCGTTACACGAAGAGATCGATGAGGCAATGAACTCGCCTCTCGCGAGAATGGACACTTTCCATTCAGCGCCCATAGAGAATGCAAGCCCCCTGCCCGTTTTTCAACGCCTGTCCCAAGCGCTCAATACCATGATCCTTGGGCTGGATATGAAAGCGTTTGATGGCGCCGTTTCGCTGTTATCCGAACTTGAGGCGCGTATTTTCTGTGCAGGGGGACGTTACACGTCACCGCTTGCCTCGATGTTTTCATACACGCTGACGTATATGCGTCCGAATGTTCGCTACATTGAACCTGATCTGAGAATCGCGTCAGTTGCGTTGGCAGACATGGGCGCCAATGACGTTCTGGTGATGTTTGACTTTCGACGCTACCAGGAAGGCAGCGTGCAATTCGCAGAAGCAGCGCATAGACAAGGCGTACGAATTCTGTTGATAACTGACGAGTGGATTTCACCAATCGGAAAGCTCTCTGAGATCGTGCTCTCCGTCAAAGGCCGTCCGTTTGCGATGCTTGAAACCCAGGTGCCGGCGCTTGCATTATGTGAAGCACTGCTTATCAGTGTGACGAACAGATTGCCCGACACGATCAAGCAGCGAATGGAATTGATTGAATATCTCTGCGCCGAAGGACGTCCTAAGACTTCAGACTACAGTTGCTAACCGCGTGCCGCAATCCCACTCTGATCGAATCTGCCTGTCGCTTTAGCGAGGCTCTACATCCAGACCTTGCAGACTCCCAATCGTGTCCTGTGCATAAACGGCCTGACAGCGGGCGACACCCTCTCCTCCCAACCCCTACGCGAAGACGATCGCCACGACAGGTTTTCCTTTGTCGAGTCGAGGCGACTCGACCACTCTTTCAAATGAGATAGCAGGCAAGGAGTTCCCTGTGGCAACGCCCCGTTCATGTCACAACGGGGACTGCATCGCCTCTGGGTGAGACCGTCTCCTGGCCCTTCAAACGGCCTTGGCGAGGCACTCGTATACCCGCTTGCCATTCGTTTTTTTCCGTGGAACACTGGGCCGCATCTGCTGTGCCGGATTCGTTTCCGATATACCGGACAAAGAGTCGAGTGCGCGATCCAGCGGTTTTCGTGCGTGCAGCCGTAACCGCTCCCGTCGCGAGTTCGTCCAGGATGGAATTCCTTTCACAGGGTCGAAAAAATGAGACTGTTCAAAGAAAGCGTAAGGTTCGCCTGTTTGTCCGCCGTCGTCGGCCTGCTTGCACTCACCGGTTGCACCAAGGTCGCGACGCCCGGCCAGGATGCCGCGACCGGCTCGACCTTGCAGGCCGTCCTGCAACGCGGCACGCTGCGTGTCGGCGACTGTCTGACCTTCGCGCCGTTCGGCTTCTACGACAAGAGCGGACAACCGGACGGCTATGACGTCGATCTCGCGAAAGAGCTGGCGAAGCAGATGGGCGTGAAGCTCGAAATGGTCAACACGACGAGCGCGAACCGCATTCCGAATCTGCAGACTGCAAAGGTCGACGTGGTCTTCTGCAACTTCACGCGCAACCTCGAACGTGCGAAGGAAATAGCGTTCACGACGCCGTATGTCGTCGCGAGCGAGGCGCTGCTCGTCAAGAAGAGCAGCGGCATTCAGTCGGTCAAGGACATGTCGGGCCACACGATCGCGACCGTCAAGGGCTCGACGAACGGCGACGAAGTGCGTGCGCTGGGCATCCCCGTGAAGATCCAGGAATTCGACAGCTCGGAAGCCGCGATCCTCGCGGTCAAGCAGGGCCAGGCCGACGCGATGATCGAGGACAACAACTTCCTCGCCTATCAGGCGAAGCTGGACCCCGAACTGACCGTCACCAACGAAGCCCTCGTGCCGCTCGAATACAACGCGTTCGGTGTGAAATCGGGCGATCAGGTCTGGCTCAACTACCTGAACCTGTTCCTGTTCAACATCAACGCGTCGAAGCAAAACGCGCAGCTGTACACGAAGTGGTTCGGCACCGCGCCCCGCTATCCGCTCAACCCGCAGTTCTGAACACGAACGCGCGGCGCAAGCGCCAGTAAGACTTCGCGAAGGAATGGCGATGAGTTATCAATGGCTGACCCTGTGGGGCTATGTGCCCGAATTCTTTCAGGCCGCGTGGCTCACGTTGCAGGTCACGCTGCTCGCATTTTGCGTCGCGCCGATTCTCGGCCTGCTCACAGCGCTCGCAGGCGCTTCGCGGGTCGCACCGCTGCGTGTCGTCGCGCGCAGCTATATCGAGCTGATCCGTAACACGCCTGTGCTGCTGCAGATATTCATCGTGTTCTTCGGTCTGCCGTCGCTGGGTTTGAATCTGAGTGCGTACACGGCGGGCGTGATTGCGCTCGGCGTGAATGTGGGCGCGTATATGGCGGAAGTCTTCCGCGCCGGCATTCAGTCGGTGCCGCGCGGACAGATCGAAGCGGCCGGCATTCTGGGACTGGGCCGCTCGCAGGTGTTTATCGAGGTCGTCTTGCCGCAAGCGGCGCGCGCCGTCTATCCCGCCATCGTCAACAACCTGATCCAGTTGCTGCTCGGCACGTCGCTGTTGTCCGCGATCGCGTTGCCTGAACTGACGGGCACGGCGACCGTGATCAATGCGCGCACCCTGCTCTATATCGAGACGTTCTCGGTCACGCTGGTCGCGTATCTGATCCTGAGCAACTGCCTGTCATGGATCGCGGAACAGATCGGCGCGCGCGTGTTCCACCCGCCCCTCATGCTCAAGCAGCACACGCGCCGGCGGCTTCTGCTGATTCCGCGTCAGGCGAACCGCACCTGAACCACCGAAGGGGAAACCGTCCATGTCAATCGAACTGCTGACGACCAGTCTGTCGATCCTGCTGCAGGGACTGGTCGCGACCTTGCTGCTCTCCGCGGCATCGATTGTCGGCGGCACGCTGATCGGCCTGCTCGCCGCCGTGTTGCGCTCGTTCGGACCGTGGGGCAGCGCGCGCGTCGCGAAGCTCTACACCGAACTGTTTCGCGGCACGCCCGTGCTCATCACGCTGATGTTCATCTATTTCGGCGTGTCCTATTTCGGCTATGCGATCGATGTGTTCGCGGCAGGCGTCGTCGGCCTGAGCGTGTACCAGGGCGCGTATATCGCCGAAGTGTTCCGCTCGGGCATCGAGGCCGTGCCCAAAGGGCAATGGGAAGTCTCGCAGATTCTCGGTCTCAGCAAGACACAGACTTTCTTCTCGGTCGTGTTGCCGCAGACGGGCAAGATCGTCTTGCCGCCGCTGATCGGCCAGTACCTGTCGCTGATCAAGGACACGTCGATCGTCAGCATGATCGGCATGTCGGAACTGATGCATGGCGGTCAGGCCATCGTCGATCGCGTCGGCAAGCCGGTCGAAATCTATGGACTCGTCGCCGTGCTGTATTTCGTCGTGTGTTTCCCGCTGTCGCAGTGGGTGCGCCACCATGATCGCAGGAGCGTGTTGTCATGATCACATCCATCGGGTCCAAACCCGTCATCAACCTGAACGGCGTCAGCAAATCGTTCGGCGCGACGAAGGTGCTGAAGGAAATCAATCTCGAAGTGCGCCCCGGCGAAGTGCTCGTGCTGATCGGCGCATCCGGTTCGGGCAAGAGCACGGTGCTGCGCATCATGGCCGGTCTCGAAACGGCCGATTCCGGCGAAGTCTGGGTCAACGAAGTGCCCCTCCATGATGTACGCCGCGCGAAGGAAATCCGCGGTCATGTGGGCATGGTGTTTCAGCAGTTCAATCTGTTTCCGCACAAGACCGCGCTCGGCAACGTGACGCTCGCGCTGATCAAGGCGCGCAGGATGAATCCCGCCGACGCGCGAAAACGTGCAATGGACGTGCTCGACCGTGTGGGCCTCGCCGATCGTGCCGAACACTATCCGAGCCAGTTGTCGGGCGGCCAGCAGCAGCGTGTCGCGATTGCGCGGGCGCTGGCTGTCGAGCCCGGCATCATGTTCTTCGACGAAGCGACATCCGCGCTGGACCCGGAACTCGTCGGCGAAGTGACGGAAGTCATGCGCGGACTGGCGCGCGACGGCATGACGATGGTCGTCGTCACGCACGAAATGGGCTTCGCACGCAAGACCGCGGACCGCGTCGTGTTCATGGACAAGGGCGTGATCGCCGAACAGGGCGCGCCGGAGGAGATCTTCGTCACACCGCAGAACGAACGGACGAAGCAGTTCCTGCACCGAGTGCTCGATCATTGATGCATCGGCGCCATCCGCGGGGAACAGGCGCGAAAGCACGAACGACGACAACACTAGAACGAACTGCGATCCCTATCGCCGACGGAGTCCACGGAATGTCTTCACCAGAATCGTCACGCGCCCGGGGGGTGGACCGCGTGATCGGCATTTTCAGGGAACTGCATACTGCACGGCGTCCGCTGACGATGCGCGAACTGATCGAGGCAACGCGTGCGCCGCGCTCCAGCGTCTACGAGCTGGTCACGATTCTCACGGAGGCCGGGTGGCTCGAAACGGCGGCCGACGGCAGCGTGTTTTTCGGGCGCGAGATGCACTACTACGGCGCCGACTACGCGATGCACAATGATCTCATCAGCCGCGCGCATCAGACCATTCTCGGTCTCGTGCGCAAGTACGACGAGACTACCCAGCTGTGCATGCTCGAAGGCAACAAGTACACGGTGGTGCTGTCGGAGAACAGCGCGCGCCCGTTCAACATCACTTCCGATATCGGCGTGAAGGTGCCGATTCCCTGGACGGCAACGGGCCGGCTGTTGCTCGGACATCTGACCGACAACGACGTTCACGCGTTGATTCCAGACGAAGACTACGTGCTGGACGACGGCCGCCGCATCGGATTCGACGACTTCATGAGGGACGTTCGCGATGCCGCAGCGCAGGGCTATTGCTGCACAGAGGGCCTGTCGATGTCGTTCCGCCTGTGCATGGCCGCACCTGTTCGCGATCGTACCGGCCTGCCCATCGCAGCGCTGTGCTTCATGACAGGACGCGACACCGATCCCAGCAAGCGCGCCGCGATGCTAGACGATCTGATCGCCTCCGCAAAATCATTGTCGCAGCCGTCGATGCGTACGTGAGTTGCGCCGCGGCCGCAAGTGCCTTTCCCGACTACTCCCGTGTACTTCGACCCGCGCCGGGCGACACCGAGTGCATTCTCTGTATCGGCCGCATTCGGCTTTTCATCAGAACGTTTGCCATTCCGCATCTCCGGCTTTGGCGGCGGCCTCGACTGCGGGCAGTACGTTGACAACCGCCTTCTTCGTCCCGATGTGCCGTACGGGTTTTGCTCTCGCGGCCGGCGCGCGCAATGGAACTTTTGCGATCTCTGTGGGAGGCGTCCTGTCCGCCAGTTTGAACACTGCGACCGCGTCCTTCAAACCGGCAGCCTGCTCCTCAAGCGATTGCGCTGCCGCTGCTGCCTGCTCGACCAACGCGGCGTTCTGCTGGGTGACTTCGTCCATTTGACCGACTGCCTGTGTGACCTGTTCGATGCCGCGGCTCTGTTCCTCCGAGGCAGCGGCAATCTCGCCCACAATATCGGACACCTGCTTGATCGCCTGCTTGACTTGCGCCATCGTAGTGCCCACGTCGCTCGCCTGCTTCGAGCCATCCTGGATCATAGCAACGGAGGAGCCGATCAGTTCCTTGATTTCCTTGGCCGCCGCCGCCGAGCGCTGCGCGAGGCTGCGCACCTCGCTCGCCACAACCGCGAAGCCGCGCCCCTGTTCGCCCGCACGCGCAGCCTCGACGGCCGCGTTCAGCGCCAGGATGTTCGTCTGAAACGCAATGCCTTCGATGACCCCGGTGATGTCCGAAATCCGTGCCGAACTATCGTTGATTCGCTCAATCGTACCCACCATCGATTGAACGGCTTCATTGCCCTTGTCCGCCAGACCTGTCGCGTTGATTGCGAGGCCGTTCGCCTCACGTGCGTTGTCGGCATTCTGTTTCACCGTCTCGGTGAGTTCCGTCATGCTGGCAGCCGTCTGCTCGAGCGAGGCTGCCTGCTGCTCGGTGCGTGCGGACAGGTCCATATTGCCGCTGGCAATCTCTCGCGATGCCACCGTCACGGACTCAGTGGAACGCTTGATGCCGCGTACGCTCGTCGTGAGTTGCTGATCCATCTTCTTCAGCGCGCTCAGCAGCGATCCGTACTCGCCGCGTGAATCGATCACCACATGGTTTTCCAGCTTGCCCTCTGCAATGCCGTTGGCAATGCCTATCGCCTTGTTGAGCGGTCGCAGGATGGCCCGCAGCAAGTAAGCCGACATGCCTGCCGACAATGCGAGACCTAGCGCCACCAGGCTGATTGCGACGCCGATGATGGCCCGAAACATCGCTTCGCTGTCATCGGTCGACTGTTTTGCTTCTTTCTGCTTCAGCGCAACGTCATCGGCAATCGCGTCCATCAGGCCGTTGGACAACGCGGCATGCCTGTCGACTTCCGAGGCAATCGCGTCACTGTTGCCACTACCGGCAGCGCTGATGATCTCGTTGGTCATCGCAACGTATCGCGGCAATTCGCTATTGATCTTCTCCGCAACTGCGCGCTCTTCTGCGCTCGAAACACTGCCGGGATAGTAGGCGCCCCAGGCCTTCTGTAACTTTTCCAGGTCCGCGTGAATCACATCGACCGCTGCGCGCGTCTTCCCGGCATCGCGGAAGACCTGAATGCGGCGCAACTGAAGCCGCGTGTTCAACTGGGCGACGCGCATGTTGTCGAGCTCGATGATCGGCACCGTATTCTCGAAATACGACGCCTTGACAGCCGAATTCAATCTGGCAATGCCAAATACGCCGAAGAGCCCGACTGCCGCCATCAAGACGACGCACGCTCCCATCACGACGATGATCCTCAACTTGATGGTCCCTGCGAAAGCGCGCATTTCCGCCCCCGAAAGCAACGTGTAAAAGGCAGGACAGAGCCAGTTTCCCGCCACCTATCCACGTAAACGGCGGCGACATCGATCCTTGTAGCGCAGCGGCCGGTCAGGATTTTCTGAAAATAACGTAGGGGTATCCTGACTGCGCCTGCACGGTCGGCGCCAAGTCAGGTCGCAAACGTTGCGTGCGTCTCGTTTTCAAGCGTGCAATGCGGACACTTTGGCCGTCGCGTCGGTGTCTTTGATAGGGAGTGTTCGAATTCGCCCGTCGCCCGTTCTGGATGCGGGTCGGTTTTCTCGTGAACAGGCAGCGCCGGTCTCCCTGCTTCTGCCAAATGCTTCGCGATGAACCGCATGCTCGTTGACTTGCCCGATCTCATGATCCCCTCGACGATTACCAACCGGTAGACATTGGAAGGTTCTGCGATGTCGTCTCATAGCTGGCCGTCACGCCGCGCTCGAACAGCAACTCTTCGATATCGCGCAGGCTGAGCTGGAACCTGAAGTACTAGCCCACCGCGTGGCTGATGACCGTCGCCGGGAATCGGTGGCCGTGATATGGCGATTTCGTTTTCGTCGTCATCGCATCATGCTACGCGAACATCTCGCCAACGTAAGAACACCTTCATGACTTATACCCCAAAAGCGGCGACGATATTCGACATCGTCGCATGGCTTCGGCCGGTTGGACCGTGCTTCATACTGCTACGCCTCCACTCATTTCACTACCACGCTATTGCTTTGAATATACCTGCAAAGTCAGATAAAAGAAAAATCGATTTTGAATTTATCAATTTCAGCAATTGAAAGGCGCTGTAGCCAGATTCTTAGGTGACAGAAGTCCGACGTAGAGGATTACTCCGAGTGGCATCGATTATTTGATGAGGTACAGTCCAGCCAACGGATTGTCATCGATAGGGCTGCCAACGCATGGACACTCTTCCGCAACGAAGTGAAGGCGATGTCGAACTCGATCTGCACCAACTGCAAGTATTCAACGTCCTCCTGACTGAGCACAGCCTCACAAAAGCCGCACGGGTACTCAATCTTTCACAACCAGCGTTAAGCAAAACGCTGGCGCGGTTGAGGCTTTACTTCGGCGATCCGCTTTTCGTGCGAGTAGCGCTGCGCATGGAACCGACACCGAAAGCGCTCGAACTCGCCGAACCGGTGAGAGCGATATTGCAGCGGCTTCGCACGCTGCGTTCAGAGCATGCGTCATTCGACCCAAAGACATCGACGCGGAAGTTCAGCTTCTTCCTGGTTGACGCGGGGGTAATAAAAATCTTCCCGAAGTTGTTGAACTACCTCGCCGTAGAAGCGCCTGGCATATGTGTGCAGTCGATTCCATGCGACGCGCAACACCTCGACCTTTGGCTCGAATCAGGTCTGGTCGACCTCGCGATCGGGTCCTTCCCCTCTTTGACAATGGGTATCCGGCGGGTCCCTCTGTGGACTGAAACCTACGTTAGCGTCACACGTAAAGGTCATCCCCGCATTGGGACGCATCCGACCAAGGAAGAGTTTATAGGGGAAAAACATGCGCTCGTATCGGCGCTGGGAACAGGGCATGAACATCTGGCAATTGAGCGGCTTATCGAGTCCGAAGTACCACGCAGCAATATCGTCTGCCGCGTGCCTGTCTTCACGTCCGCAGCGCTGATAGCCAAGTACTCCGACGTTATCGCGACTGTGCCAAGGAATCTCGCCGTTGCCATGAGTCACGATCTTGATTTGCAACTGGTTGAGCCGCCGCTCGCATTGCCGAAGCTCGAAATCGCCCAGTACTGGCACGACCGCTGTCACCTCGAGCCCGGCAATCAATGGCTTCGTGCGGTGTTTCGCAAACTCTTTTCGACACCAGGGTAATGCGACGCAAGAATCGCGGTGCGCGTTAGCCGACAGGATTTAACACAAAGTCGTAAGTCAACGTGTAGCCACCGTCTGGCTGCCTGATCCAGTCAGCTACCAACGTCTGCCGAACGCCAAACACCGCGTCCGAATCCAGATACTGGTCGCCGTTACGAAACACGTGTGTAACCAAGGTCTGGTAGTTTTTTGCCTTTATCATGAAATGAAGGTGAGCGGGACGCCAGGGATGACGTCCCGTAGCACGCAACAAATCACCCACCGGACCATCGACTGGAATTGGGTAGGCAACGGCCACCACCGTACGGAATTCGAAACTGCCGTCCTGCTTCGATCTGAGCAAGCCTCGCCCCCGGTGGGTATCGAGATCTGGATACTGAACGTCATAGTTGCCCGTCGCATCGGCTTGCCAGACCTCCAGCTGCGCCCCCGCTATAGGGTTGCCGTCAAGATCCCTCACGGTGCCTCGCACCATGCAAGGCTCTCCCGCCGCGCCATTGGCGATGTCGGCGCCGTTCTCATACTCGGGCGCGCCTTCTACGTGAAATGGCCCGAAGACAGTCGACTCCGTGCACCCCTCCGGCTTCTTGTTGTTCATCGCGACCGTCAGCATCGACAGTCCGAGCACGTCGCTCAACAGAATGAATTCCTGGCGTTTATCGTTGCATTTTTGTCCAGTCGCCGTGAGAAATGAAATTCCGGCCTGCAATTCCTCTTCGGTCAGTTTGACGTCGCGCGCAAAGCCATGCAGATGCGTGATGAGGCTCGTGAACACGTATTTCAAACGATGATTTGGGGTATCGGCGATAAGGTCGAGAACCGCCCGCGTGACAGTCTGTTCGTTGAGGTTGCGCATGTTAGCCTCCAGTTGTTTGGTGAGTTCCTGACCAGCTGCAAGAGTCCGTCGACGGTTGCCTTGAAGCGACTTGAGGCAAGCCTCAACCACGCATGCAGCGATTCGTACTGTTAAATTTACGGCCGCACGCCCTCGTACGCATGTTGAAGCAACTGCCTGATCGCTGCTTTTTCGAGCGGACGCGGATTGGCATATTGATTCTCCATCGTTATCGAGCAAGCTTCATCGAGATCCGCCGCTTTCATTCCGATATCTTTTAGCGCCAGCCGGGCGCCACTGTTTTTCGCCAGATCGAAAACAGCCTGAGCCGCGCGGGTTCCGCCAAGCGCGCCCGCGATGCGTTCCATCGCAGCCGCGGCGGACGTCTCGTTGTACGCCAGCGCATGCGGCAAAATGATCGTATGCGTCTCCGCGTGCGGCAGGTTGAAGCTGCCGCCCAAGGTATGGCACAGCTTGTGGTGGAGAGACATCGCCACGGCGCCTAGCACCGATCCACACAGCCATGCGCCGTAAAGTGCGTCCGCCCGGCCACGTCGAATATTCGCGACTTCATCACCGCGCGTCAGCAGCGGAAGCGCGCGTCCAATGGCAGCGATACCCTCGACGGCCATCATATCCGTGATGGGATTTGCGTCTGGCGCGTAAAGCGCCTCTGCAGCATGGGCTATCGCATTGATTGCGCTGCTAACGCTCAACGGTAGCGGCAGCGAATAGGTGAGTTCGGGATCGTAGATCACTGTCTTCGGCCTGACGCGATTATCCCGTCCCGTCTTCTTCAAACCCGCTTCCGTTATTCCATAGATGGGCGTCATTTCGGAGCCCGCGTAGGTCGTGGGTATAGCGAGAATCGGAAAGTCCGATTCCAGTGCGATGGCTTTCCCAAGCCCTGTCGTCGAGCCGCCGCCGATCGCTACCGCGCAGTCGGCGTCGAGTTTGCGCGCCAGATCGCGCGCTTCGCGAGCAACCTCGATGGGTACGTGCATAACGGCTCTGTCGAAAAGACCCGCGACGCGAACGCCGAGGATTGCTGCGATGCGTTCCGCGTCCTTGCGCTGCTCAGGTGTCGCGAGTACCAGCACGCGACGCGCGCCAAGCAGATCGACTTCCGCTTCGAGCCGGTTGAGCGCGCCAGCGCCAAAGACAACCCGCTGTGAATGGCTTGTATAGGTGAAATCATTCATGATCGTGATTGCCCTTCATCTCACATCAACCATCGCGGCGCTGCCAGCGCGGTTCACGCCTGGCCGCGCGCTGTCGAGGAAGCGGACGCTCACGGCATCGCCAGGCGCGATATCGATGTCCTTCTCGACAAGCAGCCGGACATTGCGCACATCGACCTGCGGCTTTCGCTCTTGAACCTGCAAGATGGCGGCCGTCCATGCCCCCCCACGTTCTGCTTCTTTACGGCTCCCGCATAGTCACCCGCGGGCGGAGAGCACATGACGCCGGGCAGCACGATATCTGCCACGCGGCAAGCCGCTACATTCGATCCGGCCGCAGTTCCCGACAGTTCATGCGGTCGATCCAGCATTGCATTGGCGCTGGCAATATCGCCTTGCTGAATGAGCCGTCTCGTTTCGGTCGAGGAGCAATGCACACCGTTTCCGATGTACTCGTCGCGCAGCAACGGAACGGGACAAACATCGAACCCGAGACAGGCGCCAAGATCTCGCAAGTACTCGATATTTCCGCGGCGGCCACTTCCGCACGCGAAATTTTCGCCGACGATCAGCGATCGCATTCCGAGCATGTCGACCAGCGTTTTCCGCACAAAATCATCCGCTGACTCAGTGCTTCGCTCGCGGTCGAATCTCAGAACGAGACAGTAGTCGACCTGACGGGTAGACGCCAACAATTCGATCCGATTCTGAAGTGTCGATAACAGCGCCGGACAAGAGCCCGGTCGCAACGTCGCGAGCGGATGCGGATCGAATGTGACGACGACTGCGGGAGTCTGCACAGACGAGGCGCGCTCACGCAACTGCCGCAGCACAAATCTGTGCCCGCGATGAACACCATCGAACATCCCGATCGATACCGCCGACCCGGATAGCTTGAATTCGCGTAGATCGGAGATGACTATCATCGAAGCCTCCCATCAGTCCATCAGCAGTAGATCAGATAACCTTGCAAACCTCTTCAAACGAAAGGCGGGGACTGCGAGGAAATACTCTGGTCGAATCGCCGCGACCTAATCCACAGATGAAGTTCGATTTGATCGAGGTGCCGGTGAACACTGCGGCGTCTACTTTCGCATTGTCGAATCCCGACATGGGACCGCAATCGAGTCCGACTGCGCGCGCCGCGGCAATCAGGTATCCCCCCTGCAGCGTCCCGTTTCGAAAGGCCGTTGTTTCGGCGAAGTCAGATTTTTCGGCGCCCTCGAACCAGCTCTTGACGGCCGGATTGTGCGGAAAGAGCCTGGGCAAATCGTCATAGAAACGGGTCTCGTAGCCGATAACCGCAAGCACGGGCGCCGTCATGCACTTGTCGACATTACCGGGGCTGAGCGCATCCTTCAGTTTCGCCTTGCCGCTTTCGCTGCGCACGAAAACGATTCGAGCCGGTGAGCAATTGACCGAAGTGGGACCCCATTTCATCAGTTCGTACACCTGCTTCAGCTGTTCGTCGGATACCGGCTCGTTGAGCCATCCGTTTTGGCTGCGGCCCTTGCGAAACACGCGGTCCAGAAAGACATCGTCGACCATGATTTATCACCTTCCTATAGATAGTCGGTACCGTGCAGACGCACGGTACCTGCATCGCGTTTTGAACACTGCCTCAGATTGGCTTGCGGCTCTCAGATAGCCATCGTGCCGCTTAGCGCGAGCGATTCCTGGTGACGCGCGGAATCTAGCGCCTTGGCGTAATCGGCGGTCGCCTTGTAGTCGCTGTTGTTGTCGACTTCCGCTTCGATCCCGCAAACCTTGCGGGCGAGTTTTGCGTACGGGCCGGTTCCGGAGAATTCCGCACGCTGCATTGTCAATGTACGAATGGCCTGCAGCGGCGTGCCGTTGAAGTTCTCGAAGACGAACAGGCGGCTACCCCAGTCAGTCAAGAACAGATCACGGATCACGCGGCCAATCCGAACGCGGTCATGTGGCTTGCCAACGGGTCCGCTATTCAGGCGTTCAAACCACGGGTTGAGTTTTTCATCGTTCCACTGATCCTCACTGGCGAAAATCAGGGCGCTTCGACCGGACAGGTCAACCAGTTCGTAGATCATCTGCGAGAAGTTCTCGAGATACAGCGCGCGGCCAAAATCGTAGACCAGAATGTTCGGCTTGTAGTGGCCGCCCGGTGTATGGAAGCCAAGTTCTTCCGCCGCGATGACGTGCGCCAGCATGGCCTGGTGAAACCCGATCAACTTTGCCACGCGTGTCATGACCGCCGGGATTTTGCTGGTTCCGATATGCTCGGTGATAAGTACAGCCAACCCGGCCATCAGTTCCGCGCGGACCATCTGGCGCACCAGCGCATGGTAATGGAGCCAGTCGAACACGCGCTGCGGATAGAGCTTGGCGTGCTCCGGATTGCCGATGTGAAAGACATGCGACCACGGAATAAACACGTTCTCGAAAAGCGTCATGCCATCGAGTTCATCGCCTTGTGACGCCAGAGGGTGTTCGATCGGGTCTTCCTTCGCCAGGCCTTCCCGACAGATGATCGTCACGCCCTTGGCATTGACAGGAGTCGCCGCGAAAATGACCTGCTCGCCCGGAATGCCCGGCCTGAAGAACACGCCGATATGGATCCAGTCTGCAAAGGCGACGCCCGTGCCAATCGCCTTGACACCATTGACCACGATTCCCTTCTCATTCTTTTCGACGATCCGAAGTCCGGGCGAACGCGCCTGTGCATCCGGATTGGAACGGTCCATCTGTGGATCGACGAATTGCGGCGCGCAATTGAAGTCGTTATCTTTTGCAAAGTTGACGAAATTGACGATGTTCTTTGAGTTGATGCGACCTTCCGCGCCAATGGACTGCGTTTCCCACGGCGTCGGATCATCCAGGTACGTCTGCAATACATAGTTGTTCACGTCGGGACTGCGCGGGAAGGACGCGCCCGCCATTTCACGCATCACCGTTTCGTGGTACTTCCGCTTGCGCCGAAGCTGATCCTTGTTGTGATGACCGAACCATTGCATTGAACGACGCTTGCCGTTCTCGTCGACATATGTCAAGACGTCCTGCAAGTCGGGCCGATGATGCAGGTCGTAAAAGTCTGCATGGCGCTGCGCATAGTCGCGCGTTTTCGGATGCGTGGCGACGTTGTCGATCTTTTCATTTCCCACCCAGACTTGACGCCCGTCATTCAGGGATTCGAGGTATTGGCGACCGGTTCTAATCATGATTGGTTCCTTCGAGTGTTGAATTGAGAACGAATGTTCAAGACGTTGCGGGTTGAGCCGTTGCGTAAGCCCGTTTGTAATAGGCCAGAGGATGACGCCCCTCTGCTTGAGCAGTTGCCATGACGCGCGCGAAGATAAGACTGTGTGTCCCGACTTCGATCGCGTCGACGACATGACAGTCGAGCGTCATCATTGCTTCCTTGCAATATGGCGCGCCGCTCGCCAGCGTTCCCCACTGACTTTTTGCAAACCGTTCTGGCATCGAAAGTCCACCGACACCCGCGAAAAGGTCGGATAACTCACGTTGATCTGCGCTCAACCAGTTCACAGTGAGTATTCCGTTCGCTTTGATGACGCCATTGGCAAAGCTCTTTCGATTGACGCAAGCCAGCACAGTCGGCGGTGTGTCGCATACTGAGCAGACAGCGGAGCAGGTCACGCCGGCCCTGCCACCCGGGCCGTCCGTGGCCAGGATCGTCACCGGCGTGATCGCCCTGGACAGCGCGTTCTTAAATTCGGCGGCGCTCACTTCGGCACCGGCTGCCGCCGGTGGCGTTTCCTGCAATGTCACCATTGCCGAGGCATTCGCCAATGCCTGCCTTTGCTGCGTATCCGACATAGCGCATCTCCCGATCAATTCAGAGCGAACTCATTTCCTGAAGCCGCTCGTCGCGTGACAAATAAAGTTGTCCGCTTACAGCGTCGCCAGATACATGCGGTCGGCGTCTCCTGCGGAGATGCCGAGTTCCGCAGCGACGGCGGCAACCCCTTGCCTGGCAACGTCGAGATCCACCCGACCGTCGGCGGAGAAGTACGGGCGGATATATCGTTCGTAGTGCTGTTCCGCTTCCGCGCTCGTCAGACGGCCCATCATTGAAGCGATGTGTTCGACGGCGAGGCTGGGCTGTTCGGCGATCGTCTTGAGTGACCGTTTATAGGCCCGCACCATTGCCTGCAACGCGGGATCGTCGAGCGGGATGCGCGAGGGGTCCACTGCTAGTCCTACCGTGGGAATCTGAAAGTGGTCGCCAACCCACGACAGGACGGCAAATCCCTCTTCGCGCGCGACCTGCTCAGCCGATAACGTGCTGCCCACGTAGGCGGCATCGATCGAGCCTTCGCGGAGTCGACGCAGATCCATCTGATAGTCGCCGGGGATTCGCTCCACGCATTGCACGTCGCGATCGGGGTCCAGTCCATGTTTGCGCAGCACAATCCGTGCGAACACACCGGGAGCCGTGCGTGGACCATGAACGGCCAGTCGACGGCCGCGAAGATCCTCCATCGACTTGAGCCCGTTAGCGCCAAGAAACCAGAAGAGCGGTCGATGCGTGTTCACGCTTAGCGCCGTCCATTGGATACCGCTCGTCATGCGTGAAATCAGCGCCCGGCCCAGACCGATGGTGGCGCCCGCGCGCACGCGATCGGTATTCCAGACGGCGCCGTCGCGCAAGGCGACACGGACTCCTTCGTCTTCGAAAAACCCTTCCTGATCCGCGAATTGCGCGATCAATTCCTCATGAATACCGGCCCCGACGTAAGTCAGGTCAATCGAGAGCATTGGCAATTGACACCCCTGTCATTTCAATGAAGCGCGTTGAACAAAGATCTCCGCGAGCGTGCAGTCGATCCGCACGCCCGTTGTACTCACTCCATTCCAAAGCCACCGCTGACGGGAATGTAGTGACCCGTAGTGAATCCCGATGCGTCACTCGCCAGGTACGCAACCGTATTGGCTACTTCATCGGGGCGGGCAAGCCGTCCCATCGGGATCGATGCGGCGATCGCCTTCAGTCGTTCAGCCGGGATGAGACCTTTCGACGTAGCGCCTTCCACGGTGGTCGGCGCAACGAGATTCGCGGTAATGCCGTGAGGCGCCAACTCGAGCGCGACGTACCGCACGAACTGATCCAGCGCTGCTTTTGCTGTGCCTAGCGTAATCATCCCGTCGCGCGGGCGACGCGATAGCAGCGCGCTGAGATAGATCAGCCGGCCACGGCCACGGGAGGTCATGCCTGGTACAACAGCTTTCGTCGCGAGGAAGGCAGCGCGCAGTTCGGTGTCCAGCTTGCCGCCGAGCTGTTCCCAGCTCAGATTGGCAAACGAGGTGACGTCATAGGGCGTCAGCGCGTTATGCACCAGCACGTCGACCCCGCCCCAGCGCCGATTGATCTGATCGGTCATGACGGCGACATCGTCCCGTTGTGTGACATCGGCTTTGATCGCTATCGCCTCTCCACCGGCCGCAGCGATCGTCGCGACTACGTCCTCAGCAAGCGACGCACTGTCGCGATGGTTGACGACCACCTTATATCCTTCGCGGGCCAAAGTAATTGCGATCGCCGAGCCGATGCCCCGGCTGGCTCCAGTGATTAGCGCGACTGCCATAAGATCATCTCCGCTTTAGGGTTGGCCAAAGATTGGATTTCTATGAAAACTTGCGAACTATCGAAACAAAAATAAGCTGTACACATTCGATGAAATAACTCCTCTCTCAGGTATACGGCTGCGTCCATAAGCCAGGCAGACTGCTTATGAACTGGTGATCGAACGGTGAAACGCTTTAGTCATTTCGTTTTATATACAGTACACCGTAGGAACGTTGATCTCTACGGACGCAACTTCATAGACACTATTCCGTCGCAGAATGAAGTGATTCTTTTTGAAGGATCATTGCGCGACCATCCAGTCAACCCCACCCACGCAACGCGACTGCTTATTGAAATGGCATATACATCTGCAGCCAGAAGCGATTCCCCTCTGGCCGGTTGCGAACCAGCATTTCGCGCTGGTACTTGAGCGCCACGGAAAATCTCCGGCTCCCGTATGCGATAGAGGGCCCCACAGCTACCGCCTGTCCACGGTTGCCGTTACCGTTGACCACCTGACCGTGTTGGGTATCGTCGGTTATCTGTTTGTAGAAATATCCGCTTACTCCGATCTGCCACATGGGAGTGAAGCGAAATCCCGCGTTGTAATCGACGATGAACTCATTTCCCGAGTGATAGTCGGTTGCGTGATTGACGGAATTAACGCTATATAGCGCGCGTGCACTAAACTCGACGCGCGGCGTTGGCAACCATGTGACGGCGTAGTTCGGCTGCATCGAGTAGTAGTTGCGTCCAGGATTCGCGACTTTGTTTGGGTCGTAGCCGCCTGACGGAACAAAGAACTCAAGACCCAGGACCTGATGCAGGTTGCCCAGATGCCAACCGAGAAAAAGCGGCCCGATTGTCAGATCCGACAGACCTGTTGCGCGACCACTCTTGTAGACGGTGCCTTTAGGTGTGTGCGCGTCGAAATGCAGATCGAGATTGACAAAGGGTATGTTCGTCCGCGACTCGAGTGTCGCGCCGAGGAACGTCACATCTCGCCATACATGAGAAAGGCGGAACGCCGCGGCCTGCGCGTGCAGCGAGAAGTTCGCCACACTGCTCGATGGGTTCCCGTTATTGCCCTCGAAGGTGGTTGCTTCATATGCCTGCAGATATATATAGATGTGACTGCCCGGCGCGGGCTGGATACCCGAAAGCAGCGTGTTCACACCGACGGGATAATTGCTCCCGCCGCCTTCCGTCGCATGCACGGTCGAGACATGGCAGCATGATCCAATTGCAGCGCCCACCACAATCGGAACACCGAGAGCGCGACAATAGTCGCGAAGCGTAAGAAATGGCATACCGTTCCCTGCGCCATCATTGGCATTGCACGGCGCTGTTGATGTATTCGGTTGTGCTGAATGGAAAAGAGAGGCATGTCGGAACTGCGATATGAGTCGTTCACCTGACGCCAGTGCAAACTGCGCGACAAATCGATACTCGCAGTGAAGAACTCTGGAGAGCCCCTGAAGACTTTGCGTAGCTCGAACCGATTTGGCTCGACTACAGTAGGCGAATCAAATAAATCCCTCTACGGGCGCAGCGTCATAGACACTATTCCCCGTTGTAATGAAGCGAGCGCGAAACGCTCAGGCGTGGATTACTGGCTGTCGTGGACGGACGGAGGGAGGAAGGGAGGGAGGCGCCACGCTCCAGAGATTGTATGGGGCGTCATTCAGGCGGCACTGAGCTGCTTACGCGCAAAGCAGAAGGATATTGATCAGCTCGCCTCGCGCTGTCATACGTTGCCAGATCAAACAGAATCAGCAGCCCTTCAAAACACACGTATTAAGATAGCTATGCTCATTTTAAGTCGGTGCCGCCCCGTGCACAGCAATTGGTGCATCCAACCGATGACAGACCGAAGTGGGGACGCGAAACGGACATTGAGATGTCTCGACAGCAGACATACAAGGGCGCGCACAACTTGCACAAAGGTTTATTCCATCTCAGGCCGATCCTGCGCGCGACATGGGAGAACAGATTTTTCCAGGTTAGTAATGTGCTACACGGAACGACCTCAAGTGATCAGGCCATTACAGGCCGCGTACTCCCGGGCGAAGACGCGGTCTGCTTGCGCTCACGGTCGCTTATGGTCGATAGATCGGACCGTCCGTATCACCCGGGTCGATCCTGGGCAATGCAAGGCGATGTGCACGACGGTCTCTGTCCTCAATCGCGCCCAGCATGAGTTCGGCGATGGCTCTGCCGGACGCGTGGCCCGTGGGCTGCGTAACGGCCGTCACGGTGTACGGATGCGAGACGTCGGAAGGCACGCCGTCATAGACGATCAGCGAGATGTCGCGTCCCAGCAGGCGGCAGCTGTCGACGATCGCGCGAAACGCACCTGCACCCACGAGGTTATTGTCCACGAGCAGCGCCGTCGGCGGATCGGCAAGGTTCAGCAGCGCGGCAGCGGCGTCATGCCCTCCTGCGCGATCGAATGTGCATTCGATCATCAGTTCAGGCGACGGTGCGAGACCCGCATCATGCATAGCGCTCACAAAACCCTCACGACGCTGGGCGGCAAAGGTCATCGCGAGCGGCGCGCTGACCAGCGCAATCCTGCGATGACCGAAGTCAATCAGCCGCTGCGTTGCGGCTCTCGCGCCCGCCTCGTTGTCGAAGTCGAACCACGAGTAGGGCTGCGTGCTGTTCGTGCGGCCATAAGCGACGAACGGAAAATTCCGCTCCTGGAGAAACGCGATGCGCCTGTCGTCCATCCGCGTGCGTGCGACGATCAGGCCGTCGACCGAGCGTCCTTCAACCAGACGCCGATATGTGTCGAGCTCCGCGTTCGGCCGCGCAGACGCGATGATCAGATCGATGTCGCGCTCGCCTAATGCCTCGGTAATGCCTGCGACGACCTCGCAAAAGCGCGGATCACCCAGATCACCCGCGCCAAACGGATACACGATGCCGATCGCGTCGGCGCGCCCCGTCGCCAATCTTCGCGCAGTCGGATCGGCCTGATAGCCGAGCGCCCTCGCCGCTTCAACCACCCGCTGCCGCGTTGCCTCGCTCACGTCGTCATAACCGTTCAGTGCCCGGCTGACGGTCGTCCTCGACAGGCCCAGCGCGCTCGCTAGCGCTTTCAAGTTCGTTTTCAACTCTTCACTCCACGATCACTTCGCGCCCCGCCGACACACCAATGTGACGAAATGATGGGCAAGCCTGCTCATCGTACCGTTATTTTATCCGATTTTGACTTCCAAACCGGTTTGGTCTAGCATCCAAACCGGTTTTGATTTGATCAACTACCCCTCAAAGGACGACGATGAACGCCTCGCGTAGCTGTTCCCATCACTCGCGCGCCCGCGCGCGCCTCCTCCTGGGCGCCCTGCTGCCGGCCGTTGCAACGGGCGCGCTTGCACAAACTGCGGGCTTTCCCGCTCCGACGCCGCACTCGCAGCAGGCCTACGACCCCGAGAGCAGTTTCACGATGCGCTGGACGCGCGCCGACATCCGCCAGATCAAGGCGCAGTCGCACGCTGCAACAGCTGCGGACAAGAACTCGCTGCCGACAGCGTTGACCATGCCGGACATTCCGCAGGATTTCCCGCTGATCAACCCGAACGTGTGGGTATGGGACACCTGGCCGCTCGCCGACATGCGTGCGAACCAGTTGGCGTACAAAGGCTGGGAGGTGATCTTCTCGCTGACGGCCGACCCGCATGCCGGCTACACGTTCGACGATCGTCACGTGCATGCGCGCATCGGCTTCTTCTATCGTCGCGCCGGGGTGCCGGCGGCGCTGCGCCCGGCGAACGGCGGCTGGACCTGGGGCGGGCATCTGTTTCCCGACGGTGCGAGCGTGAAGGTGTTCGGTACGGCGCCGATGACAGACAACGCCGAATGGTCCGGCTCCGCGCGCCTGATCAACGGCAATCAGGTGAGCCTCTACTACACCGCGTTGTCATTCAATCGCTCGGCACCGGGCGGTTCGGACATCACGCCGCCGATCGCGATCATCACGCGGACAGACGGCCAGATCCACGCCGACGACAGCCACGTGTGGTTCTCCGGCTTCGGTGATCATCAGGCGTTGTTGCAGCCGGACGGCGCCATGTACCAGACGGGCCAGCAGAACACCTACTATTCCTTCCGCGACCCGTTTGTGTTCACGGACCCCGCGCATCCCGGCAAGACCTATATGGTGTTCGAAGGCAACACGGGCGGCCCACGCGGCGCGCGCACCTGTACCGAAGCGGATCTTGGCTATGCGCCGAACGACCCGTACCGCGAGGATCTGAACACTGTGATGAATCAGGGCGCGGTCTACCAGAAGGCGAACGTAGGTCTTGCCGTCGCGACCGACAAGCAGCTCACGCAGTGGAAATTCCTGCCGCCGCTCCTGTCGGCCAACTGTGGCGACGACCAGACCGAGCGCCCGCAGATCTACATGAAGGACGGCAAGTACTACCTGTTCACGATCAGCCACCGGGCAACGATGGCGGCCGGCGTCGATGGGCCGGACGGCGTGTATGGCTTCGTCGGCAACGGCATTCGCAGCGACTTCCTGCCGATGAACAAGGGCAGCGGCCTGGTGCTGGGCAATCCCACCGATTTCGATGCGCCGGTTGGTGCGCCCTACGCCCAGGATCCTAACCAGAACCCGCGCACATTCCAGTCGTACTCGCACTACGTGATGCCGGGCGGTCTCATCGAGTCGTTCATCGATGCGATTGGCACACGTCGTGGCGGCACGCTGGCGCCGACCGTGAAGATCAGCATCAACGGCGATACGACGACCGTGGACCGTGCGTATGGCAAGAGCGGCCTCGGTGGCTACGGTGACATTCCCGCGAACCAGTCAGCGCCTGGGAACGGCCAGGGCGACAACGGCCAGGGCAACACCAAGCAGTAATGCCACTCGCGAGGCTTGCGCCGCTCCTCCGCGCAGGCTTCATCAGTGTCGAACTGCGCGCGCCGTGCTGGTGGGCGCGCGCAGTCGCTTTACCTGTACGAGTGCCACCATGAAATTCTGGATCCCCGATTTGCCCTCCCGCAAGCGCCCCGTCTATCTGGAGGTAGTCCACGAGATCGAGGCCGCCATCGACGCAGGGACGCTACGGCCCGGCGACGCCTTGCCGCCGCAGCGGCTGCTCGCCGACTTTCTGGGGCTGCACGTCAATACCGTCAACCGCGCGTTACGCGAGACCGCACGCCGCGGCCTGACTGCCGGCAATCGTCGCCACGGCACGGTGGTGCGAGGACCCTCCTGATCAGCACGCCTCCCGGTGAGGAAAGACATTCCATGCACGACCCACAACATCCACTCTTCTTCAGATCGCGCCCGCTGTCGTCGTGGCTCTTTGCCGCGCTGGCCGCCACCGCCACCGCCTGCGTTTCCCCTTCTTCATCGCTTGCGGCGAGCGAAACCGATACGCCGCAGTGGCGCTCCGTGCTTCACTACACACCGCAGCGCAACTGGATGAACGACCCCAATGGCCTCGTCTATTACAAAGGTTTGTATCACCTGTTTTACCAGTACAACCCGCATGGCAATTTCTGGGGCGACATGTCGTGGGGACACGCGACAAGCCCGGATCTGATCCATTGGAATGAACAGGCGGTCGCGATGCACGCGAATAGTACCGAGGAAGTGTTCTCGGGCTCGGTCGTCGCCGACACGCGCAACGCATCGGGGCTTGGCACCGCCAAGGCGCCGCCGCTCGTTGCGCTCTACACGAGCGTGTACAAAACCGGCTCCGGACACGAAGCTGGTGTTCAGGCGCAGTCGCTCGCTTACAGCACCGACGACGGCAAGACCTGGCAGCAATACGCGCGCAATCCGGTATTGACCTTGAATCCCGAATCACGCCAGTTTCGTGATCCTAAGGTCTCCTGGTACGCACAGGGCGGATACTGGCTGATGACTGCCGTTGTCGCCGATGCCCATGTCGTGAAGCTCTACCGGTCCGACAATCTGATCGACTGGACGTTTCTGAGCGACTTCACGCTGCCCGATGTCCCGCATCACGGTGCGCTGTGGGAAATGCCTGACCTCTTTGCCCTCCCGCTGGATGGCGATCCGGCCCGTCAGAAGTGGGTGATGATCGTGAATGTGAACCCCTGGTCGATCGCGGGCGGATCGGGGGCGATGTACTTTGTCGGGCAGTTCGACGGTACGCGTTTCATGCCAGACGATGTCGCGCCAGCCGGCTCAGATCCCGCGCAGTATCAATGGCTCGACCACGGCGCAGACTACTACGCTGCGGGGACGTTTTCCAATGCACCAGCAGGCAAAGCCCTGACGATCGGCTGGATGAGCAACTGGGACTATGCGAACCACGTTCCGACATCGCCTTGGAAAGGAGCAATGGCATTGCCGCGTGAACTCGCGCTGAAAACCATTGACGGAGAGCCGCGACTTACGTCAGTACCTGTGCAGTCGTGTGCAGCGCTGGTAAGGCAGTCCGCTCGAACGTACATCCACAAGATCGACCTCTCATCGGCTACGCGCGAACTCGCATCGTCCGTGCACGGCGCGGTTCGGAACATTGATCTGACCATCCGGCCTGGCACTGCGCAGCGCGCCGGGTTGATCGTTCGTGGCTCCGCGACCGGCAACACCGGCACGCGAATCTTTTACGACGCACGGAGGCAAACGCTCATCGTGGACAGGTCGCGATCGGGCAACACCTGGTTTTCGGGTGCATTCAGCAGGGAGCATATCGTCAACCTGCCGTTGCACGGCGGCAAGCTGCACCTGCAGGTGGTGATCGACCAGAACTCTGTCGAGGTGTTCGCGGATGACGGACGGACCGTCATGACCGACCTGATCTTCCCTTCGTTCGACGACAACCGGATTCGCCTTTTTGCCGATGGCGGCGATGCAACGTTCAACGACATCGTTCTGTCGGAACCCTCCTGAGACAAGCTCGTGCGGGCGCATTGCAGGATCGGCCCTATGACTCGTGTAACCGGATCCGATAGCCGACATTTCGTGATAAATGCCGTCTCCTGACGGCAATGGAAGTTGCTCGCAAGATGCTCGCGGAATTCCCTGGCGGGGTGGCCTTTGTATCGTTTGCCACTGCACACAACGCCGAGTATGCCCTGAACACCTTAGTCCTCGAAACATGCACCGGATCGTCGTCAGGACGAGCCTCGTATGAGCGGATTGCCGCCGAATGGCGGGGACGACGCGGGCTCGTTGTCCTCGACAACTGTGAGCAGGTAGCGGATGTCGCGGCGAAAGCGGCTGAAACGCTGATCAACGCGGGAGGCGGAATGCGAGTTCTGGCGACAAGCCGCGAAGTCTTGCGAACGTGTCGTGAAGTCGTCTATTCGTCAGGGTCGCTGGCAGTTCCCGATAAGGGCGGTTCAAGCAGCAAGACATTGAATTCGCCTGCCGTGCAATTCTTCCTCACGCGGCTTCGTGCACTCGATGTTCGCCTCGCATTGGACGACGCGAATATTCAATTGCCAGGCGAAATATGTCGGCGACTCGATGGTATTCCGCTAGCGCTCGAGCTTGCGGCAGCACGCGCGTCACTGCTCGGCCTTCAACTGCTTGCCGCGAACCTGAACGACGTTTTTGATCTCCTGACGGGGGGGGCGACGAACTGCACTGCCGCGTCATCGGACATTCAGGGCTACCCTCGACTGGAGTTACTCGCTGCTCGACGAAATCGAACGAAAAGTACTACGCTGGCTCGGCACGTTCGCCACCAGTTTCACGTCCGATGCCGCATGCCGGCTGCTTCGGGGCGCGGGACTGGACACTACCGAGGTGCTCAACGCCATCAGCGGGCTCGTGTCAAAATCTTTGCTGACTGTGGAACTGGACGCCTCCACATACAGATGCCGCATGCTCGAAACGACCCGTGCGTACGCATGGACGCGACTCGATGATAGTGGGCAGCTTGTCGAGGCAACTTCCGCACAATCGTCGCTTGCGCGTGATGGGTACTACGGTTGAAAAACGCGTTGTAGAAAGGCGGAATTGTCGAATAGCTAACCTCCCGCGCGTTAACCTGAATCTCGCTCCCTGGGGACGCGAAGCGCTTCAAACTGCGCATCGCAGATCTGCGTTGTCGATCCGGAGAAGGCCCGTTTTAACGACGTCGTTTTCACCCCTGTAGTGGTATCGATTCTGGACTTGCGGAACCTTTCTTGTTCGATCGAGAGCGATAGAGCTGCTTCAATCTGCATCCGGTTCGCGCCGCAGTGACCCCGCGAGAATTCTCGGCACTGTTATCCGAACTTCCGGACTGTTGGGCGCCTCTCGACGATCGGCTGCGCCCAATTGCGCCAGACACCCGGTGATGTTCCAACGACCCGCTTGAAAACACGGCTGTAATGAGCCTGGTCAGCGAAGCCATATGCGTGCGCAATTTCGCTCAGGCTGAGGTCTCCTTTCAGCAGATCCTGCTGCGAGCTGCGCACTTTTTCTACCAGGCGCCAGCTATGAGGTGTGGTTCCTGTGGCCCGCTTAAACACACGCAGGAAATGCCGCTTCGACATCCGAACGGATGCGGCTACAGCTTCTATCGACTTACCGGTACTCAGTGTCGCGAGCATCAAACCCCTGGCCGCTTCAATAACATCAAGCTCGGTTGACGAGTGGCTGTCTCGCACTTCGCTCCGCGAACCGCAACGCTCATCTTGCCCAGTCAGGAGGCGGCTGATTCGTTCCATGTCGCTGAAGGCCAGAGGCAATAGGTATCGCATCTTGTCCTTGAGCAAGGTTGCCGCCTAGCCCCACGCCGTCAAAACACCCTTGATTTCAATTCAATAATCGACCGCGAAAGCCGCTAACGCATAGGTGATCGGGTGTTCTAGCCGGATGTGCTGCACACCGCGGCCACGTGTTCCAGGATGGCACGCGGGTCGCAACCGGCAAATTATCGTGTGGTTTTATTGGTTCGCTGTAGCCATCCACAGTGGGAAGGCAGTCGGCCCCAAATAAGCCTTTCTCCGATAGGCGCGCGTTCGGGCGTCGAGATGTCGGGGCGCGAAGCGGTTAAGCGAGGCAACCTCGTCGGTGCAGATATACTCTGCAAGAGCCATTGAGTAATGTCCGGTTTGGAGGCTCCCGTGCCGCATCCAGCCAGGACTCAGACACGCATTCCGCGCGCCAGAGACAAATCACTGACCCGCGACATGCGCCCGAACAAACGCCACATAGCCATTCTGGGTCTTCAGAATCTTGTCGGCGCATTCGTCGTAATCCGAACCCTTTGCGTTGTCCGGTCCATACATGCCTCGACATTGCGCGAACAGCGTGAGCGTCGCGCCACCGGGTCTGGCAACCCGCGTCGCGGAAAAAGACACTTTGCCCGAGCTGTATGGCACCTCGGTTTCGATCGCCAGCGCGTCGGCGCGCGTCACCGTGGTATCGGAATGCTGTTCGACGTAGCGCCTGGTCTGCGCCCACGCGGCATCGCACTGCGCCTGCGGGCAATCGACAGCCGCATTGCGCTGCGCGGCTGCGAGACTGGATTCGTTGTGCTGATACGCCTGCGCCTCGCGCGCTTCCTTTTCGGCGGACGAGCAACCGGCCAGCACCAGAGCGGCTAGCACCCACGCATTGATTTTTTTCACAGACAACCTCTCCCTGACGATAGTCGAGCGCGATTATATCCGTGCGCCCAAATTACTCGCAGATCCGATCGGGTGTCGCCGCACTCGCCTCGCGATCTTTCACGCCCAACGCGGACATAAAACAAAAACGCGCGCTCCGCTTTACACGGAGCGCGCGTTCAAAGCAGACTCGCGCGAGACCCCAAACCACACGATGTCACGTCATGCCGCGATGCATCGCGCGCACGGGATCTCGCAGATGCCGTGCGGCTTAGAAGCGGTGACGGATACCGACGGTGCCGACCACTTGCGAATCCGTCGACGAAGCGCTCACGCCGACGATGTGCGCCGTGATGCCCGAGCTGCCCGTGCTGCCGACGTGCTGATAGGCCGCTTCAGCATAGACATCGGTGCGCCTGGACAGCGCGTAGTCCGATTGCAGCGTGACCTGGTGGTACTTCGGATCGGCGCCCAGCAGGCTTGCGTCCGTGTACGTGTAAGCACCCGACAGCGACCATGCCGGCGTGATCGCGTAGCGGCCGTTCAGTTCGAAGTTCGTGAAATGCGCACCCGTGCCGTTCAACGCGATGCCGCTCGTCTTGCCCGATGCCGACGTGCCGATCAGCGTGCCGCTTGCGAGTTGCGTCTGCGTGAAGACGAAGCCGACGTTCGCCGGACCGAACGCATAGCTGACGCCCGCGCCGTACGTGCGTTGACGCGAAGCCGTGAAGGTCGCATCCGTGCTCACGGCGCCGCTCGTGTTGCTCGAGCCCGCGCCGTTCAGTTGCAGATAAGCCGCCGCAACCTTCAGGCCGCCGAATGCATACGATGCGCCGACGCTGTATGCGCGGTTGTCCGAGAAGCCGTCAGCTTCGTTCGAGAAGCCGTACATCGCGCCGAGCTTGAAACCCGCGTAATCGACGCTCTGATACTTGACCGAGTTGCTGACGCGGAACGAGTTGTTCAGGTTGTCGTTGTCGTACGGGTGCGAAGCCAGCGTGCCGCCATATTGCGTGCCGTTCAGCGACAGCGGACCCAGGTTGTCGACAAGGTTATCGTACTGGCGGCCGAGCGTCACCGAGCCGTACTGGTTGCTCGCGAGACCGACGAATGCCTGGCGGCCAAACAGACGGCTGTTCTGACCCATCGCGCCCGTCGACAGATTAAAGCCGCTTTCCAGCGTGAAGATCGCCTTCAGGCCGTTGCCGAGATCTTCCAAACCGCGCAGGCCCCAACGGTTGCCGTTCAGGATGCCGCTTGCCTGCTGGATGTTGCTATGGCCGCCGGAGTTGCTGGAGTACGTGAGGCCCGTATCGAGCAAACCGTAGAGGGTAACCGAGTTTTGAGCGTGTGCTGCGCCAGCCGCGGCAAACAGCGTGAGCGAGAGGGTCGAGAGTACGAGCTTTTTCATCTTTTCTCCATTATTCCGATAACGAATGCTATCGTGGCGCGGAGAATATCCGATTGAATCGGCATTGCGACTTTGTCGTTGTGTTTTAACCACCCACTAAATGCTTTCCTAATCTTCCCGGTCACGCCATTCGTAATTCCGGCGCGGCAGACGTACATGTGAAATGGGGCGCATCCCTCTCGCGGATGCGCCCCAAGTGCCCAATTCTAGCTGTTCCCGGAATACAGGCCTGCGGATTTTATGAATAGATGATTAAGGCCGCAAGCCGCGCATTGCGTATCTACCTTTCCCATTCTTATAATGGTAAGAAAGTGGAATCAAACAACTCATTTTAAATTCCATTTGAAAATCGCAATAAATCATTGCTGATTCGAAGTATTGCCTTTTAAAGATTTTCGCGTGTCGGCAGTCGTTTCACGCAAGACCGTCGCGCCGCCTGCACGCCAGCAGGCATCCGGAAGCGGCCGCTGTCAGAGGCATTCAGCGTTTCAATCGACGATCTCCGGCGCATCGATCGCACGCTTCAGCAAATCCACGAACGCCTGCACCGTCTGCGGCAGCGTGCGCCCCGCCATCGTCTGAACCTGCAGCGTACGCTGATGCAGTTCCGGGTTCGTAATCGGAATGGCAGCGAGCCCATCCACTTCGAGCCGGCTGCGCACGGTCAGATAGCCCGTCAACGTGACGGCATCCGTCAAACGCACGAAGCTCTGCAGCGCCGCGTGATAGTTGCTGACAAACACCGGCTCGAAAATCAGCCCTTCGAGGCTGCATGAAATATCGAACAGCTGCCGGATCGTCACGCCCTGGTTGTCCATCGCGAGCTGCCATGGCGTGAGATCCTTCAGCGACACCGCTTCATGCGCGGCAAGGGGATGCCCGCGCCGCACCAGCGCATAGATCGGCGCGCGCTGCGAGTAGTGCACATTGATCTCCTTCTCCGGCGCGATGCTGAAGCACACGGCGATATCCGCCGTCCCTTCCCTGACCCGCTGCGTCGCCACGGAAGGCGCGGACACGTCGAGCTGAAAATGCGTCGACGGATACGTCTTCAGAAAATGCGCGAATACCTGCGGCAGAAAATGCGGCGCGACACCCTCCGAACTCGCGACGCGAATCGTCGCGCGCCCCTCTTCCGCCAGCCCGCGAATCTCCCCGATCACGCGCTCGGTCTCGAGCACGCTGCGCCGCGCATGCTCCGCCAGCAAACGTCCCGCATCGCTCAGCACCATGCCGCGCGGACGCCGTTCGAATAGCGGTGTGCCCAGTTCCTCTTCGAGCTTGCCGATCTGCCGGCTCAACGCCGACACGGCGACGAAGAGCCGCTCCGAAGCCTTGCTCAGCGACCCGCTGCGGGCCACTTCCAGAAAGTAACGCAGTGCCGTGTTGTCCATGTCCGCTTTGCCGTTTCGGCAACGATTCGTCGCAAATATTGTAATTGTGCAGAAATATCGGCGGCCGCAGCATCGATTCGACTGCTTTTCGATGAACACGCGCCCGAAGCTGGCGCGACGCACAGGAGACCCCGCCGTTGACTCGTGATATCGCCATTCAAAACGCGGCCAGCCAGTATGATTCGGGCCGTTTTCTCGATGACTTGCGGCGCCGCGTCGCGTATCGCACGGAGAGCCAGGAAGCCGACAGCGGCGAGCGGCTACGCGGCTATCTCGACGACGAACTCACGCCGCTGCTCACGCAGTGGGGCTTCACCTGCCGTATCGTCGACAATCCCGCGCAAGGCGCTGGCCCTTTCCTGATTGCGCACCGTCACGAAGACGACGCGCTGCCGACCGTGCTCAGCTACGGACACGGCGATGTCGTGCGCGGCTATGACGCGCAGTGGCGCGACGGTCTCACGCCGTGGGACGTGACCGTCGACGGCGAACGCTGGTACGGCCGCGGCACGGCCGACAACAAAGGTCAGCACAGCATCAATCTCGCCGCGCTGAAGGCCGTGCTCGACGCGCGCGGCGGCAAGCTCGGCTTCAATCTGAAGCTGCTGTTCGAAACAGGCGAGGAAGTCGGCTCGCCGGGCCTGCACGCGCTGTGCACGCAGTTGCGCGACGAACTTGCCGCCGACGTGCTGATCGCGTCCGACGGCCCGCGCCTGTCCGCGCATCGTCCGACGCTCTTTCTCGGCTCGCGCGGCCTGGTCAATTTCAAGCTCGAACTGACGCTGCGCGACGGCGGCCATCACTCTGGCAACTGGGGCGGCCTGCTGCGCAATCCGGGCGTCGTGCTCGCGAGCGCGATTGCATCGATGGTCGACGCCGACGGCAAGATTCTCGTCGACGGGCTGCGGCCGCCGCCCATTCCCGGCGCGGTGCGCCGTGCGCTGTCCGGCATCGCCGTGGGCGGCAATCCGGGCGAACCGACCGTCGACACCGATTACGGCGAGCCAGGCCTCACGCCGACCGAACGCGTGTTCGGCTGGAACAATCTCGAAGTGCTCGCGTTCCGCACGGGCAACCCGGACAAGCCCGTCAACGCGATTCCGCCGTCGGCCGTCGCGTACATGCAGATGCGCTTCGTGGTCGGCACGGACTGGCAGAACCTCGAATCGATCGTGCGACGGCATCTCGACGAACACGGCTTCGGCATGATCGGACTCGACGTGGAGCGCGGCGCGCCCGCGACGCGCGTCGACCCCGACAACGCGTGGGTGCAATGGGCGCTGCGCTCGCTGCGCCAGACGACGGGCGACGACCCCGTGCTGCTGCCGAACCTCGGCGGCACGCTGCCCAACGACGTATTCGCCGACGTGCTCGGCATGCCGACGCTGTGGGTGCCGCACTCGTATCCCGGCTGCTCGCAGCACGCGCCGAACGAGCATCTGCTCGGCCCTGTCGTGCGCGATGGACTGCGCATCATGGCCGGCCTCTTCTGGGATCTCGGCGCGCAGGAAGTCGGCGCAAACAATCCCGCACCACATGTTTCGACCACCCCCGCATGAGGACGTCGCAATGAACATGGATTCCGTCACCGCGCATCATCCCTCGTCGTCGCACGAGTCGCACGAAACAGGCGCGTCCGCGAAGTCGGGCACGAGCGTGTCGCGCCTGATCATCGCGACATCGATCGGCAACGCGCTCGAGTTCTACGACCTGATCGCCTACGGCTACTTCGCGACCACACTGTCGAAGCTGTTCTTTCCGGCCCACAACGCGACCATCTCGCTGCTGCTCACGCTCGGCACGTTCGCGCTGTCGTATCTCGCGCGGCCGATCGGCGCGCTCGTGCTCGGCTCGTATAGCGACAGAAAAGGCCGCAAGGCCTCGCTGACGCTGTCGATCGCGATGATGACGCTCGGCACGGGCATGGTCGCGCTGATGCCGACCTACGCGTCGATCGGGCTGCTCGCGCCCATTGGCATTTTTGCGTCGCGTCTGTTGCAAGGCTTCTCGGCGGGCGGCGAGTTCGGCAGCTCGACGGCCTTCCTGATCGAACACGCGCCGCAGCGCAGCGGCTTCATGTCGAGCTGGCAGTTCTCCAGCCAGGGCGCGAGCACGCTGCTCGCCTCCGCTTTCGGCGCGGCGCTGACGGGCATGCTCACGCAGCCGCAACTCGAAGGCTGGGGCTGGCGCATTCCGTTTCTGTTCGGCATGCTGATCGGTCCTGTCGGGCTCTATATTCGCAGCCGTATCGACGAAACGCCCGAATTCGAGCGCACAGAGAAAGCGGAATCGCCCGTGCGCGAACTGCTCGCGACGCAGAAGTCGCGCGTGCTGGTATCGATCGGCGCGCTCGTGCTGACGACGACAGCCAACTACATGATTCTCTACATGCCGACGTATGCGGCGCGGCAACTCGGACTCGCGCCGTCGTCGGGCTTCATCGCCACGCTGATTGCCGGGCTGATCGTCACGGTGCTCACGCCCGTCGTCGGGCACTGGTCGGACAAGGTGGGCCGCACGCGCATCATGCTCGGGGCAGGCGCGCTGTTCTTCCTGACGGTGTATCCCGCGTTCATGTTCATGAACGCGCATCCGTCGCTGCCGACGCTGCTCGCCGCCGTCTCATGGGTCGCGCTGCTGAAGGCCACCTACTTCGCGCCGATTCCCGCGCTGATGGCCGAACTCTTCCCGACCCGCACGCGCACGACGGGCATGGCCTTCGGCTACAACATCGGCACGACGATCTTCGGCGGCTTCACGCCGCTCGCGGTCGCATCGCTGATCGCGGCGACGGGCAACAACCTCGCGCCGGGGCTGTATCTGATGATGGCCGCCATCGTCAGCCTGCTGACGCTGGTCTGGGCGCGGGCGAAGCTGAACGCACATTGAAGCGAATGAATCGCCAGCCAATGAATCACGAGGAACACGCACGTATGCAAGCCGATTTGCCGCAGGAAATCAAAGAGGCGATCCAGTTTTCGATCGATCACGAATCGCCGTGGGACCGCCATGCCGACGGCAAATTCGGCGTACATGTGAACGACCCGCCGCCGTGGAACCGGCTGCTCGGGCCGATTCATGACCGCGGGCCGGTGTCGGGCGCCGTGGCCGTCGATGGCCGGCTGCTCGCGACGTGGGGCGAGCCGGACCGCGCCGACCTGACCTTCAGCATCGCCAAGACCTACCTCGCGCTGCTGGCGGGCGTCGCGCACGATCGCGGACTGCTGCCCGATCCCGACGAACCCGTACGCGTGCGCGTGCCTGGCATCGGTTTCGACGACGCGCACAACGCGTCCGTCACGTGGACGCAGCTGTTGCAGCAGACGAGCGAATGGCAAGGCACGTGTTTCGGCCTGTCCGATCAGGCCGATCACTACCGCGCGGTGACGTTCGGCGATCCGCCCGATGGCAGGAAAGGCGAGTTGCGTCCGCTGCAGCAGCCGGGCACGTACTGGGAATACAACGACGTGCGCATCAACCAGTTGTCGCTGGCGCTGCTGCATCTGTTCGGCAAGCCGCTGCCCGACGTGTTCCGTGAAGCGATCATGCGGCCCGTCGGCGCGAGTGAGGATTGGCGATGGGTCGGCTACGACGATGCCTGGCTCGACGTCGGCGGCACGCGCGTGCAGTCGGTGCCGGGCGGCTCGCACTGGGGCGGCGGCATGTCGGTGAGCGCGAACGATCAGCTGAAAGTCGCGCAGATGCTGCTCGACGACGGCCTGGCGGGTGGACTCGACAGCGGCCGCCGCGTGCTGTCGGCCGAATGGATCGCGCGGATGCGCACGCCGTGCGCGCTGGCGCCGTACTACGGCTATCTGGTGTGGCTCAACACCGCGCGGCGCGTGTTCCCCAGCGTGCCGGAATCGAGTTACTTCGGCGTCGGCGCGGGCAGCTCGTTCATGTGGATCGAGCCGCAGCGGCGTATTGCGCTGATCGTGCGCTGGCTCGATTCGCAATATGCGGATGCGTTCTTCGGCAAGATGCTGCACGCCATCGATACGGTCTGCTCACGATAGCGCGCTGAAGCGCAGATGCGCGGCCGCTCCAGCCGCGCATCCTCTACGCTTACTGCCCGCTGCGATCCAGCGATTCGATAATGCCGTGCGCTGCGGCGACCCGGTCCGCAATCGGAAAATTGCGGTTGCCGAGCATCACGATACCGATGCGTCGCGACGGCACGAACGCTACGTAGGAACCGAAGCCGTTGGTCGAGCCCGTCTTGTTGATCCAGACGTCGTCCTTTGGCGCTTCGGGCGGCACGATCGCTTTCACGGGCGTGGCATCGAGCGCCATCGCTATGCCGTTGCCTTCCAGCAGCGCGTCCAACGCGACGGGATACGGGTATTGCTCCCAGATCAGATCCTGCGTCATCGGTCCGGCCTGGAAATAGCCTGTGTGCGTCTGAGTGATCGCACGTTGCAACTGGCTGTCGACCTTGACCAGCTTCATGTTGGCCTCGATGAAGCGCAGCATGTCGGCCGCCGTCGATTTCACGCCATACGCCTGCGCCGCCAGCACGCCGCCTGCCATCCGGATTGGCTTGCCGTCCTTCGTATAGCCTTGCGCGTAGTCGGCTCTCCTCGCGCCTGGAACGTCGATAAAACTGTTCTTCAACCCGAGCGCCGGAAACAGCCGCTGCTCGATCAGCACCGTGAAATCCCGCCCCATGCTCTTCGCCGCGATCAGGCCGAGCGTACCGATGCCCGGGTTCGCGTACGTCCGGACCGTGCCGGGCGGATATGTCGGACGCCATGCCTTGAAGTAGCCCATCAGTTGCGCGTCGTTACGGATCCCGTCCGGTACCTGAAGCGGCAGAACACCCGGCGTATGCGTGCCGAGATTCAGCAGGCTCAGTTGTCCGAACGGCGTGCCGCGCAAGGTCGGCAGATATTTGTCGACATCGTCGCTCAACGACAGTTGCCCATCGACCTGAGCCCACGCGGTCAACGTCGCCGTGAACGTCTTGCTGACCGAGCCGAGCTCGAACAGCGTGCCATCGGTGACGGGCTGGCGCGATTGCGTCGATGCCACGCCGTAATTGAACACTTGCGCCCTGCCATCGACGAACACGCCGACCGCCATGCCCGGGATGCCGTCTTTGGCCATCATTGGCTGGATCGCTGCGTCGACTGCCTGTCTGATCCGCGCTTGCGGCACGTCGGCCGCGCGGCTCACGCCACAGGTCGTGCACAGCGCGCACAGCAGCGCGGCGGCTCGCGCGCTCACCGTTGCGAATGTCATCTGCGGAGCTCCTCGTTCAGACTTGCGCGGCCAGCGCGCCGACCTTCGCGATCGCCGCATCACGCTGCGCCGCGCTGGCCCGCGTCGCGCCCGTCAGATACACCGTGACGAGAATGGGCGGGCGGCCAGCCGGCCAGACGATGGCGATATCGTTCGACGTGCCCCGCTCGCCCGTGCCCGTCTTGTCGCCGACGCGCGCATCCTTCGGCAAGCCGGCGCGCAAGCGCGCATCGCCCGTCTTGTTGGCGACGAGCCAGGCCGTGAGCTGCTCGCGCGACGCAGCGGACAGATGCTCGCCGAGCAGCAGCGCACGCAGATCGGCGAGCATCGCGGCGGGCGTCGTCGTATCGCGTGGATCGCCGTCGAGCGCTTCATTGAGCGTCGGCTCGTTGCGGTCGAGGCGCGTCACCTTATCGCCCATGCCACGGACGAATGCCGTCAGCGCCGCCGGCCCGCCGATGCTCTCCAGCAGCAGATTGGCGGCCGTATTGTCGCTGCGCGTGATGGCGGCCTCGCACAGTTCCGACACCGTCATCCCGTCGCCGCCCGCACGCGGACCGCTGACGGGCGAATTCGCCACGACCACGTCCTTCGCATACACGACCTTGCGCCCCAGCTCCTCTTTGCCTTGATCCTTGCGCGTCAGCACGGCCGACGCGAGCAGCACCTTGAACGTGCTGCACATCGGAAAGCGCTCGTTCATGCGCCAGCCGTGCTGCTTTCCGCTTGCCGTATCGAGTATCGCGACACCGAGCCGGCCGCCCACCTGCGCCTCGATCTGCGCAAGCTGTTTTTTGAACGCGCTCCCGCGCACCGCGTGTCTTTGCGCGGACGCAGCCGCACCGGCGCCGAACGCCTGAGCTGCAACGCCAGCTAACCCACCGCCCATCAACATAAACGTGAAGCTTCGCCTCGTGACCATTGCTCCTCCTTGAAGAGCCGCCACTATCGCGTCTTCGCAGCCGCGTGACAAACGATGATAAATTGCTCGATGACCTAGAAATTCTTATGGCTTGGACATGAGACCGTATTTACCCCTGAACGCGCTGCGCGCGTTCGAATCGTCGGCCCGGCATCTGAGTTTCACGCGCGCCGCGCTCGAGCTGAATGTCACGCAGGCAGCCGTCAGCCAGCAGGTGCGGATGCTCGAGGAGCGCCTCGGCGCGACGCTCTTCAAGCGCCTGCCGCGCGGGCTCGCCATTACGGATGAGGGACTCGCGCTGCGTCCTGTGCTCAGCGACGCATTCGATCGCATCGAAGCCGTGCTGCGGCAGTTCGAAGGCGGGCATTTCCATGAGGTGCTGACGGTCGGCGCGGTCGGCACCTTCGCGGTCGGCTGGCTGATGCCGCGCCTGAAGGCGTTTCACGACGCGCATCCGTTCGTCGAATTGCGCCTGATGACGAACAACAATCTCGTCGATCTGGCCGCAGAAGGTCTCGACTTCGCGATCCGCTTCGGCGACGGCACGTGGCCCGGCTCGCGCGCATCGAAACTCTTCGATGCGCCGCTGTCGGTGCTGTGCACGCCGGAGATCGCGCAGCGTCTGAACACGCCCGCCGATCTCGCCAGCGAAACGCTGCTGCGCTCGTATCGCGCCGACGACTGGGCGAACTGGTTCGCGGCAGCGGGTCTCGCGCCGCGTCCCGTGCGGGGGCCCGTGTTCGACTCGTCGCGGCTGATGGTGGAAGCGGCGATGCAAGGCGCAGGCGTCGCGCTCGCACCAGTGTCGATGTTCGAACGCGATCTGTCGATGGGACGACTCGCGCGGCCATTCGATATCGACGTGCACGCGGGCAGCTACTGGCTCACGTGGCAGAAGGCGAAACCGGCGTCGCCCGCGATGCGCGCATTCAGTCTGTGGATTGCGAAGGAAGTGGCAGAAGGCGGCGATGCATCGGGCGATGCGCCGGAAGAGGCCAGGCCCTCGCCCGGCCAACGCATCACATCTCCGTGAGATGCGCAGCCGCCGATGTTTTTTCGCGCGGCTGGTCGCCGATCTTGATGTGCGGCACCATCATCACCGACAGCACCGCGCCTACGCAGATCACCAAGATCGACAGGAACGTCAGATGCAGCGAATGATGCAGCGCCGCGCGCACCATGTCGTTGCCCGCCAGCGCAGCCTGTGCCGCATTCGGCGTCGCGTCGAGCAGCGAGCGCAACTGGTCGGACGTGATCGACATGCCCTTGAAGTGGCTGAGCCCGAAGTTCAGCACCGCACCGAAAATCGCCGCGCCGAGCGTGCTGCCCAGGTTGCGTGAAAACAGGTTCGATGCCGTGGCCGAACCGCGTTGCAGCGGCTGCACGATTTCCTGAATCAGGATCAGCGAACTGACGCTGACGATCCCCATGCCCAGCCCCATCACGAGCGAGCCGACGCCCGCCGTGACGGGCGAGCCGTCCGGCCGCAGCAGCGCGAACGCAATGGCGCCGAGCGGCAGGAAGAAGCTGCCCGCCACCATCGTGCGCCGCAGCCCGAGGCGATGGAACGACTTCGCGGTGAAGGTCGCGCCCGACGGCCAGCCGAGCATCACCATCGTCAACGCGAGCCCCGCGACCACCGGCGATTGATGCAGCACGCCCTGCACGTACATGGGCAGAAACGTGGTGAGACCCATCAGCGCCATGCCGGACAGCACGGTCGCCGCATTGCACGCCGCGATGGGCCGCTGGCTCCATAGCGCGAACGAGATCATCGGCTCCGGCACGCGCCGCTCGTGCCACGCGAACAGCGCGCCCGCGACGACGCACAGCGCGATTTCGAACAGCGCGCGGACATCGTTTTCCGAGCCGGCGTCGGTGAGCGCCATCATCAGCGCGCCGATCGCGATCGTGAACAGCACCGCGCCCATGATGTCGATCGACGGGCGCTGGTGACGTTTCTCTTCATGCAGGAACGAGATGAAACCGAATGCGGCCAGAATGCCGATGGGCACGTTGATCCAGAAGATCCACGACCACGACAGATCGCGGATCAGCAGACCGCCCGCCATCGGGCCGATCACGGCCGAAATCGCCCAGACGCTCGCCAGGTAGCCCTGAATCTTGCCCCGCTCGCGCGCCGGATACAGGTCGGCGACGATGGTCAGCGTTACGGGCTGGATCGCGCCCGCGCCCATGCCCTGAATCAGACGGAACGCGATCATCGCGGGCATCGACCAGGCGAAGCCCGCGCCGATCGAGCCGATCAGGAAAATGGCAATACCGACCAGCACGGTCGGCTTGCGGCCGTACAGATCGGCGAGCTTGCCGAACACGACGGTCATCGCCGTCTGCGCGAGCAGGAACGACGAGAAGACCCAGCTGTAAAGACGCAGGCCGCCGAGTTGCGTAACGATTTGCGGCATGGCCGTCGAGACGATGGTGGCCTCGATCGCCACCATCGCCATCGACGCCATCACGGCCGCGATGACGAGATGACGCTTCGTCTGGGGATGGTTCGACATGGGGAACGGTTTTATATGGGCTGCGCCGGGGGTGTCGAAGGTTCGCGGAAACTGCGCGGTTTTCGCGAGGCAATCGATGCGCAAAGAAATGTATGCTACCGCTTAATTGGCGCGCGCGCACTTGGATGTGCACGCCTTGATCCCGCCCTGATGGATATTGAGCGGCGCGAATCAGTCACACGCGGCAGCCAGCCGCCGCGCCAGCGCCTGCGCGCCCGGCATGTCGAGCCGCAGCGACGCGTACGCGCTGCGCTTCACGTCGTCGGGCAAGGTCGAGTCCCACTTCTCGTTGTCGATATTGCCGATCGCGCGCAAGGCATCCGTGGTCTGCGTGGGCGTCAGCGCGGCGATCCGTTGCAGCGCGTCCTTCACCGAATCCGCGCCATGAATGCGCACGCTCACCGTCGGCCCCTGGTTCCACGCATCGAACCCTTCGGCGCGCAGCAGCACGACGAGGGCATCGTTGATCCAGTCGCCGGACCACGTCGCGAGCACCGTGCTGCCGCCATGCGTGAACACGGAACGCGTGGCCAGTTCGTTCGACGCGAAATAGCGGCGCGCCTCTTCGAGCAGCTCGCGCCCCGTCGAATCGAGGAATACGACGGGCGCGCCGTCCTTCAGCACGTTGAACATCTCGCGCCGCACCTCGTCGCGCACGAGCGAGCCGCCGCCGTCGAACACGGGCGGCACGCCGCCCTGATCCGGCGTCACATGGACGGTCTTGCGGGGCGCGTCGACTTCCTGCACGCGCCAGCGCTGACCGCCGAACACGAGCCCCTGCCCTGGTGCCAGCGGCCGCGACACGGGCACCGAGCCGAGCACCTTCGCGCCCGCAACGATGCGGAATTCGTCGTCGCTCGAAAACGATGCGTAGAACGCGTAGTGATTGACGAGCCGCTCGCCCGCCGTGCCATGCAGCAGCAAGCCGCCCGCCTCCTGCACAAGCAGGTCTTTCGAACCGAGGCTGCGCAATATGGCCGCGAAGGCAGGCTTGTCGATCGCGCCGAACGGACCTTCGGCGACGAGCGTCTCCCACAGTTCGCCGGCCCGCGCGCCGCCGCGCTCGGCGATGATCGAAAGAATCTGCTGCACGAGCGTGGACGGATGCATGCCGCCCGCGCGCGGCGGCTCGAACCAGCCGCGCAGCAGCAGATTCACCATCGCCACCGATTGCACGAGGCTTTCGCGCAGCCGGTCCGACAGATCGGAGCCGCTATGTAATTCGGCTTCGACGCAATAGCAGCGCAGAATGGCCGCTTCGCCCTTGCGCCGTCCCGAGCGCCCGAGCCGCTGCCGCAAGCTCGCCACCGACGGCGGCGCGCCCACCTGCACCACGCTCTTCACTGCACCGATGTCGATGCCGAGTTCGAGTGTCGTCGTGCAGACGGCGCTCGCGGGCCGGTCGCCTTTCTTCAACGCCTGCTCCGTCTGCTCGCGCAGCTCCTTCGACAGACTGCCGTGATGCGGCCAGAACTCGTTCGGATAGCCGTCGCGCTCGCACGCGCGGCGCAGCAGGTCGGCGTACAGTTCGACCTGCCGTCGGCTGTTCGGAAAAATCAGATTGTTCGAGCCGCGCAGCACCTTGTACATATGATTCGCAACCTCGACCGTGCTGGCGGGCACGACGTCTTCGAGACCGGGATTCTCGATACCGGGTTCGAACTGGATGCGCGGCGGTTTCTCGACATAGCCTTTGATCAGGATCTTGAGTTCCTGGCCGGTATTGCCCGACTCGACGATCTGCACGTCCTGCGCGCCTTTCGGGCGCAAAAATTCGGCAGCGAGCCGCATGTCGCCGAGCGTCGCCGACAGCCCGACGCGCGGCACGCGCCGCCCGCACACATGATCGATGCGCTGCATCAGCGACTGCAGCTGCATGCCGCGCTCCGAGCCGATGAACGCATGCAACTCGTCGACGACCACGTAACGCAGCGCACCGAAGGTCGCAGCCAGCGACGTGCCGCGCGTGACGAACATTGCTTCGAGCGATTCGGGCGTGATCAGCAGCACGCCCGTCGGCTGCTTCACGAAGCGCTGCTTGCGCCCCGACGACACATCGCCATGCCAGCCCGTGACGGGAATCTCCAGCGCTTCGCAGAGACTGTCGAGACGCGACCATTGATCGTTGATCAGCGCTTTCAGCGGACTGATGTACAGCACGGAACCGCTGCACGGCTCGTCGCGCAGCAGGTTCGACAGAATGGGCAGAAAAGCCGCTTCCGTTTTGCCCGCAGCCGTCGCCGCCGCGATGATCACGTCGCGGTCGGCCTCGATCAGTGCAGGCACCGCCCGCTCCTGCGCATCGCGCAACTCGGTCCAGCCTTCGCGCCAGATCCAGCGGCGAATGCGCTCGTCGAGCAGGTCGAAGCTGCTCGAATCAGTTGAGCCGGAAGCTGGCAAGCTCATCGTCGCTATCGGAAGCGGCGTCGTTGACGATGTCGGCCGCGCCGCCCGTGTCGCGCTCGATCTCCATGCTGCCGATCAGCGCGCGCCAGTCCGCCGACGGGTTCTGCTCCAGCACCGCTAGAAAATTGATGAAGGCGGTGATCGTCGTGCGCGGGGTGCGGAAATACGCTTCGCCGAGGCGCGTCGCGCAGTGCGCCATGAACGCGGGAATCGCTTCCTCGGGCACGAGCGCCTTGCTGGCGTCGCCGAATGCGTAGACGAGGCGCAGCTTGTCGAGCAGCACGTAGAAGTCTTCCGGCGTGAGCGCCGCGAGGCGGATCACCGGGCCGCTGTAGTCGACGAGACCGTTGGTCGCGAAGGCGTTTTCCGCGAGGCGCGATTGCAGCGCCGCGTAGCTGTAGAGACCGCGGCGCGTATCGAGCAGAAACTCGGGCGTGCCGCCCAGCACGAAGCCGAGCCCTTCCGCCGTACCTTGCAGCGAGTCGTTCAGGATGCGCAGGATCTGCTCGTAGTTCGCGTTGCGCGACTGCAGGTTGGCGAGCTTGTACAGATTCACCATTTCGTCGAGGCACACCATCAGGCCGCTGTAGCCCGCGAGCCGCACAAAACGGCCGAGCACTTTCAGCTGGTCGTACATGTTCGCGTCGTCGACGATGGTGCGCACGCCGAGCGCCTGGCGCGCGTCGGTGCGCGTCGAGAATTCGCCGCGCAGCCAGCGCACGGCGTCGCTCTTGAGTTTCTCGTTGTCTTCTTCGAAGCCCCTGCAATACGCGGCGATCACGTCGGCGAAATCGTAGCCGTTGACCATCTCCGTCAGCTGCGAGAGCTGCGCGCGGATCACTTCGTCGCTGCTGCGGCCCGTCGCCTTCGCTTCCGTCTTCGCCTGGCCGATGAACTTCTCGACCACGCCCGCGAGCGCGCCGCCTTCGGGCTTGGTGCGCGTCGCCATGTTCTTGACGAGTTCCGCGTACAGCGAGCGCGCCTGGCCGCCCGACGCGTGCAGACGCCGGTCCGGATTCAGGTCTGCGTGGATGGTGACGAGCTTTTTCTCGAGCGCGATCGCGCGCACGAGGTTCAGGAAGAACGTCTTGCCCGCGCCATATTCGCCGACGACGATGCGAAATGCCGAGCCTGCATCCGCGACGCGCTCGATGTCCTTCAGCAGCGCTTCGAGTTCGCGCGCGCGTCCGACCTGGATCAGATGTTGCCCGATGCGCGGCACGACGCCGGCACGCAGGGATTGCAGGACCGCGTCGCGGTCTCTGGGGCGAATCGTTGTCATGCAGCCAACCTTTGTGCGACTTCCTGATTGATTTCGACGGGATCGTCTCCGTCCGTGAGCGGTTCGTCCCAACGGTCGAGGGACGCTTCGTTCACCTGTTCGATCGCGCCGTCCAGCATCAGTTCGAGATGCGACGCGGCGTCGGCGAGTTCGGCGCGCGTCCACGAGGCGCGCGTGACGAGCAGGCGCAGGAACGACGAGTGCGCATCGTCGAGGCCGAGCAGCGGCGCTTCGTGCGGTTCAGACGCCTGTCCGGACGTTTGCTCGGACGCTTGTCCGGACGCTTGTTCGGACATTTGCTGCGCGGCAGGTGCGGACACCTCATCATGCGCGGCCGCTGTTGCGGGTGCTGCAAGCACGTGCTGTTCCTTGACGGCTTGCAGCGTATGCACGTGCGCGATGACGTGAGCCGTATGCGCTTCCTCGACGAACACATCGGCCAGCATCGACGACACCCGCGCCGTCTCTTCCTTGAGCGCAGCGATGCGCGTCGCGTCGAGCACGAATTCGTGCTTCGGTGCGGCGGGCTTCGGCGCGTCGGCATGTTTCTTCGACGCCTTCGTGCCCGCGTGCGCCGGCGTGGCTGCCGTGCCGCTCGCGTGCTGATGCAGATCGGTGTAGAGGCGCTGCGGATCGATGCCGAGCATCCGGTACACCTTTTCGAGCAGACGCACTTCGTCGCGCGATACCACGCCATCGGCGTTGGCCGTATGGACGAGGAACGACGCGATCGTCGCCTTGACGTCATGCGACAGCGGTTCGAGCTTCTTCTTCAGGCCCGCGCTCGCCGTAGGCTGCGCGAGCTGCACGAGGTTACGCGCCTTCAGCCGCCTGCGCTGCTCGTCCGACAAATGCGGCCACTCGTCGATCTGCCATTCGATCACGGCCGTCTCCCGCTGCGTCGCGTCGCCGTCGGCGCGCGCGACGGTCGCGGCCAGATCGACGATGATCGTCGCGACGTCGTATGCGTCGTCGATGGCGAGCGGATTCGCACCCGGTTCGATCGCGAACAGCGCGACGGCGTCCGTCGGCTTCGGCGTGCGTGCGCCGAGGCGCACGTCGGGTTCGACGGCGATGCCCGCTTCCGCGAGTGCCGTCGTGAACACGACCGCCTTGTCGCGCGTCATCTTGCCGCCCGACCTGAAGCGCGCCAGCAGTGCACCGAACGTGCTGACAGCCGTCTCGCCGGCGATTTCGGCGGCGAGCGCATCGATCGCGTCGTGCGTCGCCTGCGGCCACATCGTGGGCGGCAGCGTCAGCGTCGCTTCGAGCGTGCCCTGCGCCTCGGGATAGCGGCCAAGGTAGCGGCTGTACGCGTCGAGCGCCGCGGCGCTTTCGTGCATCAGCAGCTGCAGCTTGTTGCGCGTGCCGTTGACGGCGGCGATGTCGGGCAAACCGACCAGGAAACCCGGCACGGGCATGCTCTTCAGCGCGCGGAACGACGGTTGCGGCGACGCGTCGAGCTTCGTGCGGTTCGCGGGCAGCAACATGCCGTCGCCGAAACGGTCGCGATACTGCCGCATGAACACCCGGTCGAATTCCTCCGGACACCGCGCCACCGCCGTGCGCCGCACCATCATGGGATCGAGCTTGACCCACGCGAGCGCCCAGCCGGCGGGCAGCGGATGCTGGTCGAGCGCCGCCTGGCCGAACGCGACGCGCACGTTCAGCGGCACCTGATAACCCGTCGCGAGTCCGTCGGGCGCGGGTTGCAGGTACATCCGCGTATGCCGCGACGCCATCAGCGACAGCGCATCGATCAGCGCGCGCACGTGCTTCTGCCAGCCGTAGTTGGCGTCGAGATTGAGCAGGCGCCGCAGTTCCTTCGCGATCGCATTGAACTCGTCGCCGCCGACCTTGCCCGCCGCGCCGTCGACGAGAACTCGCCGCTCCAGTCCGTACAGATAAAAGAACAGATAACCGGTGTTGATGTCCGATTTCTTCCGGTCGGACGCCAGCCATTCGAGGTAGGTCCCGCGCTGCCCGGGTGTGAACCCGCCGTAGCTGAGCGCAACGCTGCCCAGTGCTGCCGACGGGTCCGCGCCGTCGCGGTCGACATCGAAGCGTGCGTCGATCACGCAGGCTTCGATCGATTCGGAATGCGAGCGCTGCACGTCGCCCGTATAGAAGAAGCCTCCCGACACATCGAGGCCGTGGATATCGACGCTTTCGCCCGGCGCGACCCAGCGCGCGGACGAACGCGTGAACGAACCCGCGCCCGGCCGCGCGTCAGCCGATGCGGGGCTGATGCGGTAGGCGTCGGCGGCAGCGCCCGCCATGCTCATCGATATCAACGGCTCGTCGTCGTATGAGCCGGAAGAACTTGTCATGAAATTGCGCGGCTCTTCTTGAGCCCTGTGAGATCTGGATGAAAACTGCGACACGGCACGGCTTTCACGCAACGTGTCGTCCGATGCAAGCTTGAGGGGAAGCCGGCGACGGGCGGCTCGCGCCATGAGCACCGCCAGCGACGGAACGATCAGATGGCCCCGCGAGCCGCAATGCAAGCCCCGCCGGCATGCCAATGACGACGGCCACACCCTCCCGTGACTGCGTTGCCCGTGGCGCCCTGTTCCTCCGCCCGCATCGCCGGGAATCCATTGCCCGGCGCGGTCGCGACCTTTGATTATATGTTCTTTTTCCGGATCGATCCGACGTCGCGGAAACGGCTGTTAGCACGCCGCGGAGCGGAGTTGAGAATGAGCGTCGCAAACGGTTCTGCTGAAAGGTTTTGCTTACAAACGCCTTTGTGCGTCAGCACACCATCCGACCCCAACTAATTCGCATATTTTGCAAGCTCATTTTGCGAACTCAGGGTACACTCACCGGCATGTCTTAAGCGCGCGAGCATTGGCTGATCGCGCGCTTAATCTGCATCTATCTTCGACGTTCAAGCGTCAGATTTTTCGCACCGTCTCTCAGGTTCTGGACGGCCCTCGGAATGCCAGAACCTATTTACGCCAGCGGAAGCTGGCGTCTTTTTGTGGGCTGACAGAAAGGACACGTTCTGTCCCGCGACGCCCGCACCTTGCACGCCCTGCACACTTTGCACGCCTTGCGTCCCTTGCGCGGCCGCGGACTGTCCGACGACGAGCGTCAGATGACGGCGCCGGACCGATGCGTAGGTCGCGAGCGCGAGGCCGCACCAGATCAGGCCATAACCCGTCAGGTCAATCGCCGTCAGCCGCTCACGGAAGACCGTCAGCGCGAGCACGAAGGTCACCGTCGGGGTCACGTATTGCATCACGGCCGATTCCGTCAGCGACACCAGCGGCATCGCGTACGCGTAGAGCGCGAGCGGCACTACCGTCAGCGGACCCGCCATCATCATCAGCACCGATGCGTCGATGCCGTACGACGTGAAAGCAAGCGCATGATGCGACGTCAGATAGCCGAAATAGCCGAGCGCAAAAGGCATCATCACCACGGTTTCGCGCCACGTGCTGACGATCGCATTGCGCGTCGGCCACACTTTGCGCGTGAGTCCGAGCAGCGAGAACGTCACCGTCAGCATCACGGCGAACACGGGCACGCCGCCATGTGCGTAGCACTGGACGAAGGTGCCCGCCAGGCCGAGCGCCAGCGCCGCCGCTTTCAGACCATTCAGCCGCTCGTTCAGAAAAACGATGCCGAGCGCCGCGGACAAGAGCGGGTTCAGGAAGTAGCCGAGACTCGCCTGCAGCGCATTGCCCGTCACGGACGCGAGGATATACACGACCCAGTTCGCCGACAGCAGCAAGGCCGGCAACAGCGCGAGCGCGAACGAGCGCCAGTCGCCCATTTGCTGCCGCAACGCGGGCTTGAGCGCAATCACCACGGACAGCAGCGCGAACGACCAGAACACGCGATGCGCAAGCATTTCCGGCGCGCTCACTTCTTTCAGATGCCAGTAGTACAACGGCATCAAGCCCCACCAGCACAGCGCCACGAGCAGCGCAGCGTAGCCGGCGCCCTCCTTCTGCTTCTGATTGTTTGCATTCATGGCTGTAGCGCCTCGTCGAGTCGATCGATCAGAACTTCCACTTCATCCACGCCAAAAATCAGCGGCGGCGACAGGCGCAGCGAATCCGGCGCAGCGGAATTCGGCATCGCCAGCACGCCACCGTCGATCAGATCAAGCCACACGTCGGACATGCTCTTGTTCAGCTCACCGGCGAACCACACATCGAGTTCGAGACTGAGCGCAAGGCCCTTGCCCCGGACGATCACGCGCCCATTGAAACGCGTGGCGAGGCGCGCTTCGATCAGCGCGCCCATCGCCGCCGCGTTGTCGACGAGCCGTCCGCTCTCGACGAGATCGAGCACGATTAGCCCGCAGTGCATCGCGAGCCGGTTGCCGCCGAATGTCGAGCCGTGGACTTTCGCCTTGCCGGGCGCGCCGAATACGGCATCGAAGTCGGCGTCGTTGAGCAGGACGGCCGACAGCGGCACGAGCCCGCCCGTCAGGCCTTTCGACACGACGACCATGTCGGGCGCCGCCGACGTATCGCTCATGCCGATTGCGTCGATTCCGAACCAGTTGCCCGTGCGTCCGAGCCCGCAATAGACTTCGTCGGCGATCAGCTTCGTGCCCGTCGCCCGGCACAGCGCCGCGAGCCGCGCCGACGTTTCCACGTTCCAGTGCTGCGCCGACGACGAGCCCGCGACGGGCTCGAACACGACAGCAGCGACCTTGCGGCTCGCCAGCATGTCTTCGAGGGCGGCGAAGTTGTGCGCGTCGACGTGATGGACGTTGCCCGGCTTCCACGGCAGCGCCTCCGTCCAGAACGGATTGCCCGTCATGAACGACGAAAACATCGACAGGCCGTGAAACGCGTCGCGAAACGTGATGACGTCCGGCCGTCCTGTGCTCGTCATCGCGAATTTCACGGCGCTTTCGACGGCCTCGGCGCCCGTGGTCGCGAAGAAGACTTTCTGGAAACGCCAGCCGGAGAGCGCGAGCAGCTTGTCGGCGAGCAGGCGCTGCGAGTCGGCGCACTCGAACGGAAAGACATTCACCGACGTCCGCTGCAATGCATCGGCGAAACGTGCGAGCAGCGACGCATGCGCGTGCCCCAGGTTCGCCGTGCCGAATCCTGCTAGACAGTCGAGCAACGCACGGCCGTCCGCTGTTTCGATATAGCAGCCGTCGCCGCGCGCGCCCGTCATGTCGAGGCCCGCTTCGTCGAGAAAACGCGCCCAGTGCGGATTGACGGAATCGAAGCGCGCTCCGTCCTCAGAATCCGTCTCAGACTTCAAGCGGCCTCCTGCCTTCGTGGAGTCCATGAAACCGGATTTGCGTCTGGTCGCCATAGAAGAACGCGACCGATTCCAGCTGCCGCATGTTCACTTCGAGCATGAAGAGCGCCGCTTCGAGGCTGTAGCGCTGGTCCGCCGCCGTCACATGCGGAATGTCCGCGAGGAACAGGCGCGACAGGCTCGGATGATTCAGTTCGTCGTTCGTCTCACCATGCTTCGCGACGATATCGCCCGCGTGCACCGCACGCTCGACGAGCGCGGCGATATGCTCGTGCACGGGACTGTGCTGGTCGCGCAAACCTTCCGTGACCATGATCGACGTGAAGAATGCCGTGGGCAGCCGATGCGCGAGCACCGTGTAGGCGTCGATATAAAGCGCCGTGAGCGGCAGCGGCACCGATGCGCGTACGTCGGCTTCATGCATGCCGAGCGCGACGCATGTGGCGAGTTCGAATGCTTCGTGACCGTACTCTTCCTGGAAGTACCGGAAGAGCCGCGTGCGCAGATTGCGCTTGAGGCGACGCGACAACAGCGGCCCGAGGATTTCGACGAAGCGGTCGGTGACGTGATATTGCTCGACGTACAGGCCTTTCACGAGCGGCGTGATCTCGTCGCTTGCGAGCGCCGCCGCTGCATAGACGTTGCTGCCGAGATCGTCGAGCGCCTTGAGCAGCAGACGCTCGGCACGCGCGGCGAGCGCGAGGCCGCTGCACGGTTCGCTTGAGTCGCCCGTTTGCGCCGACGTCACGCGTTTGCCGACACGCAGCGGCGCGATCTCGACGAAATGCGCAAACGACAGCAGATACGTTTGCAGATCCGTCGGATCGAGTGATGCGACGCTGTGGAAGCTGTCATGTGACGCGTCTTTCGCGGCAGTGGACGGATGCCAGCCCACATGCCGGAACACTTCGTCGAGCACACGCCGCCATGCGAGCAAGAGTTCCGGCGCGTTCCGGCGCGCATACGCGAACTGGAAATGCAGCGCCTGCAGCGCGAAATTGTTCGTGAACGGGCCGTCAGGCTCGTTCGAAAACGGAAACGCAGTGGTTGCCTGCTCGCGGTCGAACGCTTCATTCGCGAGCATCTGCTGGACAGCGGCGAGCACATCCCTGTACATCGCGAGCCGCTTTTCAACGACAACGGCAAGCCGCCTCCCCACTTGCGCGCACAACGCCCCTGCATGTTCCGTTTCGGACGTCACGCTGTCGATGCCGCAATCCGTCTCTTCGATCAGCGAGAGCGCATCCAGTTGCTCCGTTAGCGCGCGAATCCATGCGGGACACTCGCCTTCGTTGAGCTTCAACCAGATACCGGACGAAGGCCGCATCAATTGCGCGACGACGTCGGCCACTTCGTCGCGCGCGACGCCTTCGAACGACAGATCGACGGCGTCGTCGCCGGCACCGATCGTCAACGCTTTATTTCCAAAAGAAGACAGCTCGCACGGCACCAGCGCCGGCCGTGTGTATCGATCGATATCCCAGCGTTCCATGACCGTTCTCACGCGAAGATGCGCGGTTTGACGACGGGTTGCCTGCCGTAGAAATCGAGAATCTGGTTCTCCTGAAGCACCATCGTTTCGATGGCGAGCATCACGTGCTTCTTGACCGTCATCTGCTCTTCCGGCGAGATGGCTTCGATTTCAGAAAGCAGGCTGAGCGAAATGTCTTCGTGATCGAACTCGTCGTTGATCGTCGCGTGACGGGCGATCGGACGCCAGAAGCCTTCCGGGATGCCCGTCTCGCGGCAATAGTTCGCCAGTTCGATATGAAAGCTCACGCTCGGCTGCTCGAACAGGAACAGCAGCGACTTGAAGCTCAACGGATGCTGGCGCGCATACACGCCCAGCGATGCGCACAGCGCGAACGTGGCGGGCAGCGGCACCAGATCGTCGAGATTGTCGGTGCGGATGGAGACGGCGTGCAGCGACTGCCGCAGCATGTCGTCGTGATTCAGTTCGGAGGCGAGAAAACCCTGCAGCGACTTCTGCACCTTGACGGGCCCGGCATGCGCGAGCGCGGGCGCAATCAACCCCGGCGCTTCACGCACGATATAGAAGTACTCGAGCGCATAGCCGATCAGCGCGCTCTTCGGCAGCGTGCGGTCGCACAGCCCCTGGTACAGGCGCGATTTCGATTTCGCCGCGATCGTTTCCGACGCGAATTTTCTAAGCCGGTGATAGAACTCCTCGCCGGACAGACAGCCTTGCGGTTCGGGAAACGCACTTTCCGTCAGAAGACCGAGGCGGTCGAATTCCTCGATCAACCCGTCGATTTCCGGCGCAAGTTCGGTATGGCGGCGCTTCAGTTCCGGGATGGAGGTGTCGCCGCGCCTGAGCGATTCGACGAACGCCTTGAGCGCGCCCTGCTTGTCGGCAATGACGGAGCACGATTGCTCGCGATAGTCGACGGTCAGGCCGTTGTCCTCTTCCGTGAGTTGCACGCCGGGACGAAAGCGCGGCGCGGCGAAAAGATCGGCGGCGGTCGTGACTTGCATCATGCTTCTCCGCTGACGTCGAGCTGGCGCAACAGCGTCGGCGACGTCGAATAGTGTTCCCAGATGCCCGTATAGAACTGGTCGTACAGTTCGATGAACAGATGCGTCTGCGCGCGCAGACGCCGCACGTCCGAATCGGCGATGGCGGGAATACGCGAAAAAATCTTGCGCGTAAGACTGCCGTGGCCGCCGTTCAGGTTGATGTCGGAATGGGCTTTCACGGGCTTGAGCAGCGCGGGATCGACACCGATCCGGTACGCGGCATCGAGGAAAGAGTCCTGCTTGATGTCCTTGCCTTCGAGAATGCCGAGCGTCGAGAAGAAGAACAGCGGATCGCTATGCGCCCAGAACGCCAGCGCGTTGCACAGCGCCATGGTGTGCGGCAGCGGCACCGTGCGCGCCAGGTCTTCGCGCGTGACGCCCAGCGTGTTCAGCGACTTGAGCAGCAGTTCGTCGTGACCGTACTCTTCCGCGTAGAACTCGTTCATCGCGAGCCGCACGCCCGTGTTGGCGACATATGACAGCACGGGCGCGTCGAAGTAGCTTTCGCGAAACAGGAAATGGTAGTTCTCCACGATCATTCCGTGGATCACGTTGAGGGGAATGTCGTCGCGCGTGCTCGCGGACGCGCACTTCTCCCAGAACACGTTCGTATAGAGCGTGCGATACAGGAGTTCGTTGGCGAGATCTTCGAGTTCGAGCAGCACGTCGAGGCCGCTGCGGGCCAGCGCGGGCTTCACGGCACGCACCAGTTGCAGTTCCTGCAAACGGTCGAACACTTTCTGTTCGTACGGCGAGTAGCGGGCCAGCACTTCTTCCGCCTTGACGCCCGAACGCAGTGCGCTGATGAGGGGCGCCGCGTCTTCGCCGTCGACGGACGCCGGAAATTCGTATTGATTCTCGTCGTCTTCAATGACGAGCGAAGGCGACGTGCTGAGACACTTTCCCGCCAGCACAAACGCTTGTGGTTCAAAAATGTCGTCCATCACGACAGCCTCCGTTCGTGGCCGGCACGCAACAGTGCCGGCTGGTCGATTACAGGTGAACCGGAATGAGCACGGGCCGGGCTTTGCGCGGCTTGACCACGACCGTGATCTTCCTGTCGTCCTGTCGGTCCGTCTGCGACTGGGCTTGCGATTGCTGTTGCGGCTGCATTTGCTGAACCTGCGTTTGGGTCGTCATTTCAATCTCCTTGGGTTAGCGTTCACTCTGCACTGCTTACCAAGCTGCCCACCAAAGTGGCCAGTTCTTTCACACCCGGAGCCAGAAACCCAGAGCCGTGCGGCGGGCAGCATCGCCGCGCCAATGGCGGCGGACGATGAGCGCAACAGGCTTAATCATGTAGCCCCGTTCTCCGTCGTGGATCCGGCACCCGTAGTGGCTTCTCTGTCCATTCCGGTGCAGTCAGACGCATGTGTTGTTTATCAGCCCGCAACCGCCCGTCGCGGCAGCGCGCGCTGTTGCCGACAGCGTGCCCGAGTGTCGCACTGACGCCGCAGCCAGACGCTTTCGACGCACAAAACGGGCGCTCCCGCAAAGGGGAGCGCGCCTGAAGGTCGATCTGGTCTGGGCGGTCGGGTCGGATTCTCGTCTATAGCCGCCGTTCGTTATTTCTCTCAGGTTCCGCCTGGCTTCTGCTCTCTCAGGTTCTGCTCTCTCAGGTTCTGCTGGGCCGTATCTTTTTTTGCACGGCCTCGAAAATTCTGTCGGTACAGTTCCGTTTTTGCACAAACGGTTAAAGTGTTCGCTCGTTTTCAGCAATGTTCGGCGAATGACTTGAATGTTAAACAAGCCACTGATTTCACACGATTTTCCGTCGAAAAATCATGCAAACAAACTAACTCGTTGGGCCTATTGTTCCGGTAAACTGCGATAACTGGAATGAACACTTTCGATCAATTTGCGCGAAGTGTTCGGCGAACTTACGCGAACACTTTGAACGGGAGGCGAATGAAGATCACCCTCGACGTCGCAACGGCTACCCCGCTGACCGAACAGATCGTCGGTCAGGTCGAAGCGCTGATCCTCTCGCGCGAACTGCGCGTGGGCATGCGTCTGCCGTCTATCCGCAAGTTCGCGGCCGAGCACAACATCAGCCGCTTTCCCGTCATCGAGGCTTACGACCGGCTCGCCACGCGCGGCCTCCTCCAGCCGAAGCACGGCTCGGGCTATTACGTCGCCGAACAGTTCGAAAAGACGCCGCGCGTCACCCGCGGGCTCGACGCGATCCGCGCGACGCCCGAGTCCGATCAGATCCTGCGGCAGTTCGAGCGCCCCGACGAGGTGCTGAACCTGTCGATCGGCTTTATCCCCGAAGCGTGGCGCGACGTCGAAGGCATTGCGCAGGCGATCCGTCAGGCGTCGCGCACGGACGCGCGCAGCCTGATCGATTACGCGATTCCGCAGGGCGACCCGGTGTTGCGGCTGCAGATCGAACAGCGCCTCGCGTTCGTCGGCGTGGCCGCGGAGCCGCAGAACATCATGGTGACGAACAGCGCGAGCGAGGCGCTCGACCTCGTCGTGCGGATGCTGCTCAAGCCGGGCGACACGGTGTTCGTCGAGGATCCCGGCTATTTCAACCTGTTCGGGCTGCTCAAGCTGCAAGGCATCGAACTGGTCGGCGTGCCGCGCCTGTCGACGGGGCCGGATGCCGACGCCGTCGAGGCATTGCTCAGAGAGCATCGGCCGAAACTCTTTTTCATCAACACCGTCTTCCACAATCCGACGGGCACGAACGTCGCGCCGCACGTCGGCTTCCGGCTGCTGCAACTGGCGCAGGAACACGACTTCATGATCGTCGAAGACGACGTGTACGCGGATTTTCAGGCGATACCGACACAGCGGCTCGCGTCGCTCGACCGGCTCGCGCGCGTGGTGTATATCGGCGGCTTTTCGAAGAGCCTGTCGTCGTCGCTGCGGCTCGGCTATATCGCCGCCGAGGCAGGGCTAATCAAGCATTTCGTCGAAGTGAAGGCGCTCACGAGCCTGGGCGGCACGCGCTTCAGCGAGCGCGTCGTCGCCGCGCTGCTCGAGCGCGGCACGTATCGCAAGCATCTGGAGCGGTTGCGCCGGCGCGTGAACGGCGCCATTGCGACAGCGGTGGAACTGCTTGCCGACATCGGCTGGCAGGTGTTCGACGAGCCGTGCGGCGGCACGCTCGTGTGGGCGCGCGTGCCCGGCGTGCCGAACTCGGACGTGTTCGTCGCCGAGGCGGCGCGCGCCGGAATCACGGTGCAGCCGGGCAGCTACTACCGGCCGCACGGCGAGCCGACGCCGTGGGTGCGCTTCAATACCGCCTATCTCGACAACGAGCGCGCGATGGGATTCCTGCGACGCGCGGCGGCAATGGGCGACTAGCGATAACTCAAGACGAGCGAGCGCGAGCACGACCGCGCGGCTCGCACGAAAACTCAAGCGCCCTGCTGCCGCTGAAGCCTTCCGCGCGCTTCGCCGAGGCTCTCGAAGCGGTCGTCGTCCTCGTTGAACACAGCGATGCGTCCGTGCCCGATGTCGTACACCCAGCCCTGCACATCGAGCCGTTTCTGCGCGAGCCGTCCCGCGACGGACGGATGCGTGCGCAGATGCATCAGTTGCAGCCGGATATTCTCTTCGACGAGCGCCTGCACCAGATGCTCGCTGTCGATCTTGCGCGCCTGCACGACGCTGCGCGCCGTCTCGGCGTTGCGCAGCCACGCGTTGACGGTCGGCATGTCTTCCGCCGTCATCGGCGCCGTGCCGGCGAGGCCGCGCATCGCGCCACAGTCACTGTGTCCGCAGATCACGATCTGCCGCACGTTGAGCGCGAGCACCGCATACTCGACGACGGCCGACACGCCGCCCAGCATCTCGCCATAAGCCGGGACGATGTTACCGATATTGCGGCACACGAACAGCTCGCCCGGATGCGTTTGCGTAATCATTTCCGGCGACACGCGTGAATCGGCGCAGGTGATAAAGAGCGTATGCGGCGCCTGACCGGAGGCAAGACTTTCGAACAACGCCTGAGTGGCGGGAAACACCTCGCCGCTGAACTGCTCGACGCCGTCCAGCAGATGCAGCAGGTCCGACTTCGCCGGGTCGCGAAGCCGCCTGGTGTTGAGCATATCGTCCGACATGGAGCTGTCCCTTTCGCAGCGATTCTGGATCATGGATGAGGGAGTGTACGACGGGAATGCGTCAGCGGTCAGTCACGCTCGATGCGCCAACAGCCGAACGCCATCAGGAAGGCCATAAAAGAAGCCCCGGCCGGACGTGATCGGAGCGGCGCGGGGCTTGATAAAAAGCTCGCCTGTTCTCAAGAGGCAGGCTTACGTTACGCGCGTCAAAAAAACGGAGCAATCGAAAAAAACCCCGGGCGCCGGGTGCGGCGACCGGGGGAAGCTCTCTCGCGCGCGAAGGGAACCACCGCGCACGAGAGTTACTTTAGCGGTTCGCGCGCCGGCGATTAACCCACCGCGTGGAAACATTCCTTTCCAGCACGCACAAGGAGGCGCAAGCGGGCACAGGCAGGCTCACTTCGCACGCGGCCCCGGCGGATGGGCGGCCTCGGCGGATGGGCGCGCGCCGTGCATTCCGCGCACACGCCCTGCAACGCCAGCGTCGTGCCGACAAAGCGCTTGCCGAATTTTTTCGCGATGGCAGCGCGCCGGCGGTTGATCGTCGGATCGGAGAACTCTTCGACACGGCCGCACACGACACACGCCAGGTGATCGTGCACCTTGCCCGTATTCAGTTCGTAGAGGCTGTGATGCTTGCCGAGCGGCACGTTGGCGACAAAGCCCGAGTCGACCAGTTGACTGAGCACACGGTACGTGGTGGAGAGGTTCATCCGCTCGCCGCCCGCGGCGATCCGCCGATGAATTTCCTCCGCGCTGAAATGGCCGTGCTCCGTGCGCTGGAGATAGCCGAGCACGGCGAGCTGCGCGGCCGTGCCGAGCAGGCCGGCGCGCTTGAGCGCATCGAGCGCGGAAATCGGTGACTGTGAGCGCGGCGGCATGCGTGCCGTTCAGGATCGAATTGTGCGGTCGAATCGCTGGAATTCGTTTTCAGCCTATGACATCGGCCCGCACATTTCCGGAACCTGGTTGCTTGCGATTCGCATTCGATAAACCGGCACGCCAACACGCGCTACGCATGAAAAATCAGCGAGAGCGACGACGCTCGCCAGCGTCTCCAGGGTGTCGGACGACCCGTTGCCCGGCGGGTCTCAGCGTGGCGTCCCGCCGCCACGCGCCGCGCCGGTTGCGCACGATCTCGGCGGCTTGCCACGATGCGAGCGCGAGACAGCCGAACACGACTTCGCGCATCCGCTTGACGAGCGCCAGCGACAGCGCCGTCTGCTCGTCGACGCCGAACAGCCGCGCGAGCAGCACGACGACGGCCTCCTGCACGCCCAGCCCCGACGGCACGAAGAACGCGCCGTGCCGCGCCGCCTGCGTCAGCGCCTCGACGGCGATCGCGCCGCCGACCGACACGGGATGCCCGAGCATCCACAGCGCCAGATACACCTCCGACGCGCCGATCAGATAACCGGCAAACTGCCAGACAAACGCACGCAGCAGAAGAAAAGGCTCGCACAGCAGCGTATCGATCGCGGCATCGAGCTGCGCGCCGCCGATGCGCTCGACGCCCCAGTGCGCGCTCATCGGCAGACGCGCAGACCAGCGTTCGATGGCGTGAAAGAGCCCGCCGCGCCGCAGCAGCACGAACACGACGACGGGCAACGGCAACGACAGCAGCAACGCGGCGCCGATCGTAAAGAGCAGATCGTCGTGCCCGGTCTGCGCGACGATCATCACGAGCCCAAGCGCGGCGAACACATACTGGACGGCCATCGTCACCAGCACCTCGACGATCACCGACGCACCGACCGCGCTCGTCTCGTCGACCTTCCAGCGCGCGAGCCGCACGCCGACGAACTCGCCGCCGATGCTCGCGACGGGCAGCAGACGGCTCACCGCCTCGCGCACCGTCGCGACCCACCACAGATACGCCAGCGACGCGCGCCTGCCGAGCAGCAGCCACCACGCCTGCGCATCGAGCAGCAGCGGCAGCGCGTGCAGCGGCACGAGCCACAGCAGCGCGAAGCCCGCCGCGCCGATCGCGTGCAGCACGTCGCTCATGCCGCCATGCAGCGCGAGCGCGATCAGCACCGCGATGCCGGCAGGCAAGCCCAGCCATTTGAGCCACTTCATCATCGTTTCAAGGCCGCTGCCGTTATCACCTATATGCGTCACATGTATGCGCGTTGCGCGAACACATCCGCGAAACCGCCCGTGATCGCGCCGCTCGCCGCCAGCGCCGAGGCGACGCGCTCGGACATCAGCGCGTCGAACTCGTCCGTATGCCGGTAGTTCTGCATCGTGGGCGTGACGGGCCCCTCCCCGGCCACGGCGGGATGGCAGTAAATCTCGCCCACGCCCTGCGGCAGGCGCGCGAGCGCGGCCAGCAGCGCCGCTTCGTCCATATTTCCCGTCTGCGACATGCCGATCACATAGTCGTTGTGCGCGATTCCCGCATTATCCAGCTGCTTGCGCACCCGGGCCATCCAGGGTCGGATCCACGCCGGCGCGCCGTGTTCATAGGGCAGACGCATCGCGTTCAGGCCGTATTCGCTGCCCACTTCGATGATCAGCGCGAGCACGGTCGGATGCAGATGAAAGTGCTTGTGCGTGTTCACGTGATCGAGCGTGAGCCCCGTGCGCGCGAACGCCTGAAACTGTGCGCGGATCTCCGCCTTCAGCTGGCGGCGCACTTCGGGCAGCAGGAAAAAGCGGAAGCCGTCGCGCACCATCCGGTCGCCGAGCCGTCCGTGCCGGTCGACGAGCGCGGGAACGAGGTGGCTAGCCAGCATGGGCACGCCGTCGGCGAGCACGATATGCAGACCGACACGCAGGCTCGGATACTGCCGCGCGCGATGCACGGCATCCGCCGAGGCCGGCGCGGACACCATCAGGCTCGCCGAGGTCAGGATGCCATGCAGATGCGCGCGCTCGACAGCTTCGTTGATGCGTGTGTGCAGGCCGAAGTCGTCGGCCGTCACGATCAATGCGCGTCGCGGCGTGTGCGTCGCACGTTGCGTCATGCCTCGTGGGCCCGCAGGAAGCGGAAAAATTCGACGCCTTCGCGCAGACGGCGCTTCATCATCTCCCAGCTCACCAGCATTTCGCGCACGATTTCCCAGATCTTCGACGGCCGGAAATAGAACTGCCGGTAGAACTGTTCGAGATGATGATAGATCTCTTCGCGCGACAGATGCGGATAGCCGATTGCCGCGAGCTGCACACCTTCCTTGCTGACGAGGTTGATCACCTTGTTCTCTTCGAGCCAGCCGTTGTCGACTGCCTGCTTGTAGAGCGTCGTGCCCGGATAGGGCGCCGCGAGCGACACCTGAATGGTGTGCGGATTGATGTCCTTCGCGTACTCGATGGTCTTCGCGATCGTCTCTTTGGTTTCGCCCGGCAGACCGAGAATGAAGGTGCCGTGAATCTTGATGCCGAGCTTGCGGCAGTCTTCGGAAAAGCGCCGCGCGATATCCGTGCGCAAGCCCTTCTTGATGTTGAGCAGGATCTGGTCGTCGCCCGATTCATAGCCGACCAGCAGCAGGCGCAGGCCGTTTTCCTTCATGATCTTGAGCGTCGTGTACGGCACGTTCGCCTTCGCGTTGCACGACCACGTGACGCCGAGCCTGCCGAGACCGCGCGCGATCTCTTCCACGCGCGGCTTGAAGTCGGTGAAGGTGTCGTCGTCGAACATGATCTCCTTCACTTCGGGCATGTTGTCGCGAATCCACTTCACTTCTTCGAGCACGTTCTCGACCGAGCGCGTGCGATAGCGATGCCCGCCCACCGTCTGCGGCCACAGGCAGAACGTGCAGCGCGAACGGCAGCCGCGTCCCGTATAGATCGACACATACGGATGCTTCAGATAGCCGATGAAATAGTTGTCGATCTTCAGATCGCGTTTGTAGACGGGCGCAACGAACGGCAGCTCGTCCATGTTCTCGAGGATCGGGCGCGCTTCGTTATGTTCGATCGAACCGTCCGCCGCGCGATAGCTCAAGCCCTGGATCTGCGCGAACGGCAGCCCTTCGGCGATTTCCTTGCACGTGAAGTCGAATTCTTCGCGGCACACGAAATCGATCGCCTCGCTCGCGGTCAGCGAGTTATGCGGATCGACGGCGACCTTCGCGCCGACCATGCCGACCAGCACCTTCGGCGCGCGCGCCTTCAATTGCTCCGCGAACAGCGCGTCCGTCGGAAACGACGGCGTGCTCGTGTGAATCACGACCAGTTCATATTCCTGCGCGATGGCAAGCGACGCTTCGACGGACAGGCCGTCGGCGGGCGCATCGAGCACCCGGCTCCCCGGCACGAGCGCGGCGGGCTGCGCGAGCCACGTCGGATACCAGAACGAACGGATTTCGCGCTTGGCCTGATAGCGCGACCCCGCGCCGCCGTCGAAACCGTCGTACGACGGCGCCTGCAAAAATAACGTCTTCTTCATCTTCGTTTTCCACGAGTTTTGAGTGAGCCGAGTGCACGCGATGACATCGTTGCGCTCAGCGGCCGTCGGATACTTCGAATGCCTTGACCGGTTCGTGCCGGAAAACCGCCGCCGGGCCGTCCGTGTCCTCGACGGGCATGCGCACGCCGCGCCACACCACCGTCGAGCCGAACGACCCCGCCATCCATTGTGCAAACAGCAATGCATCGCGTACGGGCATCAGCGCGAGATCGCGCCGGAACATGCCGCGCTCCCCGCTCATCATGGCATGCAGGATGACACGCGCGCCGACGCCCGTCACGGCCGCCGCGACCAGCGCGACGGGCACGGCGGCATGCACGGGCGCGCCGTGCAGCGCGAAAGCGAGCCACGCGCCGCAGACGATCCACGGCAGCGTGATCGTCACGAACAGGAACGCGAAGCCCGCGCGGTTCACCGAGCGGATCGTGCGCAGCCAGCGCGTCTCGCGATCCCACAGCGCGGCGAGCGTGCTTTCCGTCACGTCCGTCTCGACGACCACGGGCGACAGCACCGTCGTCAGGTCCAGTTCGCGCACGTGTTCGGCGAGCCAGAAGTCGTCGGCGAGCGTGTTGCTCAGCCGTTCGAAGCCGCCCAGACGTTCGAGCGTCGCGCGCCGCAGCGCGAGCGTGGCGCCGAAGCCGAAGCGCGTCGAGCCGAACGCATGCGCAATGCGTACCGACGGCACGAACCACTCGTTGATGAACTGTGCGCCCACGCGCGACCAGAAACCCGCAATGCCTTTCGCCCGATACAGACAGGTGACGATGCCCGCGCACGGATCGGCGAGCGGCGCGCATACGCGTTCCAGATAGTCGCGCTCGACAGCGATGTCGCTGTCGGCGAGCACGAATACGTCATGGCGCGCCCATTGCGCCAGATTGATCAGGTTGCTCACCTTCAGGTTGGTGCCGTGAATGCGCGGATCGACCACCAGCGAAATCCGGCAGTGCGGATAGGTGGCCTGCAACCGATGAACGACCGCGATGGCGGGATCGTCCGTACGCGACACGCCGCAGATCACTTCGAAGCACGGATGCGTCTGCTCGCAGAACGTCGCGAGGTTTTCAAAAAGCCGCGGTTCGGCGCCGCACAGCGGCTTGAGCACGCTGACGGGCGTCGGCGCGGAGCGGCGCTCGCGCGCGGCGACACGCGTCGTCGAGATGCACGTCGCGACCACGGCCACGACGGCATAGAGCGCGGCGCCGAACGCCAGCGCCATCGGCAGCCAGTAGATGTGCAGCAGCGCGTCCTGCATGTTTTCGATTGCTCCGGCTGAAAACCTGAAAGCTGTGCGTCACGTCGACGCCGCAGCCACGTATACCTCAGCGGCGGCTGTCACCAACCCGTCGCATGGACGGGAACGTAAGGCATGCCGGTGAAATGCAGATGAAGAATGACGAGTCTTCGCGCCGGACAGAACGCGGATACGCACACGGCGTCGCGGCGCGGTCCGATGAAATGCGCATGACGGCGCTTCACGGCCGCGCGAAACGCGATGCGGGCCGCATGGCGCGTAACCAGAACAGCCGTCACCAGCAGCACGCAGGTCAGCACGCGGAATGACGTGGTCTCGAACAGCGTCTCGGGAAACTTGCAGAAGAACAGCAGGCTGACGACGAATACGTCGATCGTCGTCGCGGCCACGGAAGCCGTCACGATGTGCGCGCGAATCATTTGAACGGTGGTTTGCTTCATCACCCGGCCAGCCTTACATGGTGCGCAGCCGTCCGTGTGCCTACTCCGCAAAGATGAAGTCAGCGTGACGGTGCGACGGATTTCAACGTGTCCACATTCGCTGGATACGACGCACCGATGGTAGCGAGGCGATTCTGAAGAGAATATTAAGCCGCTAAAACAAGGGGTTTTTCATCTTGCTTGCACTACATTGCTGATGACTTACGGGAGCATCCGCTGCAACACGTCATCTTTCAGCACGACACGATGAAACAGCGCGGCGCACACATGCAGCGCGATCAACGCGAGCATCACCCACGCGAGCACGCTGTGCACATCGCCGAGTGCATGGCCCGTCGGCGAGCCGGACTGCGTCAGGTCAGGATAGCGAACGACGCCGAACAGCTTCACCGCCCAGCCGCGCGACGACGCGTTCGCCCAGCCCGCCAGCGGGACGGCAATGAGCAGCAGGTACAACAGCGCATGCGTGAGGTGCGACATCAGCGTGAGCGCGCGCGACAGCTCGGCGGGTTGAGGCGCATGCGTCGCGCGCCACATGATCCGGCATGCCACGGCTGCGACGATCGCCGCGCCGACGCCGAGATGCCACGCGATCAATCCGTTCGGCAAGGTGTCGCGATGCACGTCGGGCATGATCCAGCCGATTACGAACTGCGCGACGATGAGCAGCGCAATCAGCCAGTGCAGCAGGCGCGCAAAGCCGTCGTAGGCGGGACGTCGTGCGAGGGTATTGAGGTTCATGATCGATCTCGTTGGAATGACGCAGCGCGAAAATATTCAAAACGCAGACAAAAGTGCGCGCAGAACGCGGGATGCTAACGGTGCGAACCTGAAGACAAGCTTAACATCACGCAAATGGCGGAAAGCGCATATACACGGACCGTATCCGCGCTAGACTGCGAGTCGATATGACATGCCCCGAACAGTCGGACAACGACATCATGCGCATTCTTCTCGTTGAAGACGACGACCTGATCGGCAGCGGACTGGAAGTCGCGCTGCGCAACGCGGGCTTTACCGTCGACTGGGCCCGCGACGGCCAGCATGCGGACCTGGCGCTCGCGACCACGCACTATCTGCTCGTGATCCTCGATCTCGGCTTGCCCAAACTCTCCGGCATGGATCTGCTGAAGTCGCTGCGGCTGCGCGGCAACGACATTCCCGTGCTCGTGCTCACCGCGAAGGACACGGCCGCCGACAAGGTGCGCGGCCTCGACGCGGGCGCCGACGACTACCTCGGCAAGCCGTTCGATCTCGCGGAACTCATCTCGCGCTGCCGCGCGCTGATCCGCCGCTCGCAGGGCCGCAGCGCCGAACTGATTGCATGGCGCGGCCTGACCGTCGATCCCGTCGCGCAGACGGTGTCGAAAGACGGCGCGCGCGTCCCCCTCACCGCCCGCGAATGGGCCGTGCTGATCCATCTGCTCACGCACGCCGGCGTGCCGCAGCCGCGCGCGCGCATCGAGGAAAGCCTGTACGGCTGGCATGAAGAAGTCGAGAGCAATGCGATCGAAGTCCATGTCTCGAACCTGCGCAAGAAGCTCGGCGGCGATGTGATCCGCACGGTGCGCGGGTTCGGCTACGTCGTGGACAAGACATGACGCAGCCGCGCGCGACGTCGACATCGATCCGCCGGCGGCTGATGGGATTGATCCTCGTCAGCGTGGGCGCCGTGTGGGCCGTCATGTTCGCGTGGAGTTTTGCCAATTCGACGCGCGAAGTCGACGCATGGGACGACGCACGCCTCATCCAGCTCGCGCATCTGCTGATCCAGCTCGACGGCGCCAATCTGGCGAAGCTCGCCGCCACGGGCATCGACGTGCGCAACGAATACACGCGTGCATCGCCCGCCGTCGACGACGACTCCGATGCGCAACCCCGCTATGCGCTGTTCGAAGTGCGCGACGCGGCGGGTCAGGTAGTGGTCGCCAGCGCCGGCATCGCGGCAATGCGTCACTCCGCCAGTCCGGACGAAACAGCGGAAAGCGTGCATACGCTGAAGGTCGACGGCCAGCCGTGGCGGGCTTACGCGTTGAACGACAGCGCGACGGGCCGCAGCGTGCGCGTGTTCGAGCCGGCCAACACGCGCAGCGACCTGACCGCGGGCGTCGCCAGCCGGATCGCCCGGCCGATGGCGCTCGCGTTGCCCGTGCTCGCGCTGCTCGTGTGGTTCAGCATCGGCCATAGCTTCAGGCCGTTGTCGGCGATCTCGAAGGCCGTGCGCATGCGCGACAGCCGCAATCTCGAACCGATATACGTCAATCCGTCGCCCGCCGAGGTCCGGCCGCTCGTCGATGCCATCAACCAGCTGCTCGCACGCCTGCAGCGGTCGATCCTGCGCGAGCGCGCGTTCACGGCGGACGCCGCGCACGAACTGAAGACGCCGCTCGCCGCGATCAAGGTCCAGGCGCAAGTGGCGCTCGCCGCGCACGACGGCGCGCAGCAGCAGCTGGCGATGCGGCGCGTGGTTCAGGGCGTCGACCGCAGCGCGCATCTCGCCGAGCAGTTGCTGCTGCTCGCGCGGCTCGACGAACGCGACACGGTGACGATCGCGCGCGTCAGGCTGCACGACATTGCGGGCGAGGCGATCGCGTTTCGCGCGCCGTATGCCGAAGAAAAGTCGATGAGCGTCGCGCTCACGGGCGACGCCAGTGCCGAGGTCTACGGCGACCGCGTGCTGGCGCGCACGCTGATCGACAACCTGCTCGACAACGCGATCAAGTACGGCGACGCCGGCGGACGCGTGCACATCAGCGTGCTGGCCGACGCGCAAACGGTGTCGATCACAGTGTCGGACAACGGCCCCGGCGTCTCCGACGAAGAACGCCTGCGCCTCACCGACCGCTTCTTCCGCGGCGCATCGGCAACGGCAAGCGGCAACGGCAGCGGACTCGGGCTGTCGATCGTCGCGCGCATCGCCGCGCATTTCAACGCGCAGATTCATATCGGCTCGGGCATCGGGCGGCGCGGCCTCGCCGTGCAGATCGCGTTTCCGCGCGTGCCCGATGCGCGCGGGCGAGATGACGTCGACGTCCTGACGCTGACGTCCTGACGCCGCGCTGTCGGCGCATGTCCAACACTCGTGTCAACTATGACGGGCGCATGACAACGTTGCGTCGTCCACGTTTCGACGTCGATACGCGGCGAAGCCTGTCGCAGCGCCCTGCTCCCGCGCAATACATCGATGGCACGAGATTCGCACTGTCCGGCACAAGCGCGCCGGCCGCTTATCCGAACCTTCAATCATTCCGCTCAAGGAGACGCATCATGAAGACGTTGACGATCCACGACCTCAGCGCATCGACCGAACTCGACAGCAAGACCATGGCCGACATTCACGGCGGCCGCATGAAGCTGCCCGGCCAGCACAACAACGGCGCCATCCTCATCTCGCCGGACGGCGAACCCGTGGATGTGTACGTCGACGGTGTGCTGCAGAACTCGGTGACCGACGGCTTTTATCACACGCACTAAATGTGGGCGTGAGGCGAGGCGCGTTCGAGCGCGTCTCGCGGCATGCGAGCGCGCCAACCGGCTGCAAAGGGCAAAGTCGATGCTCAGGCGCCACTCGCCGCATGGCGGGCGTGGCTCATTCGTGCATCAGGGAAAGAGCGGCAGCGACATCGGCATGTCGAGCTTCACTGCCTTGGCGCGCGCGGGCCGCGCCGCGCGGGGCTTGCGCTGGCGGATCGGCGCGCCAGCCCGCTCGAGGCCGCGGCAGACGCGTGCGAGCGCCGTCGAAAAGGACGCGGGCTGCGTCATCAGCGACGGCAGCGATGCTTCGAGTTCCACCAGCAACATCGGCAAGGCCGGTGCCGGGGACTGCAGGGTCTTCCGTGGTCGGTTTGTCATGGACGCCTCTCTGGAACGCTGCGCGCACTGTATCACAGGCGGGAAGTCGCCCTTTCCGAACCCGGCCGTCCCGGTATCACACCTAAAAGCGCGCCTCGTCCATACCGGCGAGCATCGTGCCGCGGCATGCCGCCGAGCCGCAGCGGCACACATACTGGCGGCGTGTTTCTTCGTCTTGCGGATCGTCGACGGCGAGGCCATACGTGATCAGCAGCTCTTCACCGATCTGGATATCGACGGCGGCTTCGATAAACACGCGTCCGTCGATTTCGACCGCCTCGCAGTTGGCCTTGCACGCATGATTGAGCCAGCGCGCGCTATTGCCGCCGACACTGCCGTCGATCACCCGCCCATCCGACAGGCCGAACACGAACGTATGCCCGTACTCGCCGTCGCGTTCGATGCGCCGCGCGGCGCGTCGCCATGACGTCACTTCGCCCTTATATTCGATGATGCGTTCGCCCGCCGCGAGCGAGCAGAGCGCGAACACACCTTTGCCGTGAATCGGCGACCGTCTGACTGATAAACGACGCATGGCCTGCTTTCGAAGAGGAAGGATCGATTCAGTATAGGGCGCGAAAAAAATGCGCTGTTATCGATCTGCGTATATTGCTCCTCTTGTGTGACTCCAGATCGCGACGTGACGTCAGCCGTTGCGCCTCACGACCGCGAAGCTCACGGCGACGGCGCCGCGAGCGCGTGCGGTACGCGCGTCGGACGACGGCATGCCTGCGCGCGAATCGTGCGCGAGCCGCCCATACAGATCGGGGCGCCGCGACTCGAGCCAGCCGTGCGCGGGACTCGTGCCGAGCAGCGCCGGATCGAGTTGCGCCGGGATCGTCCCGTCGCCGCCTGTGCGCTGCGCGACGATCTGCCCGCATGGATCGACGATGGCGCCCTCGCCTTCGTCGCTGTAGACGACGAACAGGCCGTTGTCGAGCGCACGCGCCGGCAACGTGCGACGCACCCATGCGCCTGCCCGATCGGTCGCATCCGACTGCGCGTGCGGGGCGAGCAGCAGGCCCGCGCCGAGCAACGCCGCCATCCGCGCGTTCTCAACCAGATAGTTGTCGCCGCCGACCAGCACGGCGAGCCGCCAGCCTCCATCCATGTCGAATACCGTGAAGCGGTCGCCGCTGGCGAGATGCGGCTGCCCATCCGCATGCAGCTTGCGATGCACGTGCCGCTCGCCCGACGGCAGGCAGACGACGTAGCTGCTGTACAGATCGCCGTTCCCGGCACGCTCGATCAGTCCGACACCCGCCGCCACGCCCGTTCGTTCGACGGCGTCGGCGACGGCCCGCACGTGCGCACCGTCGACGCTCGCCGCGAACGCCTTGATCTGCCCGCGGCGCATCCTGCACGTCGGCGTGAACACGCGTCCGCCGACGCCGCCCGTCAGACACGCTTCGGGAAACACCGCGAGGCCGATGCGCTCGCGCGCGGCCCGCTCGATCCGCGCGACGACGCGCGCGACGTTCTGTTCGGTCTCACCGTGACGCGCGGCAAAGGGAATCGACGCGACGCGCAGCGGCGCAGTGGGCAACGAAGACATGGCGAACCTGGCGGGGAGATCGATGGAATGACTCCATTGGACCGTTCGCGCATCGATAAGTAAAATGAATAATCCAATCGATACGATAACTGCGAAGAATGGAAATCCGCCTGCTGCGAGCGTTCCTGACCGTGACGAATCTGCGCCATTTCGGGCGCGCCGCCGACGCCTTGCATCTGAGCCAGCCAGCGCTGAGCAAGCAGATCGTCGCGCTCGAAGAGAGTCTTGGCGGGCGGCTGTTCGAGCGCGGCCGTCACGGCGCCGGGCTGACCGCATTCGGCGAAGCGTTCCTGCCCGACGCCGAAGCGCTGGTGCGCGATGCCGACGACATGCTGGCCCGCGCGCGCGAGGCGAGCAGCGGGCGGCGCGGTCATCTGCGCATCGGGCTGTGTCTGTCGACGCTCACGCTCGCGCCGCCTTTGATCGCCGCCTATCGCGCGGCCAATCCGCAGATCGGCGTCACGCTGAACGACCTGTCGTCGGCGGAACAGACGCGGCGGATGTTTGCCCGCAAGCTCGATGTGGGCTTCGTGCGCCTGCCCGCCGCCGACGGTCTGTCGGCGTTTGCCGTGATCGACGAGTCGCTCGGGCTCGCAATGCCGCCGCAGGCCAGGTGGAAACGCCTGCCCGCGAAGCTGGACGAATTCAACGAGTTGGGCTTCGTCGCGCTCGCGCGCAGCCGCGGGCCGGGCACGGCGGCGATGATCGACGCATGGTGCGCGGAGCGCGGCTTCGTCCCGCGCGTGATCCAGCAGGCCGACGACATCCAGTCGGTGCTGGCCGCCGTCGCGGCGGGTGTCGGCGTCGCGTTCGTGCCGTCACGCGCCGAGCATCTGCTGCGCGACGCGAAGGTGCTGCGGCTGAAGGATGCGTCCGCGCAGTGGCGCGTCGGTCTGGCGTGGCAGACGGAGCGCGACGACCCTGTCGTGACTCGCTTCGTCGCTTATGTGCGAGATCGTCTGCGCGACCCTGTGCGCGCGGCAACGAAGCAGAAGACGGGAACGGGCGTTACAGCGTGAGGCGCGCTTCCAGGCCGCCGCCTTCGCGGTTGCGCAGCGTGAGCGTCGCGTTCATCGACTGCGCGAGCTGCTTCGCGATCGCGAGGCCGAGGCCCGTGCCGCCCGTCTCGCGATTGCGCGAGTTTTCGACGCGATAGAACGGCTGGAACACGGCATCGAGTTGCTCTTGCGGAATGCCGGGGCCGCGATCGAGCACGACGATCGACCAGCGCGGCGCACGCGGGTCGTCGACGGAGACTTCGACGTTGACCTCTTCGCCGCCCGAGTATTTGAGCGCGTTGTCGACCAGGTTGCCGAGAATGCGCCGCAGCGCCTGCGGGCGCGTCGTCACGGCTGCGCCGACGTGCCCGTTCAGCGTGACGCGGTCGCCCGCATCGGCATAATCGTTGACGATGCTCTCGATCAGCGCGTCGGGATTCACGCGAACGGGTTTCTCGTCGGCGCCGTGCAGCGTGCGCGCATACGCGACGCCTTCGCGCACGAGCAGCTCCATCTCCTTCAGATCCTTTTGCAGCCGCGCGCGCTCGGTCTCGTCTTCGAGCATGTCGGCGCGCAGCCGCATGCGCGTGATGGGCGTTTGCAGGTCGTGCGAAATCGCCGCGAGAATCTGCAGGCGTTCGCGCATATAAATGCCGATGCGCGCCTGCATCGAGTTGAACGCCTTCGACGCCCGCGCCACTTCTTCCGGGCCGTCTTCGGGCAGCGCGGCGGGCGCGAGATCGGGGCCGAGTGTGTCGGCGGCGCGCGCAAGACGCTCGAGCGGCCGCGTCGCGAGACGTACGGCGAGCCACGCGCAGCCCGCAAGCAGCGCGAGTTGCGCGGCCAGCACGAGCGGCAGCCACGGCGAGAGCGGAATGCCGTGCATCGGATGCATGTCGATGGTGAGCGGGGTGCCGTCGCTGAGCGTCAGATGCACTTCCAGATGCTCGGTCTCGCCCGGCACCGCATTGGCCGTCACCTTGTATTTCGAGCCGATGTCCTTCGCAATCGACGCACCGATTTCCTGCGACAGTTTCGCGTCCGGCGGCATGCCGCTCGTGCCCGGACGGAGCTCGAAACGATAGCTTCGCCGCCCGAGCTTCGGCAGCCATTCCTCGCGCTCGGCGGGTGTCAGACGGTCGAGCAGCGCGACGGAACTCGTCACTTCCTGACCGATGTAGCCGACCATCACGTGCATGGTCGCTTCGTTGCGCTCGGTCATCGTGAGCCAGAACGACAGTGTCTGCGCGGCGAGCAGCCCCGCGACGAAGATCAGCGACAGCCGCACGAACAGCGTGCGCGGCCGCCACATGCCGCCCATCCAGGCCGTTGCCGTGCTCATCCGCCCTGATCCTCCGGCGTGACGAGCGACGAGAACACATAGCCTTCGTTGCGCAGCGTCTTGATGTAGCGCGGCTCGCGCGCATCGTCGTTCAGACGCTGGCGCACGCGGCTCACGAGCAGATCGATCGAGCGGTCGAACGGCTCCGTCTGCCGGCCTTGCGTGAGCGTCAGCAGCTGGTCGCGCGTCAGCACGCGCTGCGGATGGTCGACGAACACGCGCAGCAGCCGGTATTCGGCGCCGCTCAGCGCGACCAGCGTGCCGTCGCTGTCGATCAGGTTGCGGCCGATCGTATCGAGGCGCCAGTCGCCAAAGCGCAGGAAATGCGCGCCGCCCGCCGGCTCGCTCGTGTTGCCGGGCGGCATCATGCGCGCGCGGCGCAGAATGGCGCGGATGCGCGCAAGCAGTTCGCGCACGGCGAAGGGCTTCGCGAGGTAATCGTCGGCGCCCATCTCCAGTCCGACGACGCGATCGGTCTCCTCGCTCAGCGCCGTCAGCATCAGAACGGGCACGGTCTGAAATTCGCCCGCGCGCAGTTCGCGGCACAGGTCGAGGCCGCTCTCGCCCGGCAGCATCAGGTCGAGCACGATCAGGTCGGGCCGCTCGTCGGCGAGCGCCGCACGCATCTGCCGGCCGCCCGACGCGAGCGTCACGCGCACGCCGTTCCGGGTGAGGTACGTGCCGACCAGCTCGCGAATGTCGCGGTCGTCGTCGACGATCAGGACGTGATCCGTTTTGTCCACACAAGGCTCCTTCGCCTGCCAGGGGTTCGCTTATCTTACGCGTCCTCGACCACGGACAGGCTCGCGCCGTCCGACACCGACGCCTCGAGCGCATACGGATCCACGCCGTCGAGGCAGCCGATATTCACGCGCCACAGGTTCGGGTCCTTGCGGGTCTGATGAAACGGATAGATGCCGCAGTGCTTGCAGAAGTAATGCTTCGCGACGCGCGTATTGAACTGGTAGAGCGTCAGGTCGTCCTGACCGGACAGGATGCGCAGCGCACCGGCGGGAAAGAACGGCGACATCAGCGCGCCCTTGCGGCGGCACAGGCTGCAGTTGCAGCGCGCGGCGGGCGCGACGGGCGTCTCGACTTCGAATCTGACGGCGCCGCAATGGCATGAGCCTTGGTGGAATTGGGTGGTCATGACAGTCTCCTGAATGCGATGACCGCATTTATACCCCGGCGTCGCGCGGGCTTTGTGTCCCAATGTATCCGGCGCGTACACCGATACAAAATGGGGCGCCAGCGGGCTTTGACGAGCCCGCTGGCGCCCTTCTCCGCAGCGTTCAACCCTTGCAGAGATCCTTCGCACCGGGCGCCTTCGCGGCCGTCAGATCGAAGTCCGCTTCCTGCAGCCCTTTGGGGCTCGTCGCGACCCAGTGCAACCGGGTCCGCGAGCGCACCAGCCCGACGCTGCCCGTGTAGGTCCACGCGATCGGCGACGGCTGCGTGCCCGCCAGTTCGATCGAGGCCGGCGTGAGCTTCAGATGCAGCAGCCGTCCATCCTGCGCCGGCGCGAACGCCCGCTCGCCCATCACGGCCACGCCCGCCTCGCGCACGGACGCCGGCATGCAATCGAGCGCCGCCGTCGTCTGGCCGTTCGCGTCGATCAGCTGCGCGAAGCCTTTGCCCCTGTCGTCGGTGGCGACCACGATGAAGCGGTCGACGGCGGGCACGTACGCGGCCGAATACGTGTAGTACTGCAGCCGCTCGCCGATCACGCGCGGCGCGCTCAATGCGCCCGTCGACGGATCGAACGTCGCGACCTTCAGCCGCGCGTAGGTCTCGCCGCTCACGTACTGTTGCCACACGAGCAGCGCGCGCGCCGGCGAACCGGCGATCATCGGCCACCATTCGCGCGTGCGCGGCGCGACGTCGACGGCCTGCAACAGCGCGCCGTCGGCGTCGTAGGTTTTGACGTACACGCCGTTGCCCGTGCCGAGGTTGTCGACGCCGCCGCCGTTCACCCAGTCGTTCGAATAGAACACGACGAAGCGCGAGCCGACGGCGGCGACATGCCCCGAGTGTCCGCCCGACAGCACATCGTTCGGATAAGGCTTCACGTCCTTCAGACCGGACGTGTAGACGCCGTAGCGCTGGCTCACTTCATTCGGCGTATTCCAGCCGTCCTCGAACGACACCATCACGCGGCCCGTGTCATTCTGCGCAACGGACACGGGCTCCTGCGCCTCGGGCCGGCTGATGAAAACGCGCGGACGGTCGAGCTTCGGCTGGTTCGGCGTCCAGCGCGCGACGTACACGTCGTGCGTCCAGTTGCGGTCGCGTCCCGCGCCGCGCGGCGGCAGGCCCGAGCTGCTGAAGAACACGGTGGTCACGCCTTGCGCATCCGTGACCGCGCCGATGCCGTGCATATAGGCGCGCAGGTCGCCCGTCGGCACGGCGGCGGCTTTGGCTGCCTTCGCTGTCTTCGTGCCGCCCGCATGCGCGGGCGGCACGAGCCAGATCGCAGCCGCCGTGGCCGTCACCACGGTGAGCACTGCAAAGAGGATCCGCATGAGCGTGCTTCACTCCACCGTGACCGACTTCGCGAGGTTGCGCGGCTTGTCGACATCCGTGCCGCGCACGCAGGCTGTGTGATACGCGAGCAACTGCAGCGGCACCACATGCAGGATCGGCGACAGCGGGCCGTAGTGCCCGGGCAGGTGGATGACGCGCAGGCCTTCGCTGCTTTCGATCTTCGTGCCCGCATCGGCGAGCACGTACAGCTGGCCGCCGCGCGCGCGCACTTCCTGCATGTTCGACTTGAGCTTTTCGAGCAGCGCATCGTTCGGCGCGATCGTGATGACGGGCATCTCGTTCGTGACGATCGCGAGCGGCCCATGCTTCAGCTCGCCTGCCGGATACGCTTCCGCGTGGACGTACGAGATTTCCTTGAGCTTGAGCGCGCCTTCCAGTGCGATGGGGTAATGCACGCCGCGCCCGAGGAACAGAGCGTGATCTTTGCGGGCCAGCGCCTGCGCCCACGCGACGATCTGCGGCTCCAGCGCCAGCACGCTATTGAGCGCGGCAGGCAAATGATGCAGCTGCTGCAGCGCCTCGGCTTCCTGATCGGCGTTCACGCGGCCGCGTTCCTTGCCGAGCGTGAGCGCAAGCAGATACAGCGCGACGAGTTGCGTCGTGAATGCCTTCGTCGACGCGACGCCGATCTCCGGCCCCGCACCCGTCGGATACTGCAGTTCCGTGAGGCGCATCATCGAACTGTGCGGCACGTTGCAGATGGCCAGCGTGTGGTGATGGCCGAGTTCCTGTGCATGCTTGAGGGCAGCGAGCGTGTCGGCCGTTTCGCCCGACTGCGACACAACGACGACCATCGCGCACGGATTCACCACGCTCTCGCGGTAGCGGTATTCGCTGGCGATTTCCACTTGCGTCGGAATGCCCGCGATCGATTCGAACCAGTACTTCGCCGTCAGCGCGGAGTAGTAGCTGGTGCCGCACGCGAGCAGCAGCAACGAGTCGATCTCGCTGAATGCGCGCTGCGCATTCGCGCCGAACAGTGCGGGCGTGATGGCGCGAATGCGCTCGGTCGCGTCGGCGACCACGTCCGGCTGCTCGAAGACTTCCTTCTGCATGTAGTGGCGATACGGGCCGAGCTCGGCCGTGTAGTGGCTCGCGTGATGCGCCTGCACTTCGCGGCGCACGCTCGCGCCGTCGCGGTCGACGATATGCACGCCGTCGCACGACAGCACGGCGACATCGCCCTCTTCGAGGAAGATGAAATGCTCGGCGGTGCCCGACAGCGCCATCGCGTCCGACGCCAGATAGTTGCCGCGCTCGCCCACCCCGATCACGAGGGGCGAACCGACGCGCGCACCGATCACGCGGTCGGGTTCGTTGCGCGCGAACACGGCGATCGCATATGCACCGCGCAGACGCGGCAGCGCGCGCTGCACGGCGGTCAGCAGATCGCGCGACGGATCCTGTTCGCGCGTGTGATGAATCAGATGCGCGATCACTTCCGTGTCGGTATCCGATTCGAACGCGTAGCCGAGCGCTTTGAGTTCGTCGCGCAGCGGCTCGTGATTTTCGATGATGCCGTTGTGCACGAGCGCGATGTCGTCGCGCGAGAAGATCGGGTGCGCGTTGTCGGTGACGGGCGCGCCATGCGTCGCCCAGCGCGTGTGCGCGACGCCGATCGTGCCCGACAGACGCGCTTCCTGCACCTGCCCGGTGAGATTCGCGACGCGCTCGATGCTGCGCACGCGGCGCGGCGCGCCGTGCTGCAGGACGGCGACGCCGCACGAGTCATACCCCCGGTATTCGAGCCGGCGCAGCCCTTCCGTCAGCACGCCGACGATGTCGCGCTGTGCCACTGCTCCTACGATTCCGCACATGGTGGTCTCCGTGAGTGCGTGTGTCTGTACTGTCTGCCTGTACTGTTTGAGCGCGCGCCGCTTACGCGGCCTGACGCTCGAACTCGGGCACGCTCGTCACGTGCGAGATCATGCCGTCGTCGTCGTGATACGCGACGAGGCAGCGGCCTGCATCCCCTTCCGGAATTTCGTGCGTGGTATGCGGCTGCGAGACCTCGCTCGTCTGCGGCATGCGGCGCACGCGGTGTGCGTTCATCGCGTCCATCTGGCGGCCGAAGGTCCACAGCACCATCGCCAGCACGACGATGGCGATGCCCGCGATGCCGGGCATGAATGCATCGAGCGACAGCTCCTCCTCGCTCGCGTTCGCGAGACACCAGCGGATATACAGCGCGGCGAGCGCCCACGTGCCGAGCACGAGCGTCGGCCGCACGAAGCGATACCACGCGACCGAGCGCACGGCCTTCGCCTTGCTGGAATCCGTGGCGAACTGTGCGACGGACTGCTTCGAAACATCGATGATCGGGTATTCCATGTTTGTGTTCCCCTGAGACTGTTGACTTGCGTTGTCAATTCGAGTGCTTCATCCCACGTGCTTCACTGCTTCATTCAGTTTGCTGCGTGACAGGTTGCGCGAGGGGTTGCGTGAGAGGTTGCGCGAGCAGCGCAGCCGATGCATCCGCCACCACGGCGCCGCTCGAGCGGATGCCGCGATCGGGGCTCACCCAGCGCGCGCGCTTTCTGCGGCGCTGGCTGACCACGCCCGGCAGCGCGATCACGGATGCGATCATGCTGATTGCCCAGAACGCCGCGGGATACCAGACGGTGTCGATGAAATAGCGCAGCAGGTTCTTGTCGTAACGGCGGTCGATCAGGCAGCCCAGCAGAATCTGCACGCAGCAGGTCGCGAACAGCAGCACACCCGTGCCGCGCGGCACGAACGCGAAGCGCCAGCTTTCGGGCAGCGTGAAGAGCGCGGTGGCCGCCATCATCACGAGCGTGAAAAGCATGCAATACGCCCACACGATGCTGGTTGCGTACTCGACGAAGATCGGCCACATCATCATGTTGCGGCGGGACAGCACGGCGCCCGCATATTTGAACAGCACCTGGATGCCGCCCTTCGCCCAGCGCAGACGCTGCTTGTAGAGGCCGCGGAACGTTTCGGGCATCAGGATCCAGCTCAGCGCGCGCGATTCGAAGTTCACGCCCCAGCCCTGCACCTGCAGCTTCCAGCTGATGTCGATGTCCTCCGTCAGCATGTCGGAGCTCCAGTAGCCCACTTCCTGCAGCGCGCGCTTCCTGAACATCGACACCACGCCCGACACCGTCAACAGACGCCCATACATGTGCTGCGTGCGCTTGATGAGACCGACGATCGACGAGAACTCGCCCACCTGCATGCGGCCGAGCAGCGACGAGCGCGTGCGGATGCGCGGGTTGCCCGTCACGGCGCCGACGGAAGCGTCGTCGAGGAAGTGGCGCAGCATCCAGCCGATCGCTTCCTTGTCGAGCAGCGAGTCGCCGTCGATGCACATCAGGTACTCAGCATCCGACAGCATCGCGGCCGTCGTGAGCCCAATCGCCTTGCCTTCGTTCTGATGCTGATGCACGACGACGAGCTTCGGATACACGTTGACGAGCTGGTTCAGGATCGCACCCGTTTCGTCGCGGCTGCCGTCGTTGATCGCGATGACGTTGTAGTTCGGATAGTTCAGCTTGTCGAGGCACGCGATCACTTCGCGCACGTTAGCGGCCTCGTTGTAGCAAGGCACGACGACGGACACTTTCGGATACGCCGGCAGCGGCGGCGCAACCTTGCGCCCCGCGTCGCGGCGCTCGATCAGCAGGTAGTGCAGCAGTCCCCCCACCATCCACAGATACGCCATCAGCAATGGATAGTAGAAGACGAAGTTCGAGATGACGCTCAGTACGTTTTTCATTGTGGTCCCCTGGTCCGGGCTCGCATCGCGCGGGTATCGAGACCCGCGCGCGATGCTCAGCCCAACATTCCCTGATTCGATCGCAGCGTGCTCTGCACCGACATCACGTCGCGCAGCACGGTCGTGTCGGGCCGGTTCTTGAGGAAATCGTCCGGCCCGTAGCCCAGATGCACGACGCCGCCTGCGTTGAGCCGCTTCATCTGCGCGCGCAGCACGGCCGCCTCGACGGGCTGCTGCGTGTCGCGGTTGATCGCGGGCAGCTCGAACACGGTCCTGGCCGCCGCGCCGTGCTGCTGCAACACGGTTTGCCGCAAGCTGTCGAGCCACGCGTCGTTCACGCGTTCGCCCGCCGCGTGCGGCGCCGCCGTCAGCGCGACGAAGTCATAGTTCGCGAGCGACGACGCAAGGCTCAGCGAGAAATTGCGTTCGGCGTTGGCGTCGAACACGGCTTCGGCGGGGACGGTGCGCGCCGTCAGCACGTTTCCGCCGCCCTGATACGCACGCACGCGCTCGGCGAGCTGGTTGGTGAACGTGTTCAGATACGCCGTCCTGTTCTTCGCCCAGCGTTGCATCAGGTCGTCGGACGCGTGAATCTGCGCGACGTCGCCGGGCAGGCCCCACGAGCGGTACACGGCCATCGCGGCGGGGCTCGCGTCTTCATACGCGTTCAGCGTCGCGTCCGAACCGAACACGACACCGTTGAAGCTCGAATAGCGCGTGAGATCGTCGTAGATGTCCTGGATGGTTTGACGTGCGAGCGGATCGAACGGGCTCAGGCGCGGCGTGCGGCCACGCTGCGCATCGCCCGGGCTGTTCGCTGCGACTTCGACGAAACGTCCCGCCGCCGCGTGCCCCGTCGGCAGATCGAAGGCGAGCAGCGGCATGCGTGCGTAGACCTGAACGCCTGCGCGCGTGATCAGCTGCCATGCGGTGCGGTTGAACAGGTCGGCGCGCATCGGCATGTGGCGGTTCGGGTAATACAGCGCGCGTGCAACGCCTGTGTTATCGGGATCCCAGTACGCCTTCAGATACACCGACTTCGGCTCGAGATCCTTGATGCGGTCGAGCAGACGGCCGAGCTTCTCTTCGCTCTTGTTCGGATCGATGTCGTAGATCTCGTCGAGCGACACGTTGACCACGCGCTCGACCGGGTTGTGCTCGCCGCGATACAGACGCGACGAACGCATCTGCGCGATCAGCGTACCTACGTCCCAGTCGTACGAGACGAGCAGCCGGCGAATCTGCGTGAGCGGCACGTCGGGCGTGTTGGGGCCGTCGTCGAGCGTGAAATGCACGGACATGCCGAGCGCCTGCGATGCCTTGATCAGCGCCGCGTTGTACATCCCGTACGGCCACACCGCCGAGCGCACCGTCACGCCCGTGCGGTCCTGGATCAGATCGACGCTCTTCTTCAGGTCGTCGCGCACACGGGCCTGGTACTCTTCGTCCGTCTCATAGCGTTCGAGCTGCGGGTAATACAGATGCGCGCTGGCGGCAGGCAGTTCGTTGCCTTGCGGATTCGCGAGCGCGCCGTGATGCAGGTCGTGCGTGTGCGACGCGACTTCGACGAGACCCGAGTTCGCCATCTCGCGCAGATCGTCCCAGCTCATGAAGTAGCCCGGCGGCATCAAAGACTTATGGCTGATGCGCACCGGGTCGCCCGCGGGCGTATCGGTCCAGCGCGTGACGACGCCGATCAGCGCGGGATAGCCGTACTGCTGCAGCAGCGGGAACGCACGCGTGAACTGGCTCTTGTACGCATCGTCGAATGTGAGCAGCACGGCGCGCGGCGGCAGGCGCGGCCCGCCGTTGCGCGACGCGACGATCTGGTCGACGCTCACGGGACGGAAGTCCTTCGCCTTCAGCCACGCGAAAATCGTGTTGAGCGTGGCCGTGCTGATCGCGCAGGTATCGGCGACCGTCGAGACATCCGCACGCAGATCGTCGCGGATGTCATGAATGGCGAGCACGCGGAACGTGAGTCCGTCGTCGGCATCGGGCGGCGGCAGGCGGTCGAGCGCGATACGGGCCTGCGCGGCGGGCACAGCGGCGAGACCGGCGGCGAAGGCGAGAAAACGTCTACGGTTGAGCTTGTCCATGATGGTCTACAGGGGAATGTTCAGGTTCAGGTAGATGAGCTTGCTGGTCTCACGCGTGTGATCGAGGCGTTGGCTCGACAGGCCGAGGCCATACGCGAGCGACGCATGCGCGCTGAACTGCCACTGCTGTTCGAGGCGCACTTCCCACAGCATGCTGTTGCCGATATCCGTTTGCCGGTAACCGCCGACCGTCGCGTAGGCGCGGTTCGCGAGCGACTGGTCCGCATTGCGCCATGACGTCCACTGGTACATCGCCGTGAGCTGCGCCGTCATGTCGCGATGCGGCGCGAAGTAGGCGGTATTCGCGAGCGTGTTGCTGCTCGTGTTCAACTCGACCCACGTCGCGACGAGATGGCTCGGCGTGTTGATCAGACGTTCGTACCACGTGCCCACCCACGCCTGGTTCAGGTTGGTGTCGCTGTAGCGCGACGCGCCGTAGCTGAGGTCGAAGTATCGGTAATCGTCGACGCTGTAGCGCACACTGCCCGTCGCCGCGCGGCCTGTCACGCCCGCCTGGTAGGCCTTCCACGGCAGCGTGTTGACGTTGCTGTCCACACCCGCCGAAAAGCGCCAGCGATCATCGGGTGCATAGCTCAGGCTGCCTGCGCCGCCCGTTTTCGCCTGCGGTCCCGTCGATCGATCGACTTCCGCTGCGGCGTCGATGCCATGAAAGCGGAAGTCCGCGCCGATACCGTTGCGGATGCGGCTCACGCTGTTGCCGTCGCCCGTATCCGCGCGACCGCTGAACTGGTGCGCGAACACGCGCCAGTAGTTGAAGAGCGGCATCGAATAAAGCTGGGTGTCGACACCCCAATTGTTGTCCGCGAGAACCGAATTGCCCTTCTGTCCATTCGCCGCGATGATCAGTTGCGGGCTCCTGTATGCCTCGTAATCGCGCTGGAACGTCTTCACCGTCTTGTTGTCCGGGAAGCGGTCGGAGAAGGTCGCGTTGACGTCCGCGGCGCGGTCGTACTGGTTCAGTTCGAGCGCCGTGCGCCCGAGTCCCGCCAGCGTTTCGATATCGCCCGGGTGATCGACGAGCGTGCCTTCGTAGACCTTCTGCGCTTCACGCGGACGCTGCTGCACGAGCGATGCATCCGAGCGCGCGCTGATCAGCGCGGGATCGAACGGCGCCTCGTGACGCAGTTCGTCGAGTGCCGCGACGCCTTCGCGCGTGCGGTCCGTGTAGAGCAGGTACTGCGCCTGCAGTTTTTTCACGCGGCCGTAGTCTTCGTTGACATCTTCCGGGTGTTCGGACAGATCCGCGCGAATCGGCGTGCTCGCGGAAATTTCCTTCAGCAACTGCCGCGCGTTGTCGTAGCGGCCCGAATCGAGGTACGCGAAAAAGAGCCCTTCCTGCACGTCGATGCGCTTCAGCGCGTGCGGCTCGACGGAAGGCGTGAGCGGTTCGACAGGCGTCTGCAACGCGCGCTCGTAGGCGGGCGCGGCCTTGCGCGGCTGATCGAGGTACGTGTACGCATCGCCCGCTGCTGCATAGGTGCGCGCGGGCATCGGCTGATTCGAGCGCGACAGATCTTCATAGAGGGCCGCCGCTTCCTTCATGCGGCCGACACCTTGCAAGGCAGCGACTCTCTCGACGAGCACCGAGCGGCGCACGTCGGCGTAGTCGTCCGATGCAGGCATGCGGGCCAGCATGTCGTCGATGTGCGCGAGCGCCGTCTTCGTCTGCGCGAGGCGGTCGGGTTCATCGGAGGCGAGCGACTGCTGCCGGCCCCAATGCACTTCCGTTTCGACGACGAGCGCTTCGATCTGAAAGAGGTCGTGATCGGAGAACGCATCGCGGCTCGCGCGCGCCTCCTGGAGCGCAAGCTGCGCCGCGCCGGCGCCTGCTTCCGCGAAGATGCGTCTGCGGAGCTGGTCGCGCTCCGTTTCTACCTTGCCTTCTGCGACTTGTCCTTCTGCGACTTTCCCCGTGGTTTCGGACCCAGTGGTCGGCTGCGCGGCGCAGTAGTCGCGCGCAAGCAGCACCAGCAGCAAGGCGGTCGCCTTGACTGCGGCGTGCTTGTGTCGGCTAGAGCGTTTGGTTTTCATGGTTCCTCGCTTGTCGATGCCAACCTCCAGACAAAGCGAGTCCCCGCACCATGCGAATGGTGCATAGAGAGTAACAACGTCGCGTAGCCTGGCGAAAGGCGTGGAGTTCAGCGTCTTGTTCCGATGGCCGGTTGCTGCATTGCGCACCGGCTTCGTCGTGTTGCGCGGCGAGGCATATAGCGAAGTCCGTACCAGCACCCTGCTTTTCCTTGTGGCTTAAAGGCGTGCTACGAAAACGACGCTGCAAGCCAACCGTGAATCGTCAAATACGTTTCATCGCTGAACTCGACAAGCATGACGAATCAAACTCGAAACCCTGCTTCAAGCCTCGAAACAATCGTGCGAATGAGTCGCAAAGCCATGCTGAGCAAAGATCATGCTTGTGCATCGCAACAGCGGCGCGCATTGATTCAAAGGTGAAACGGCATGCATCGTGAGCGCAATTCGTCTGATGTGTGCGATGCCGAACGTGCTGCGCGAGCCAGGCATGGCAACACTGCGCGCGACGATGCATGGCAATGTTCAGCGGCTCGGAGCGACTTGTGAACGACCTGCGACGCAAGTGCCGCAACTCGCGCGGAGAATGTGCGGTGGCGCACACGGGCCTGTCCTGATTCGATGTGCGCCAGCGCACAGAGCGGCACTTGCGAGCTCGGGTATTGTCTCGCTGCACAATCGAAGACGAAGAAAGACGCGGACCATGGATGGCACGCGAGCGCCGCATCGCCACGTGATTAGCTATGCTAAGGAACAGATTTTGACAGGGTGATCGATGAATTCTTCTTACCGCCCGGCCAGCGGACGCTGCGCATGCGCGCACCCGTCCGTCTGGCTCACGCAGGAACGCGCCGCGGCGACGCTGTTCGCGTCATAACGTCAGCTCGAACGAACGCACCAGCAGGCCCGGCAGCTTCATGCCGCCTGTCGCGCGCGCACCCCACGTCCAGTCGTTCAGAAGCAGTTCGGGTGCGGCGCCGATGCGTTCGAGTTCGCTGCCGAGCAGGCGGTACAGGCTGTCGTCGAAGCGCATGGCGTCAACGGGCGCGACAATACGGCCCTGCTCGACCCAGAAGGTCGCGAAACGCGTCATGCCCGTCATCCGGCAGTTCATCCGGTCGGAGAAGTTCACGTACCACAGGTTGCCGATGTAGAGACCGGTGTCGAGCGCGTGCAGCACGTCCGCTTGCGCGAGATCGCCGCCTTCCATCGACAGCGCGGAGGGAACTTCACCCGCCGTCGCGCCATTGGGCGTGAGACCGTATTCGCGAGCCGTGCGGGCGTTCGTCAGCTGCGACACCGCGCGTCCCGCTTCGACGAGCGGGACACTTCGACGTTGATAGCCGTCGTCATTGAAACGCGGCGTGATGTCGAGCGAGAGATCTTCCGTGAGCGTCATGCGCGGATCGAGCGACGCCTCGCCGATGTTCAACCGATAGAACTCGTTACGCGCAGTGGCCTGCATGCGCGCGGAGAAGGCACTGAGCGACGCGGTCTCCATCAGTTCCTGCAGCGCGGCAGGCGCGAAGTACGTGCGATATCGACCTGGCGCCAACATGCGCGGCGCGCGCGCGAAGACGGGCAACCGTGCGGCTGCTTCTTCGAGCTTGCGGGCGAATACGGCCTCGCTCCACCGATCGCCTGCATAGTGATTTCTGATTGCGCGGCCGCTCGCGTCATAGAGCGACCAGCTGAAATTGAAGTTCTCGACTTCGTACCACCCGCGGCTGCCGAGCGACGAAGCGAAACCGCGGGCAATCGTGCCGCCCGCGTAGAACCCGACGAAGTCGAGACCACGCGCGTATTGCGCGACGACGAGAGGCAACGCATCGGGCCGCGGCAGCGTGCCCGTGCGTTGTGTCGATTCCGACCACACCGTCGTGTCGAACAGCAGATGCGGATCGTCGGGTGCGTCGTGCAGGCCTTCGCGCAGTGCCGCCAGCGTGGCGGCGATCGTTTCGGCGTCGGCAGACATATCGCCTGTTGCCGTCAGCGTCGCATAGGCCTGCCGTTGCCCGTCGATCAATCGCAGCGTCAGGCTCGCTTGCGAAACGCGGCCGGTTTGGCGCACCTGGCCTTCGTTGAAACGGATGAAGTCCGACTGCTCGGCCGCGAACGACGACAGAGCGATTTCATGTGCGGCGAGCCGCTGTTCGATCTCGCTGGCGAGTGCAATGAAATGCGCGTGGGAACGGGACGTCGGTGTGTCGCCCATCATGCGCCTCCGAATACGTCGACGTTGCTGAACACGCACGCAGGCGATGCATGGCCGACGCGGATGATCTGCATCGGCTCGCCCTTGCCGCACACGGGCGTACCGTACACACCGCGCGTCGCTTCATTGCCGACGGCGACGAGGCTGCGCCAGAAGCTCGCTGAAATGCCGCGATAGTTCGGCTGACGCACGACCTGCGTGAGCTTGCCGTTCTCGATCAGCTGGCCGTACTCGCAGCCGAACTGGAACTTGTTGCGCTGATCGTCGATCGACCACGACGTATTGCTGCGCATCAGAATGCCGCTTTCGATGTTCGCGATCATCGCTTCCAGCGTGCTCGTGCCCGGCTCGATGTTCAGGTTCGCCATGCGGTCGATGGGCGGACGGTTCCAGCTCGACGCGCGCGAGTTCGCGACGCCTGCGAGCCGCGCACGCTGTTGCGACAGCGAGCCGCCGAGCGGGCGCATCAGCACGCCATCGCGAATCAGATATTCGCGTCGCGCGCGTGTGCCGTCGTCGTCGAATGCATAGCTGGCGGCTTCCGCGCGCGGTTCGGGATCGAACGTGACGTTCAACAGTTCAGAGCCGTAGCGGTACGAGCCGAAGTGTTCACGCTTCACGAAACTCCAGCCCGCGAAGTTGCGCTCGTCGCCGAGTATCCGGTCGAGTTCGAGCGGATGACCGATCGATTCGTGAATCTGCATCATCATCTGATCGGGCATCAGCAGAAGATCGCGCGGGCCCGATGGGCAGTTCGGCGCGCTCACCAGTTGCAGCGCTTCGTGCGCCACGCGCGCGCCCGCGCCGTCGAAGCCGAAATGGCCGAGCACGTCGATGCCGCCTTGCGCGAGCGTGCCGTAATCGCCGCCGAGCGTGCGCACCTGCGTCACGCCCGCGGCGTGCGCCGTCACCGAGAGCTGCGGCAGCATGAAACGAAAGCGCTGATCGATGCGAATGCCGTCGCTCGTCACATACGTCTGCTCGCTCTGCGTAATCTGCACGGCGGCCATCCGTTCGACGATACGCTCATCGATGTTCGCTGCCGCGCATTCGTGCTGCAGGCGCTCGAGCCATTCGCGTCGGCCCGGCAGCGTCTCTGCGATGGCAGGCGATGCGTAGCTGCCGCTCTCGGCGGGCCGCGCGATCCGCGTGTGGTCGATCAGCGAGACGGCCGCACTTGCCTTCGCGCGTTGCGTCGCGGTGTCGAGCGCCGCCTGCAAACCCTGCTCCGACAGGTCCGCCGTCGCGGCATAGCCCGCCCCCTTTCCGCACCACGCGACCAGCATCGCGCCGCGATCGCTCGCGATACGCAGCGGCTGCGCGACGTCGTTGCGGACCGCGTGATCGTCGGTCCGTTCGTCGACGATACGCACCGACCAGAAATCCGCGTCGCTGCGTAACACACCCGGCAAGCGGTTCAACAACGATTCGAACATAGGCTGCCTCACGAATGTCATGCGCTCGTGCGACCATCGATACGCCGGCGAGGCGTATCCGCAAGCACGCGATTGCCATATCGTACGCGATGCGCCGAACGCAGCCTGCCGAAGCACGTCGTCCTCTTCCTGTTCGCCCTGTTTTCGAGCTGTGCACTCGCGCACATTCATCCTGCCCGATTGTCTGCCACAGCACATTCATTCGCGCGGTTGCATGTCAGCGCATACGCGTTTTTCACGTGCTGTGCGCCTGTTTTATCCGTTTTGCTCTCGCGATCACATGCGCAAATTGATGCATTTCTGAACGCGCACATGCATGAGTGTCCGCGCATTCTTTTAGTTTCGAGCATCGCGCGGCAATTCAAGAACGCGTGGCCCCGTGCCGTTATCGCAGATACGCCGTTTCCATTTCGACAAAAAGAGGCTCAGCCCATGCCAATCCAGAACGATCTTTCAGGCAGCATCGCGATCTCCACTGCACGGACGGCCGACACATCGGCGGAGTCGTCGAGCACGGCCGTGTCCACCGGCACGAGCCCGGCTTCCGGTGCTTCCGGTGCTTCCGGTGCTCACGGCGCGCAAGGCGCAGCATCCGCTGGATCGTCGGGCGGTGACAGCATCCAGCAAGCAGCCATCAAGCAATTGAAGGCACTGATCGAATCGCTGCAGCAGAAGCTGACGGCATTGCAGCAGCAGATCGCGCGCGCGCAACAGCAGGCGAACAACGACAGCACGGGAGCGGCCGCCGCGATGGTTGCATCGCTGGGTGCGCAGGCGACGTCGATTTCAGCGTCGCTGCAAACAGCCACGGCCGAGCTTGCCCGGCTGCTTCTTTCTTCTTCGGGCAAGTCCACGGGCGGCATTGTCGACACGCAGGCCTGAGGCCCGCGTCAATTACATATGAAGCAACCTCGCGCCGGACCCTACGCGACGTATCGCTCCTGCACGGGTACGTCGGCGTAGTCGAAAGTCGGGCGCGCATAGAAGAAGCCCTGCGCGAGCACCTTCGGCCACTGCGCGAGCCAACGCGCGAGCGCCTTTGTTTCGACGCCCTCCACCACCACCGCGACTTCGAGCCGTTCGAGCAACGACAGCACGCCCGACGCAACGGCCGACGCGCGCGGACAGTCGGGCACGCCATCGAGCATCTCACGCGCGACCTTCACGGTATCGACATCGATCGTGCTCAGCAGCGCGAGCGACGAATAGCCGGTGCCGAAGTCATCGATGGCGAGACGCATGCCTGCTTCGCGCAGCGGTTTCGTCAGAGGCGGTGCGGCGAGCAGACGCGTGGCGTCTTCCGTCTCGACGAGTTCGAGTTCGAGCAGATCGGGTTCGACGCCATGCATGCGCGCGATCTGCATCACGGTCGCTGGAAAATGCTCGTCGGCGACCACGCGCGGCGGCGCGTTGACGGCAATGGGACATACGCGTTGCCCCTTGCGCTGCGCGTCGGCAATCGCTCTGCATGCGCCGTCGATCGCGTGATACGTCAGTTGCAGCGCGACGAGGGGATGATCGAGCGCGACGAGAAAGGCATCGGGCAACAGCATGCCGTAGTCGGGATGCAGCCAGCGGATCAATGCTTCGACACGCGCAAGCTTGCCCGACTTCACATCGTAAATGCCCTGAAAAGCGAGGCGAAATTCTCCGCCGAGCAGGCCTTCGCTCACGCGTCGTTCAAGTGGGTTCATTGATCGGGGAACATGCGGCGGCACATGCGGCGTGTTATTCGAGCTTGTCGCGCAGGCGTCATCCTCGCGATGTGCAGCGGTAGCGTGGCGAGCATCCATCGTATGGGAAGACCGTAGTTATTGATGTGTGGATGGGTTGGTTTCCCGTATCGATGCACGTTTCATACCATGATCCCGGCGAACGCCGTGAATCGCGCTGCAGGCCGCATGGCGCCTCATTCCACGTATTCGTGCGTGCGCTGTGCGTCCGGAAAGAAGACGCAACAACGTTTCGTACACGAAACATTCGCGCGGCGCGTGAGGTGTATACGGATCGCCGTTCCCGCACGCTGCGTGAAGGGTGTCGTCGTGCATGACTGCGCGGCATGTCGACTGTCAAATGTGCTTCATGCGCGAACCGCCCGGCGCACGTCATTACCTCAGAGGTAATCGATCCGCCTCGCGACCGACGCTATGCTGGCCTCATCGTCAACGACCGGGAGAGCAGCATGTCGACGTTTGCCGTTGCGCACCTGCGCGAAGTGAAGATGGGTGTGGAGATTGTCGAGTACCTGAAGCGCATCGATGCGACGCTTGCGCCGTATTGCGGGCATTTCGTGCTGCACGGCGGCCGCTACGAGCGGCTGGAGGGCGACTGGCGCGGCGATCTCATTGCCATCGAGTTTCCGAATCGCGATCTCGCGCGCGCATGGTATCGGTCCGATGCGTATCAGACGATCCTGCCATTGCGCACGGAGAATTCGATCGGCGATGTGATTCTGATCGACGCGGTGCCGGCGTCGCATGTCGCGACAGATGTGTTGTGCGGATAGGAGCAAAGCGGGTGCTGCCAGCGGGGGCGTTTCATCGCGCTAAAACGCGCCCCTGTGCCGGCATCGTGATCAGCTTCCGAAGTAGATCGCGCAATAGCTGACGGGGCCGACGCACGACGACATGCTCGAGTTGCTCCCCGTGACGGGCATGCGCGAACCTGCGGCGTGCGTGCCAGACATGCCTGCGCCTTCGCTTTCCTGCACGGTCTTTTGACGCGCGACCTGTTGCTGATAAATAGGCGCGACATCGGGATACGAGGTGTCGGTGACGAACTGCGATCCGTTCTGCTCTGCCTGAATCAGCTCCTGGCGAACTTCCGCGCGCGTCTTCTCCTGTGCGAATGCGCTCGATGCAAATGCCGTCGAAACGAGTGCAATCGAGACCGTGAACAGCGCAAGCTTCTTCATTTCCAGCTCCTTGAGATGAGAGATCGTGTCGATGCGTCGCAGGATGTGTGACGCTTCACGATGATGAACAAAGCGACATCGCAATCTATTCCCAACTTTTTTTCGTTCATGCTTCGGCGCCCGCCTATGGAGAAATTCCTCATACGGGGGAATAATCCGCGTGGCTCCCTGTTGACGCTGTGTGAACGCCACAGACAGAAACAAAGGAGCATCCGTGATCCATTCAAGGTTCCGGGCGTCGTCGCCACGCTGCGTGCCCTGCCGGTTGGCTGCGATCGGCGCAGCCGTTTTCGCGCTCGCCGGCACGTTCGCTTATGCAGCCGGCTGGCTTACGCCTTCGCGCCTCACGACGTACCGCATCGTCGATCAGTTGCAGGCGAATAGCGGTCCCCACCCGGGTTATCGTCGCAATCACGCGAAAGGACTATGCGTCGAAGGCTATTTCGACAGCAGCGGCAACGCGGCATCGATTTCGCGCGCACAGGTCTTCGCACCGGGCCGCACACCTTTGATCGGCCGCTTTGCGATTCCAGGCGGCAATCCGTCGGCGTCCGATGCCAGCGTGCCCATTCGCAGCTTTGCGCTGCTCTTCAAGCAGCACGACGGCGAGCAATGGCGCACGGGCATGAATTCGACGCCTGTTTTCGCCGTGCATACGCCCGAGCAGTTCTATCAGCAGCTCGTCGCGGCACAACCCGATCCACAGACGGGCAAGCCCGATCCCGCCCGATTGAAAGCGTTTTATGCGAGCCATCCTGAGACGCGTCCGTTTCAGGCATGGGTGAAGATGCATCCCGCGTCGTCGGGTCTTGCCAATTCGACGTACTACAGCATCAACGCATTCCGCTTCGTCGATGCAGGCGGACACGAGCATGCCGTGCGTTGGTCCGTCGAACCGGAGATGCCGTATACGCCCGTCGATCCGAAGGAAAAGAACGATCCCGACTTTCTGTCGGAACAACTGGGCAAGCAGTTGCAACACGGTGACGTCCGCTGGCACCTGATCGTCACCGTCGCCAATGCGGGCGATCCGACCAGCGATGCGACGCTGCAATGGCCCGCCGACCGGGAACGTATCGACGCAGGCACCGTCGTGCTCGAACGCGCGTCGCCGCAATCCGATGGCGCATGCCGTGATATCAATTTCGATCCGACCGTATTGCCCGACGGCATCCAGACGTCCGACGATCCGCTGCTTGCAGCGCGTTCCGCTGCCTATGCCGTGTCGTATCAGCGGCGCACGCGCGAAGAAGCATTGCACGGCGCACCCGCTGCACAGCAACCCTGAACGGAACGCATCATGACGAACACCTCTCGCCGCGTCTCTCGCCGCGTCACTCGCCATTTCTCGCCGCTCGCACGCCTTTTGCACTGGACGATGGCCGTGCTGATTCTCGCAATGCTGTTTATCGGCGTCGCGATGGTCGCGACCGTGTCGCACGCACATGCCACGTTGATCGCGCTGCATCGGCCGCTTGGCATTGCCTTGCTGCTGCTCGCGCTGCTACGCGTGGCCGTGCGATTGAAGAACGGCAGCCCAGCACTGCCCGACGATATGCCCGCGTTGCAGCGTGTCGCCGCCAAGGCATCGCATTTCGTTCTTTATGGGCTATTCATCGCGATGCCGTTGATCGGCTGGGCCATGCTCTCGGCTGGCGGCTATCCCGTCACGCTGTTCGGCGCGTGGCATCTGCCCGCGATCATGCCGCAAAACGTCGACCTGTTTGCGTTGCTGCGCGCGTTGCATACGTGGCTCGCACTCGCGCTGTTTGCGACTGTTCTCGCGCATCTCGCGGCGGCCCTCTTTCATGGACTCATTCGCCGCGACGGCGTATTCTCCAGCATGGCTCGCGGCGAACGTTAGACCTCGTTGCGCCGCGCGGCCCCATACAGGAGACATCGCGTGTTCGAACAATGCGAATGGTTCAATGAGCCGTCTGTATGGTCGCTGGATGGCGATACACTCGACGTGACCACCGATCCGAAAACCGACTTCTGGCGCAAAACACACTATGGATTCACGCGCGATTCAGGTCACTGCTTCGGTGTACGCACACAAGGCGACTTCACCGCGCAGGTGCGCGTGCGCGGTCAGTTTCATGCGCTCTACGATCAGGCAGGCTTGATGGTGCGCATCGATGCGTCGGCATGGATGAAGGCCGGCGTCGAGTTCACCGACGGCCTCCTGATGATGAGCAGCGTGTTGACCGTCGGCCAGTCGGATTGGGCCATCGGTTCGCCGATCGAGGCCACAGAGGGCTTCTGGATGCGTGCCTCGGTTACGCAAGGCGTGCTGCGCGTACAGCATTCCGTCGACGGAAAAACATGGCCGTTATTGCGGCTCGCGCCTTTTCCCGTTGCCGCGCACTACTTCGTCGGGCCCCTATGCTGTACGCCAGAGCGAGGCGGATTGCAAGTCCAGTTCTCCCGCTTCACCGTGAGCACGCCGCTGCAAAAAGATCTGCACGACCTGAGTTGAAATGCGTCGTCGCGCGGCGCGCCTAACGGCACGCCGCGCTGCTCGCTGTGCTGCTCGCATGTCATGCCGGTTCGGCAAAACTCGCTTTGAGCGCCTGATAGATGCTGCGATAACGTGCAAGCCTTTGCGCAAGCAGCGGCGCCTGTGCACGATCGGGCTCGCAGGACTCGAGTGTCGGCGGCGCCAGGCAGACCTCGCTAATCGCTTCGCCCGTCACCGCGAGCCGCGCGAGACGAGCCGCGCCGAGCGCCGCGCCGACGTCGCTGCCTTCGTGCCGATGCATCGTGATACCCGTTGCCGTTGCACACAGATTCGCCCAGAAGGGACTGCGCGAGCCCCCACCGATAAACGATGCGCTCTTCAATGTCGTGCCCGCGCTTTGCAGCGCCGCGTAGCCGTCCGCCATCGCAAATGCAACGCCTTCCATCACGCTGTACGCGAGATCGCCCGTGCTGTGCGTGCCCGTCAAACCCCAGAAGACACCGCGCGCATTCGCGTCGTTATGCGGCGTGCGCTCGCCGCTCAAGTACGGCAGAAAGATCGGTGCCGTGGCAGGATTGGCTGTGCTCGCAAGCTCGGGCAAGCTGCCGACTTCGCGGCCCACGACCTTGGACAACCAGCCGAGGCTCGACGCCGCCGACAAAATGACGCTCATCTGATGCCAGCGCTCAGGCAGGCAGTGACAGAATGCATGCACGCCTTGCGCGGGATTCGGCGCGAAGCGATCGGTGCCCGCGAACAGGACCCCCGACGTGCCGAGCGAAAGAAACGCGCTGCCCGCTTCCGCCACGCCCATGCCGATCGCGCTCGCCGCGTTGTCGCCTGCGCCGCCGCACACCACGACGGGCCCCGTAATGCCCCAGTCACGCCGCAATGCATCGCTCAACTGTGCGGCCGGCGCGCTGCCTTCGACGAGCCGGGGCATATGCGCGCGCGTCAAACCCGTTGCTGCAAGCATGCGGTCGGACCAGTCGCGCCTGGCGACGTCGAGCCACAACGTGCCCGAGGCATCCGACATATCGGACACGAAATCGCCCGTCAGCTTCCACGCGAGATAGTCTTTCGGCAACAGCACCTTGGCCGCAGCGCGAAACACCTCGGGTTCGTGCTTCGCAAGCCAGAGCAGTTTCGGTGCAGTGAAACCGGGCATCGCAAGATTGCCGGTGATGTCGCGCGACTCGGGTACGAGCGCTTCCAGTTCCGCGCATTCGGCAAAAGCGCGCGTGTCGTTCCAGAGTATCGCGGGTCGGAGCACCTCACCGTCAGCATCGATCAGCGTCGCACCGTGCATCTGTCCCGAGAGCCCGATGCCGCGCAACGCTGCGAAGGCAACCGGGTTCGCGCTACGCACGGCGGCAACGGCATCGAGCGTCGCCTGCCACCAGGCCTGTGGATCCTGCTCCGACCAGTGCGGATGCGGCTGCGCCACTTCCAGGCGCACGCCGCTCGTCGCGAGCGTCGCCGATGCGTCATCGGTCAGAATTACTTTTACCTCAGAGGTGCCGAGGTCGATTCCAAGGAAAGTCACAGCACGTCCTCACTATTTGGCATGAATGGACGCCGCATGCTGAACATCGACGACACGCCAGCGCGCGGCTACGCGTTCACGAAACCATACGGGAGGCGCACATGCTGGTGCCGCGGGAATGCGGCGCTCCGCGTGGACGCATGTCTCCTCCTTTTTCGCAGGCTCACGATGAGCCAGCAGTTGTTCTCGTTGAAACGTGACGTTACCACGGCGCTCTTGCGGCAGACGACTTCGAACGTGGCGTCCCACATTTGCGCGACTGATGACATCTCCCCTTTTCGATGAATTTGACCGATGGAAATGTGCGACCGACACTCGATGGCACGATCCCCCACTACCTACACTGCGCACCAATATGGCTTCCATCGAAACCACGCACGCTGCCGGCCGTCTTGACGCTGTCCGGCCTCTCGAAGACAGAACGCTGCGCAAGATCGTCATCGCATCCGTCGCTGGCAACGCGATGGAGTGGTACGACTTCTTCGTCTACGGCACGGCGGCTGCCCTCGTGTTCGGACAGTTGTTCTTCCCTGCGGGAGCAGATCCGCTGATCGGCACACTCGGCGCGTTCGCAGCGTTCGCGATGGGCTTCGTCGCGAGACCATTGGGTGGCATCGTATTCGGCCACATCGGCGACCGCTATGGACGCAAGGCGTCGCTCGTATGGACGCTGCTGATCATGGGCATCGCGACATTCGCGATCGGTCTGCTGCCCACTTATACGCAGGTCGGCGTCTGGTCGCCGTTCGCGCTCGTCGTATTGCGCCTGCTGCAAGGCATCGCGTCGGGCGGCGAATGGGGTGGCGGCGTACTAATGATTAGCGAGAGCGCACCGCCCGAAAAGCGCGGCTACTACGCGGCATGGAGCCAGTTGGGCGTGGGCGGCGGATTCGTGTTGTCGTCTGGCGCATTTCTCGCGGCACAATCGCTGCCTCATGATGCATTCATCAGTTGGGGATGGCGGCTGCCGTTCCTTGCGAGCATCGCGATTTTTGCAATCGGCGTTTATATCCGCCATAGTCTGCCGGAAAGCCGCGATTTCGAGCAGACGGAAAAGCGCGGAGAAAAGACGCATATGCCCGTGGTCGAAGTCTTGAGGCGGCATCCTAAAGAGATCTTGATGGCGATGGGCTTGCGCGTAGCGGAAAACGGCGGCGCATACATTTTTCTCGCGTTTTCGCTCGTGTATGGCAAGTTTGCCGGTATCGCGAGTTCGGTGATGTTGACGGGCGTGATGCTGGCGATGGTCGTCGAAATGGCCGCGATGCTCGCGTGGGGACGATTGTCCGATCGTATTGGCCGCAAGCCGGTGTATATGATCGGCGCGGCCGGTCTGATCGTGATGGCGTTTCCGTTTTTCTGGATGCTCGATACGCACCAGGCGCCGTGGATCTATCTCGCGCTCATCCTGGGTACAGCCGTCTGTCACGGAGCGATGATCGGCACATTACCGGCGCTCGTCGGAGAACTTTTCAGCACGGAAGTACGCTATTCAGGCGTCGCGCTCGGGCATGAAGTTGCCTCGATCTTCGCGGGCGGGCTGTCGCCGCTGATCGCCACTGCACTGCTAGCGCACTATCACGCTTACTGGCCGGTCTCGGTCTTTCTGATGATCCTTGGTGCGATCACAGTCGTCACGCTCAGGTTTACGCATGAGACGCGGGCGGGTCGATAGCGATTTTCTTTTGTTCTTTTCGCCAGCGTGTTTTGGCTGTTCGAGACGATGGCACGATCGGACGTCGCGTTCTCGTGATGTCGATCTTGCCTTTGTTTTTTTTGTGGGAACACACCGCGCGGTCAGACGAAATGCCGGTTGTCGTTGCCTGATGCGGTTCCGGCACAGTAGAGTTTGGCCGATACAACTAGTGAAGCAAAAACGCCAAGACCCCGCTTTTGAGGGCGGGGGTCTTGGACTGGGTAAGGAGCCTGACGATTACCTACTTTCACACGGGCAATCCGCACTATCATCGGCGTGGAGTCGTTTCACGGTCCTGTTCGGGATGGGAAGGGGTGGTACCGACTCGCTATGGTCATCAGGCATGACGGGTTGCTGCGTCGCGGCGGGTTCGGGTGAACCTGGCGCCACAGCCAATCTGGAAGAAGTGTAAAGCGGGGTGTGTTGTTTGTGGCACAACAACGATCACTCAAACATCCTGCATTCCGTGCCCCCTTCGGGGGTGGGATGCCCGTCAGTGCTGAAGCACCAACGATCATCGACACGAAACACACCTGTTATAGGATCAAGCCTTACGGGCAATTAGTATCAGTTAGCTTAACGCATTACTGCGCTTCCACACCTGACCTATCAACGTCCTGGTCTTGAACGACCCTTCAAGGGGCTCGAAGCCCCGGGGATATCTCATCTTAAGGCGAGTTTCCCGCTTAGATGCTTTCAGCGGTTATCTCTTCCGAACATAGCTACCCGGCGATGCCACTGGCGTGACAACCGGTACACCAGAGGTTCGTCCACTCCGGTCCTCTCGTACTAGGAGCAGCCCCCTTCAAATATCCAGCGCCCACGGCAGATAGGGACCAAACTGTCTCACGACGTTTTAAACCCAGCTCACGTACCTCTTTAAATGGCGAACAGCCATACCCTTGGGACCGGCTACAGCCCCAGGATGAGATGAGCCGACATCGAGGTGCCAAACACCGCCGTCGATATGAACTCTTGGGCGGTATCAGCCTGTTATCCCCAGAGTACCTTTTATCCGTTGAGCGATGGCCCTTCCATACAGAACCACCGGATCACTATGACCTGCTTTCGCACCTGCTCGACTTGTCGGTCTCGCAGTTAAGCACGCTTATGCCATTGCACTATCAGCACGATTTCCGACCGTACCTAGCGTACCTTCGTACTCCTCCGTTACACTTTGGGAGGAGACCGCCCCAGTCAAACTGCCCACCATGCACTGTCCCCGACCCGGATCACGGGCCAAGGTTAGAACCTCAAACAAACCAGGGTGGTATTTCAAGGACGGCTCCACGCAAACTGGCGTTCACGCTTCATAGCCTCCCACCTATCCTACACAGATCGGTTCAAAGTCCAATGCAAAGCTACAGTAAAGGTTCATGGGGTCTTTCCGTCTAGCCGCGGGGAGATTGCATCATCACAAACACTTCAACTTCGCTGAGTCTCGGGAGGAGACAGTGTGGCCATCGTTACGCCATTCGTGCAGGTCGGAACTTACCCGACAAGGAATTTCGCTACCTTAGGACCGTTATAGTTACGGCCGCCGTTTACCGGGACTTCAATCAAGAGCTTGCACCCCATCATTTAATCTTCCGGCACCGGGCAGGCGTCACACCCTATACGTCCACTTTCGTGTTTGCAGAGTGCTGTGTTTTTATTAAACAGTCGCAGCCACCAGTTTATTGCAACCCCTTCACCCTCCGCCCGCAGGGGCGTCAAGCTACAGGGGCGTACCTTATCCCGAAGTTACGGTACCAATTTGCCGAGTTCCTTCTCCCGAGTTCTCTCAAGCGCCTTAGAATACTCATCTCGCCCACCTGTGTCGGTTTGCGGTACGGTCAATGTGAAACTGAAGCTTAGAGGCTTTTCCTGGAACCCCTTCCGATTGCTTCGCTCCCGAAGGAGCTCGCGCCACGCCCTTGAATCCCGTGCCCGGATTTGCCAGAGCACCTTCTCCAACGCAGCGACCGGGACTTCCAACACCCGGACAACCTTCCGCGATCCGTCCCCCCATCGCATTTCACACTGGTGCAGGAATATTGACCTGCTTCCCATCAGCTACGCATTTCTGCCTCGCCTTAGGGGCCGACTCACCCTACGCCGATGAACGTTGCGTAGGAAACCTTGGGCTTACGGCGAGGGGGCCTTTCACCCCCTTTATCGCTACTCATGTCAGCATTCGCACTTCCGATACCTCCAGCACGCTTTTCAACGCACCTTCGCAGGCTTACGGAACGCTCTCCTACCATGCGTGCAAAGCACGCATCCGCAGCTTCGGTATATGGCTTAGCCCCGTTACATCTTCCGCGCAGGACGACTCGATCAGTGAGCTATTACGCTTTCTTTAAAGGGTGGCTGCTTCTAAGCCAACCTCCTGACTGTTTTAGCCTTCCCACTTCGTTTCCCACTTAGCCATATTTGGGGACCTTAGCTGGCGGTCTGGGTTGTTTCCCTCTTGACACCGGACGTTAGCACCCGATGTCTGTCTCCCGTGATTGCACTCTTCGGTATTCGGAGTTTGCTATGGCGAGGTAATCCGCAATGGACCCCTCAACCATGACAGTGCTCTACCCCCGAAGGTGATACACGAGGCACTACCTAAATAGTTTTCGGAGAGAACCAGCTATTTCCAGGTTTGTTTAGCCTTTCACCCCTATCCACAGCTCATCCCCTAACTTTTCAACGTTAGTGGGTTCGGACCTCCAGTACGTGTTACCGCACCTTCATCCTGGCCATGGATAGATCACCTGGTTTCGGGTCTACACCCAGCGACTGAATCGCCCTGTTCGGACTCGCTTTCGCTACGCCTGCCCTAATCGGTTAAGCTCGCCACTGAATGTAAGTCGCTGACCCATTATACAAAAGGTACGCCGTCACCCCTTGCGAGGCTCCGACTGTTTGTATGCATGCGGTTTCAGGATCTGTTTCACTCCCCTCCCGGGGTTCTTTTCGCCTTTCCCTCACGGTACTGGTTCACTATCGGTCGATCACGAGTATTTAGCCTTGGAGGATGGTCCCCCCATCTTCAGACAGGATTTCACGTGTCCCGCCCTACTTGTCGTACACCTAGTTCTTTCATGATGTTTTCGCCTACGGGGCTATCACCCACTATGGCCGCACTTTCCAGAGCGTTTGGCTAACACCACAAATAAAGAGTACAGGCTGGTCCCATTTCGCTCGCCACTACTTTGGGAATCTCGGTTGATTTCTTTTCCTGCGGTTACTTAGATGTTTCAGTTCACCGCGTTCGCTCCACGCAACCTATGTATTCAGCTGCGGGTGACCCATACGGGCCGGGTTTCCCCATTCGGATATCGGTGGATCAAAGCTCGTTTGCCAGCTCCCCACCGCTTTTCGCAGGCTACCGCGTCCTTCATCGCCTGTGATCGCCAAGGCATCCACCACATGCACTTGTTCGCTTGACCCTATAACGGGTGTGTCTCTTGCAAGAACCACTCGCTACAGGCTGAGTATTCGCGTTGTGCCGTATTCCAAGGCTGTCTTTCGACAACCCTTAAAATACATCGATACAATCACAACCCTGATTCACCTACTCATGTACCCATCTCTAAGTACACTTTCGTGAATCTCTTTACTACTTCTTCCTGATTGTTAAAGAACGACAGCCGATATCTAACTGCAATACCGCATCTGACTGGCTCAATTGCCAATGCAAAGTCTTCTGCTTCATGCAGACCACTGTGCATTGGGAATTGGTGGAGGATGACGGGATCGAACCGACGACCCCCTGCTTGCAAAGCAGGTGCTCTCCCAGCTGAGCTAATCCCCCAGTCATACAGCGCACAGAGGACGTCCAGCCAGTGATCGAGCCAACCACACCAGACAAGGCAATGGTGGGTCTGGATGGATTCGAACCATCGACCCCCGCCTTATCAAGACGGTGCTCTAACCGACTGAGCTACAGACCCCTGAGCCTGTCTTCAAACAACAGCCGACAAGTGTGAGCACTCAACTTTGAAACGCTAGCTCTGGAAAGGAGGTGATCCAGCCGCACCTTCCGATACGGCTACCTTGTTACGACTTCACCCCAGTCATGAATCCTACCGTGGTGACCGTCCTCCTTGCGGTTAGACTAGCCACTTCTGGTAAAACCCACTCCCATGGTGTGACGGGCGGTGTGTACAAGACCCGGGAACGTATTCACCGCGGCATGCTGATCCGCGATTACTAGCGATTCCAGCTTCACGCAGTCGAGTTGCAGACTGCGATCCGGACTACGATCGGTTTTCTGGGATTGGCTCCACCTCGCGGCTTGGCAACCCTCTGTTCCGACCATTGTATGACGTGTGAAGCCCTACCCATAAGGGCCATGAGGACTTGACGTCATCCCCACCTTCCTCCGGTTTGTCACCGGCAGTCTCCCTAGAGTGCTCTTGCGTAGCAACTAGGGACAAGGGTTGCGCTCGTTGCGGGACTTAACCCAACATCTCACGACACGAGCTGACGACAGCCATGCAGCACCTGTGTTACGGCTCCCTTTCGGGCACTCCCACCTCTCAGCAGGATTCCGTACATGTCAAGGGTAGGTAAGGTTTTTCGCGTTGCATCGAATTAATCCACATCATCCACCGCTTGTGCGGGTCCCCGTCAATTCCTTTGAGTTTTAATCTTGCGACCGTACTCCCCAGGCGGTCAACTTCACGCGTTAGCTACGTTACCAAGTCAATGAAGACCCGACAACTAGTTGACATCGTTTAGGGCGTGGACTACCAGGGTATCTAATCCTGTTTGCTCCCCACGCTTTCGTGCATGAGCGTCAGTATTGGCCCAGGGGGCTGCCTTCGCCATCGGTATTCCTCCACATCTCTACGCATTTCACTGCTACACGTGGAATTCTACCCCCCTCTGCCATACTCTAGCCCGCCAGTCACCAATGCAGTTCCCAGGTTAAGCCCGGGGATTTCACATCGGTCTTAGCGAACCGCCTGCGCACGCTTTACGCCCAGTAATTCCGATTAACGCTCGCACCCTACGTATTACCGCGGCTGCTGGCACGTAGTTAGCCGGTGCTTATTCTTCCGGTACCGTCATCCCACCACCATATTAGGGCGATGGTTTTCTTTCCGGACAAAAGTGCTTTACAACCCGAAGGCCTTCTTCACACACGCGGCATTGCTGGATCAGGGTTGCCCCCATTGTCCAAAATTCCCCACTGCTGCCTCCCGTAGGAGTCTGGGCCGTGTCTCAGTCCCAGTGTGGCTGGTCGTCCTCTCAGACCAGCTACAGATCGTCGCCTTGGTAGGCCTTTACCCCACCAACTAGCTAATCTGCCATCGGCCGCCCCTTGAGCGCGAGGTCCGAAGATCCCCCGCTTTCCTCCATAGAGCGTATGCGGTATTAATCCGGCTTTCGCCGGGCTATCCCCCACTCCAGGACACGTTCCGATGTATTACTCACCCGTTCGCCACTCGCCACCAGGGTTGCCCCCGTGCTGCCGTCCGACTTGCATGTGTAAGGCATGCCGCCAGCGTTCAATCTGAGCCAGGATCAAACTCTTCAGTTCAAACCTGTTACTGTTGTTCGGGCTCTTTCGAACCCGGTCGCTCACTCAAAATCACTGACAGATGATTCGACCGAGCCTCTCGGCTCCATCAAACCTTCCTCAATTTCTTTCTGTGTGAGACTCGATTACTTTCGCTATCTCGGCAATCCGAAGATCGCCGCGCGCCGCCATCGAGCACCCACACTTATCGGCTGTTAGTTTTTAAAGAACATTCGCTAAAAAGCTGCTGTTTCCTGCTGCTTTCTTGCGTCTCCGTCGTTTGGAGAGGCCGAATTATGCGGAAGCCCTAAGGGGCCGTCAAGTACTTTTTTCGCGTGCCCTAAGAAAAATTTGCGCTGCTACTTTAAGAGGCACAAGTCAAAGTGCACGCAATTGCACTCCGTGCCTCTTCGACCAACGGCTTTGCCGTATTGCATCGAAGATCTCCACACGCGGAGAACATCACATGAATTCCAAAGCAAAGCTCGAAACGAAAAGCGCGCGGAACATCCGCGCGCTTTCTTCATCTGCACCAGCAGCAAGGCGGGCAGCATCAAAGCCACCACCCGCACCGCCCGTACCGCTTAAGAACCGACGTAGCCCGGCGGCGGGTTCACATTGCTCTTCGCGACGTCCGCATTCTTCGACACCACATAGATCGGCGCTTCCGTCAGATTGAGCTTCAGCGTGCCGTTCGTATAGTTCAGCGTCATCGGATTACCCATCATGTCGAGCACCTTGACCGTGCCGCTCGTGCCAGGCGCATCGACCGTGAGGTTGTAGGCCACGCTATACGTTGAACTGAAGCCCGAGCTTGCACTCCATGCGCCGTTGTTGTGCGTCCACAAGGCTGTGATTACCGAGCCGTTGTTCAGCTGCTGGAACGAGTACGCATAGACACCCGACGGCGTGCTCTTCACTGGACCGAGCGTACTCGTGCCATCCAGAATGCGTGACATCGCGCTCACGACCATCGCGGCCGGCTTCGGACTGATGTTGGTCGCGCCATACGAGCCTTGGGCATTCGACAGATCGAAGAATGTGCCGTATCCCACTTCCGCCGGATAGTCCGCACCGTAGAACACGTACGAGACATCCGCTCCTTCGCCGAGCAGGATGATGTGCGTGCGCGCGACGACGGCACCCTGCGCGAACAGCACGTTACCCGTCGGATAGTTCGGACCGTACGACGAGCCGATGTCGTAACTGATGCCCACTTCCGTCTGATACAGCTTCATGCCCGCGCGGTACTGGTTCAGCATCGTCGTACGCAGCGTGCGCATCGAATTGTTCAGCGCATTCGCGGCAGTGGCGGCATCGGGATCGGTGGCGAGACGCTCAGGCGGATGCGACGGCGACGTGCCTGCATCGTAGTAGCCGTGCGTCGCGACGCCGTCGATGTACTTGCCGTACCCCAGCGAAGCAATGCGTTGCAGACGCTTGTTCGTGAGACTCGGGAACGCATCCGTGGGGCCCATCACGACAGCGCCCGGATCGGTCGAGTGAATGCCCTGATAGACCGACTGGTACAGCGACACGAAATTGGCATCCGTATCCGTCCAGAACTGGTTCGGCTCCCACGTCACCTGATAGAAGTTCGCCGATTGCTTCGGGAAATACTTGAGGCGTATTGCGTTGGACTCGGTGCCGACGCGGCTCATATAGTCCTGCAGGTACGAGGTGTCCTTCGGCAAGGTCGTGAAGTCTTCGAAGCCGCCCGACTTCGATGCCCAGCCCGGCACCCCATCCAGACGGATCAGGCGCATCACGTTGCCCGACGTATAGAACGAATCGAGATTGTTGGCGGACGGGCTGAAGGTATTCGCGCCATTCGGCTCCATCGCCGACATCTGGCGATCGTCCATCGTCTGCGAAATGCCGAGGCCCGCGAGCACTGCCGCATTATCGTTCGCGCCCTGCATGCCGAAGCGGTGCTGCTCCTGCTTCGTGTAGGTGACGGCGGGCACGATGCCGCTCAGATTCGGAATCACGCCGAAGGTCGCGATACCCGTGGGACGCGTACCCGCTTGAGGCAACGTGCCGCCGCCCGCCTTCAGCGTGCCCGACGCAGCGAAATAGCCGGCGAGCGTCGATGTGCAGGTCAGGGTCGTCTTCGCAGCGCCGCTCGGCACGGCAAAGCTGCCGCTCGTCGCAACGCGGCCCGTCGAGTCGGTGACCGACCAGTTCAGCGTATCAGCGTTGCTCGCGTTCGTCGTGAATGCGAGCGGGAAGCTCGCGCCCGACGCGAACATGCGCGTGCCGTCGCTGCCCGGCGTATCGGCGGAAATCAGTGCGCCGCCTGCCGACGCGCTCGCGGTCGACGGCGATGCGCAGCTGATGCTGCCTGCCGTGTTGCCATTGGCCGTCGCATTCGCAGCAGAGGTACCGGACGTTTGCGAGGCGCTATTGCTCGACGCACCGGCGCCCGGCGAGTCGCCGCCGCCACCGCCACAGCCCGCGAGAAGGACCGCTATCGATGACGAGACGAGAAGTGAATTGACTTTCATGGGGAATACAAAGGGCAATCGAAATCCGTCCGAAAACGCCTGGCAAAAATGCCCGAAAACGTCCTGCTGGATTTCAAGGTTGGCTGTTTTGCACGCGAAGTCGTTCTTACTGCGCCGACTGTCGGTGCGGCGGCGGTGCCGGTAATTTGGAGCAGCGCATTTCCTGCAGGCTCGCAGCAATGACGCGTGCGAGTGAGGCCGTGCTCAACCGATTGCAACCAGATGTAACTGCAAAAACAATTCCAGTCATGTCTGATAATTTGGCCGACATCCGGAAATACCGGTCCAGATTAATTCCACGACATGATGTGACGGCCTGCGCAACCGTCACACGAATAATCCAGAATGCCTGGATTTTTCTACAGGGCGAATGCTACAGAACGAATAGTCTTACGTCTGCGGAAACGGGGTAACACTTTGTAACGTATGACGATTTAACGGGTTCGATTTATGCTTCTGCACCACTGCAGTGATAAGGGGCGTATTAACCCTACCTGCTTTTTCGCTCCTGCGGTCGAATTTACCCATGCTTTCAAAGCCATACAAATAGGGGAACATCGGTGGCGTAAAACGCCTAAACATTTCTCTCCGATTTATTTTTTATTTTCGAAAAGCGCAACACCCCGCCCGCATTCTTTTCATTCAAGTTTCAGATTCCGTAAATCAACAGCAAATGTCGATTGCTATCGCCAATTCACCGATACGGCCCATTTGTCGCGATTCGAATACACGCAAACCCGCTTTTTTCAATTGAATAGCGGAGTTTTATTGACCTGGTGCTTAAGGTGACTCATATTGCATAAAACCCGTTGCGATCACGCGCGACGCCGCGCGCCACGACAAGCTCACGTCCTGCGCACGATGGTTGCCAACGAGAAGAATGTGCGAAGCCGTCATTCGTGCCGGCATGGGAGTCCGTCGATGGACACGATTCGCAAGCGTCCTGAGCTGCCGCACGATTCGTGCGATACGGCGCCGGAGACTAAAGGAATGGCGAAGCACGATTTACCTGCGCAGCCACTCGATCTGCTGTTTCCGCTCGACACTTCATTGCCGCAAGTGAGTGAGCCGATACCGGCCGACGAGGCGCACGAACCATTGCCGACATATCCGCCGCTTTTCAGGCGCATCAGGGCAAGGCCGCGCCGTATTGCTGCGCCGGCGTCGGTGAGTGCGCCCGACTGGAAGCTGAGTACGGGTGCGGCCGTCATATTGCTTGGCTTCGCCGTCGTATTCGGCACTTACGTCACGCTCACGCAACGCGATGCGATGCAAAGCCGCTTGCGCCGCATTGTCGGCCAGAACGAGTTGCGCACGGCGCCGCGTCACGATCATGCGAGCATCGCCGATCGCACGCAAGAACTCGCGCGGACCCTGCGGGAACAGATCGAAACGCTGCGCAGCCGCGATGCGACGGATGCCGCCGTGATGGCGGGCGCGGCCACCCGCACATCCGCCAATGCACACAGCAGCACACTTGCGAGCAGCGCGCCGGGCTTGCCGCCGACACCGTCGGCGTCCTCTTCACCTCCGCCGCCACGTAAAACGCCCGCGAAACAGCTGTCCGCGAAACAGCTTGCACCACCGTTGCCGCAGTCAGCGCCACGCGCACGCCAGCTCGCCAGCGCAGCGCCTGCACGCCCGCATAATGCAACGACAGCCGCGCAGCAGGAACATCGAACGGTCGCAAAGCAACCAAGCGCTCAATGCGGAACGCGCGCGCCTTGCGCGCAAGCGAATACGCAGAACGCTCATAAGCCCGTGAAGGTCGCGAACAAAACAACGCCTAAGGCCGGCACAAAGACCGTCGCGGCGCGAAGTGCCGTGGCGAAAGCACCCGCGAAACCCGCGCCGCGCAACACTCCCGTGACCGTTCAGGCCTGGTCGCCGCCTGACAACGTCACGGTATTGCCCGCCAGCGACGATACGCAAATCTTTCGCCAGCACTAACGCGCTCTCACGCGCGCAAACATCGCTACTGGACTACTCCAGGAAAAATGCAAGCAACTGGCGGAAAGAGACGATGCGATGTCGGCTCGTCTCGCGCGTGCGTTCTTACCATGTCGGGATGGGCTCGCGCCGCATAGCATAGAACAGCGAATACGCGCGATGCCGCCATGCGAGGACGCTCATCCGGGCGTGGGGAGAGACACGCATGCATCGACAGCCGTCAGCAGCTCTTGCGCCTCGCTCGTTGGCGCGCTTCAGCAAAGCCACTGTCGCCCTCACGCTCGCGCTGTTTTGCACCGCGTGCGGCAACGGCTCATCGGACAACGCGAGCACCAGCAGTTCGGATGCAAGCGGCAACTCAGGCTCGGTATCCGGCTCGAACACGGGCTCAAATGCGGGCTCAGGCGGCAGTTCGCCGTCGACGTCCACGAACGCTCTCGCCACCGATGTGCTGACGCATCACAACGACCTTGCACGCACAGGGCAAATGCTCGCCGAGACGACGCTCACGCCGTCCAACGTCAATTCATCGTCGTTCGGCAAGGTCGCGTTTCTTTCCGCCGACGGCAAGGTGGACGGCCAGCCGCTATCCGTGACGAGTCTCTCCATCGGCGGCACGAAGCATAACGTGGTCTATGTCGTCACCGAGCACAACAGCGTCTATGCGTATGACGCCGATAACTATGCACTGCTCTGGCAAGTCTCGCTGAACGGCGCCAACGAAACGCCCAGCGACAACCGCGGATGCACCGACATCACACCGGAAATCGGCATTACATCGACGCCCGTCATCGACCGCAACCGCGGAACGAATGGCGCGCTCTACGCAGTCGCGATGACGAAGGATGTGAGCGGCGGCATTCATCATCGGCTGCATGCACTCGATCTCGCGAGCGGCGCCGAACTGTTCGGCGGTCCGCGCGAAATCTCGGCCACGCATCCCGGTTCGGGCGGCAATAGCGTCAACGGCGTGCTCACGTTCGATCCTTCGCTGCACACGGAACGCGTCGCGCTGACGCTCGTGAACGGCAATATCTTCATGGGATGGACGGCACATTGCATGGCGGGCGCGTACACCGGCTGGATCATGAGCTATAGCGCCGACACGCTGCAGCAGACGGGCGTCGTCAACGTCGCACCGAACGGGCATCAGGGCTCCGTATGGATGGCGGGCTCGGGGATGGCATCGGACGGCACCTCCATCTATGTGGTCGACGGCAACGGCACCTTCGGCACGACGCTCGACGGCAATGGCTTCCCTGTCGATAGCGACTTCGGCAACTCGTTCATGAAGCTCTCGGCGAGTCCGCTCAAGGTCACCGATTACTTCGCGCCGCTCGACGTGGTGCAGCTTGCGAACGCCGACGGCGATTTCGGCTCGGGTGGCGCGATGTTGCTGCCCGATCAGAAAACGGCTGACGGCACCGTCAAACATCTCGCTGTCGCGGCGGGCAAGGACAACAAGATCTACGTGGTCGATCGCGACGCGATGGGCAAATTCAGCCCGACGTCGAACAATATCTGGCAGGTGCTGACGGGCACGCTCGCGGGTGGCATCTGGGGCTCGCCAGCGTATTTCAATGGCACCGTCTACTACGGCGCGCTGAATGACAACATCAAGGCGCTGCCCGTGACGAACGCGCTGCTCGCGACCGTGGCCGCATCGAAGAGCCCGACGACGTTCGCCTATCCCGGCGCCGTCCCCGCGATCTCCGCGAACGGGACGTCGAACGCGATACTGTGGGCCGCCGAGAACGGCACGACAGGTGCACTGCACGCGTATGACGCAACCAGTCTCGGGCGCGAACTCTACAACAGCAACCAGGCGGGAACACGCGACCAGTGGGGGCGGGCAACAAGTTCATCACGCCGATGATTTCGCGCGGCAAGGTCTATGTAGGCGCCACCAACGGTGTCGCCGTGTTCGGCCTGCTGCATTGAGCACGCGGGGAAATCGCGCGTCCATGCGTATCGCGATGCAGCACGGAAATTGGCGACGAATGGCGTGCTTCTGGCGTGCTGTGCCGCTGCGACGCGATATCCTGAAATAGCTTTCCTTCGGCCTGCGATGGCCCGACCGGCTGCATCGGTCATATTTGCATATCATGGCTCCATGCGTACCTCGCGACGCGCATTCGCGCCGACAAGACCAAAGACTTCGCCAGGGAGTCCGCTCGCCTATGAGACGCCTCGCCCATGCTGCAATCGCACTTTTCGTCGTCAGCGGCGCATCCGTTGCGCAGCAGCCGCTGACTTATCCGGGCCGTAGCCAGGGTCCGGCACAACAGGCCGTCGATACGGCCGCTTGCTATGCAGACGCCAACAAGACGACGCACGTCAACATGGCGCACGAGTCGCAACGTCCTCCGCCGCCTAACAAGGTGACGGCCACGGCGCCACGGCCCATCGTCGCGCCTGTGCCGCTCAATCCGCCTTTGCCCGCCTCCGGGGCGTCGGCAGCGACGGCAGCGTCCGCGCCCTCGGGCGCGAGCGGAACCGCGACGGCGAATGCGGCCAGCGGCGCAAGCGGTGTAACGGCGCCCTCCACGCCCGCGGCAGCATCGGGCGCTTCGGCAGCGCTTGCGGCGTCGGGCGCAGTGCCCGCTTCGGGTGCGCTCGCGGCATCGGGCGCCAGCATGCCGATGGAAGGATCCGCGTCGCTTGCGGCCATGCCGCCGCCGCCTCCGCCCGAGCCGCCGATGGTGCGCTACTGGGCCGCCTACGCGAAATGCATGCAGCAGCGTGGTTACTACACGCGCTGACACACACACGCGCGGCATTCATTCGACAAATGCAAAAACGGCACGCACGCGCGTGCCGTTTGCGTATGCGCGCGCCTCGTCGCGCGTCGACGAAACACTCACTCCAGCGTGGACAGCAACGACCCAACGCATTGTTGAATGCCACGCGGCGCGCCACGCGGTCCGCATTCGCCTAGACTCCTAGACTGGTACGCACCCGCTAACAGGCGAACTCACACGCGAACTCAATGGACGGGACCATGAAAGGGATCTTGATCGAGAAGCAGGACAACGGCAGCCACGCATCCATCCGCGACATCGACGAAGCGCAGTTGCCCGCTGGCGACGTCACCGTGCGCATCGAATGGTCGACGCTGAACTACAAGGACGCGCTCGCGATCACGGGCCGCTCGCCCGTCGTGCGCAGCTTTCCTATGGTGCCGGGCATCGACTTCGCGGGGGTCGTCGAATCGAGCGAACATCCGCAATGGAAGGCTGGCGACCCCGTGATTCTGAACGGCTACGGTGTCGGCGAAAAGCATTGGGGCGGACTCGCACAACGTGCGCGCGTCAGCGGAGACTGGCTCGTGCCCCTGCCCTCGCCGCTCACGTCGCGCGATGCAATGGCCGTCGGCACGGCAGGCTACACAGCGATGCTGTGCGTGCTCGCGCTCGAACGTCATGGCGTCACGTCCGCACAAGGCAAGATCCTGGTGACGGGCGCGGCGGGCGGTGTCGGGAGCGTCGCGATCATGCTGCTCGCGCGGCGCGGCTATCAGGTGATCGCCTCGACGGGACGCCCTGGCGAAGCGGGCTATCTGCATGAACTGGGCGCGCAGGAGATTATCGATCGAGCGGAACTGTCCGGTCCCGGCAAGCCGCTCGCGAAGGAACGCTGGGTTGCCGCCGTCGATGCCGTAGGCAGTCACACGCTCGCGAACGCCTGCGCGGGGACCGCGTATGGCGGCATCGTCGCGGCCTGCGGACTCGCGCAAGGCATGGACTTGCCCGCCACCGTCGCGCCCTTCATTCTGCGCGGCGTGACGCTCGCGGGTATCGACAGCGTAATGGCGCCGCACGCGCGCCGCGTCGAGGCGTGGCAGCGCATCGCCGAAGACCTGAGCGCCGAGCGGCTCGCGTCGATGGTCAAGGAAGTCAGCCTCGGCGAAGCGCTCGCGGCTGCGCCCGACGTGCTCGACGGCAAAGTGCGCGGACGCCTCGTGGTCGACGTCAATCGGTAACGCATCGACGCAGACATTATCAAATCAACTTATGTAGCGAGTTATTTTTAATCGATTTGCCTGATCCTGGTGCGAACCTTAATCTGAATGCGACTCCGCCTAACAGCCACACATAGCCACAGACTGGATCGCATCATGCAAGCTCATTCGTTCAAGGTTCGCGTCGACGCCGTGCGCGACGAAGCACACGGCGTCCGCTCATTCGTCATTTCGCGCCTCGACGGTCAGCCCTTCGACGCGTACGAACCCGGCGCGCACATCGACGTCACGAGCCCCGCCGGCGTGACGCGCCAGTATTCGTTATGCGGCGATCCCGACTGCCGCGGTTCGCATCTGTTCGCCGTCAAGAAGGAGGCGCAATCGCGCGGCGGCTCGCGCTCGCTGCACGACGACGTGCGGATCGGCACCGAACTGTCGATCGGCGCGCCGCGCAATCTGTTTCGACTTGTCGAAGAAGCCAGCACGCACGTATTGATCGGCGCGGGCATCGGCATCACGCCCTTGCTGTCGATGGCGTATCGCCTCATCAAGATGAACGCGCGATTCGAGTTGCACTATTTCGCGCGCAGCGCCGAACACGCGGCGTTTCTTCCGCTGCTCTCGCGTGCGCCATTCGATGCTCATGTGAAACTGCATTTCGGCGTCGAACCCGATGCACTCGAAACGGAACTCGCCGCGTGTCTCGCCAGCGTGCCGCAAGGCGCGCATGTCTACACCTGCGGCCCGGTCCCGTTCATGGATCGCGTAGTCGCGGCAGGCGAAGCGCGCCTGCCCGCCGATGCCATTCACCTCGAACGCTTTTCGGCCGACCCGCAACCGGTTGCCAGTGGAACCTCACTCGCAACCTTCGACGTGCAACTCGCGAGCACAGGTCAAACCGTGCGCGTGGACAGCACGAACTCGATCGTCGAAGCGCTTGCGGCAATCGGCATCGAAGTGGGCACGTCATGCGGCGAAGGCGTATGCGGCACCTGCATGGTCGACGTGGTGAGCGGCGAGCCCGAGCATCGCGACCATTGCCTGAGCAAAGCTGAACGCGCGAGCAACAGCGTAATCTGCTGTTGCGTATCGCGCTCGCGCTCGCCCGTGCTCGTGCTCGATCTCTGACTTCACTTCTTGTCGAAGCGCTTCACCATCTCGGCCATGAGGTCGCGCATCCAAGCAATGCCTTCGTCTTCGTGAAAGTGCTCGTGCCAATGCATCGTCACAGTGGCCTGCGGAATGGACACGGGCAACGTGTAGATGCGAAACGCGTCGTTGCGGTTGAGGATGCCTGCGAGCCTTCGCGGCAGCGTCGCGAACAGATCGGTGACGGCCAGCACGGACGGCAGCGCAACGAAATGCGGCAACTGCAGCGCGATGTTGCGGCCGACGCCCTGCGCACGCAACGCGTCGTCGAGCGCATGATGACTGTGCTCGACGGAGCGCACCTGCACATGTGATGCCTGCAGGAAATACTCGAGGCTCAACGCGGAGCCCGCGGGCAAGCCGCGACGCTTGCGCGTCATGCACACATACGTCTCTTCGAATAGCAACTGATGGCGCGTGCGCGCCATCAGCAGCGGCAGATTGCCGATCGCGAAATCGAGCCTGCTCGAACGCAGCGCATCTTCCATCTCTTCCACGGGCAACGGCTCCACCGACAGCTTCACGCGCGGCGCGCGCTCGTGCAATGCCTCGCAGATGGCGGGCAGATACGCCATTTCCCCCGCATCGGAGAGCGACAGCCGGAACGTGCGCGTGCTCGTTGCGGGATCGAAGCTCTCCGCATAACGCAGCGCCTCGCGCACGGTATCGAGTGCGCGTCCCACGATGCTCGCGAGTTCCAGCGCTATCGGCGTGGGCTGCATGCCCGAACGCGTGCGAATGAACAGCGGATCATCGAACAGCGTGCGCAAACGGGCGAGCGAATAGCTGATGGCAGGCTGCGACAGCGCGAGACGTTCGCCCGCTTTCGTGAGGCTGCGTTCTTCGACGATCGCCTGAAACACACGCAACAGATTGAGGTCGACGTGATCGAGTGAGGTCATGATGAACTTCCGACTATTTGCCGGACTTATTGGCCGGCTGATTTTTAATCGATTTGACGCATGATCGGTGCAAAGCGAGACTGGTGTCAACGCGAAAGAAACACGACCTGTGTGCGCTTTCGTTCGATTTTCACTTCCGACAATCACGTCCCGACATACGACACCGATGAGCGACACCAACTGGCAGACCATCGACACGAGTGCGCTGAGCGGCCGCGTTCAGTCCGACCGCATCGCGCCCTCGCTGTACTACGACCCGAACCTGTTCGAAGCCGAACTCGAGCGGATTTTCTACAAGACGTGGGTGTGGGTGGCACACGAAAGCGAGTTGCCGAACCCGGGCGACTTCCGCACGACCACGATCGGCAAACAACCCGTCATCGTCGTGCGCGACAGGACGGGCACCGTGAACGTGCTGCAGAACCGCTGCCGCCATCGCGGCGCGACCGTGTGCGAAGAGCACAAGGGCAATGCGAAAGGCTTCACGTGCCCGTATCACAGCTGGTCGTATGCGCTCGATGGCACGCTGCGCGCGCTGCCCTACGGCGACGGCTATGAAGGCGTGTGCGAGAAAGGCGACCTGCCGCTCGCGAAGCTGCGCGTCGGCATTTATCAGGGGCTGATTTTTGCGAGCTTCAACGAAGCGATCGAACCGCTTGAAGATTTTCTCGGTGGCGCAAAGCCGTGGATCGACCTGTTCATGAAACAGGGCGCAGGCTATCCGGTCAAGGCAAACGGCGAACACAAGTTCAAGTTCAAGGGCAACTGGAAAATCCAGCTGGAAAACACGACGGATCTGTATCACTTCCCGGTCGTGCACAAGTCGTGGATGAAATCGATCGACGACGAAACGGCGGCCGCCATCACCAGCTTCATGACGAGCGAAGACGCGTTCTGCCGCTCGCTCGGCAACGGTCACAGTCTTGCCGTGCTGGTGCCGGAAATCGTCGATCTCGACAAGGACGACGGCGCGCCGCTGCCCGAGCGCTTCACCGAACTCGCAGCGACACTCGCCGAACGTCACTCGCCGGAGGAAGTGCGGCGCATCGTGCGTTCGCTGATGGGCGTCGGCTTCAACCTGAACCTGTTCCCAAACCTCGCGCTGTCGATGGCCTTTTTCCGCGTGCTGCGGCCCATTTCCGCCGAAGAGACAGAGATTCGCCACGTTGCGCTCGCGATGGACGGCGGCTCCGACGAAGCGAACCGCGTGCGCCTGCGCATACACGAACACTTCCAGGGTCCGTTCGGCTTCGGCAGTCCCGACGATGCGGAAGCCTGGGAACGCGTGCAGCGCGGCTCGTATGCGGGCCCCGATGTGCCCATTCTCGTCAACCGCGGCCTGAATCGCGAAACGACGGCTGAGAACGGTGAAAAGACGGCACACGCAACGGATGAAACGGGCATGCGCGAAGCGTATCGCCAATGGCGCGTAATGATGGAGCAGGCATGATGGACGACCGTAACGCACTCTTCTCGCAGCAGACCTTTGCGCGCGCGATCGAATTCATCTGGCGCGAAGCCGAATTGCTCGATCGCCGCGATTACCATGCATGGCTCGAACTGTGGGATCCATCGGGCTTCTACGTCGTCCCCATCGATCCGCACACGACCGACTACGCGGCGACGCTGAACTACGCCTACGACGATCACGACATGCGCGAGAAGCGTGTGCAACGCATGACGTCCGGCTATTCGGCATCGGCCGCCGATGCCGCGCGCACGGTACGCACCGTGTCGCGCTTCACGTTGACGAGCGACGCCGCCGACGTGGTGGAAGTGAAATCGGCGCAGGTGATCGTCGCGTACAAGCGCGGCACGCCGACGATTTTCGCCGCCGACCTCACGCACAGGATCAGCTTCACGACAGGCGAGCCTCGTCTCGTCGAGAAAGTGATTCGCCTGATCGACTCGACGGAAGCGCTGAGCGCGATCGGCTTCCTGCTTTGAACCCTGGATGCGCACGGCGGCTGTTCGAAGCGAATCCGCCGTGCGCAAAGAGCAGATTCCCAATGCCTACACTCGAAGTCTATCTGCCGCATGGCCACGATGAAGCGCGCAAGGCGTCGCTGATCCAGGGCCTGACGCAAGCCACCGTCAGCGCAATCAATGCGCCCGCGGAATCGGTGCGCATCCTGCTCAGCGAACTGCCCGGCACGCATATCGGTCTGGGGGGCAAGACGGCCGCCAACGGTGCGCCGCCTTCGCTGCCCGTGATCGTCGCGATCCTGATTGCGGGCCGCACCGACGCGCAAAAACAGTCGCTGATCGCGGCGTTATCCGAAACGGCTGCTGCCGTGCTCGATGCGCCACTTCAGGCGACGCGCGTGATGATCAAGGACATCCCCGACACCGATTTCGGCATTGGCGGTCAGACGGCCCGCGCGCTTGGACGCTGACGCGAACCTAGACGCGCGCGTCGACAGCGGACACGAGCGGCAACGCGAAGCGGCAGTCGAGGCCGCCTTCGTGCGCGCGCTGTGCCCAGATACGCCCGCCATGGCGCGCGACGATGTTCTTGCACAGCGACAGCCCGATGCCGTTGCCGCCCGCCTTAGACGACGAGAAGCCGTCGAACAGCCGTTCGTGCGCATCGGCAGGCACTCCGGGGCCGTTGTCGATCACGCGCAGTTCCGCGCGCCCGTCGGCACATGCCGTGGCGAGCGTCACGATGCCCGTCGCGGCCTTCGTCTCCGTCAAGGCTTCCACCGCGTTGAAGGCGAGATTCAGGATCACCTGCCCGATCAGCACGCGCTCGCAAAACACAGGCAGCGCTTCGTGCGCCTGTTCGATCCGCACGCGCACGCCCTCTTCTTTCGCGCGCAATTCGATGAAGTACGCGACGTCGTTCAGGATGTCGCGCAGATCGGCATGCGTTTCCGTCGGCTCGCGTTTGACCACATACTCGCGCACGCTCTTGATGATGAGCGCCGCATGCTCCGCCTGACGGTCCGCGCTGCGCAGGCCCCAAATGGCCGAATCGACACTGCACTGGCCCAGCCGTTGAATCGCGCCTTCGATGAAGTTGCGCACGGCCGCAAGCGGCTGACTCAACTCATGCGCGACGGCCGTCGCCATCTCGCCCATCGCGTTGTAACGGCCCGCGTATTCGAGCATGCGCGCTTCCGTGCGCCGCGCTTCCTCGGTCGCGACTTCATCGCTTATGTCGCGAAAGTGGATCAGCAAGCCGTTCAGATCGTTTTCGACCGACACCCGTCGGCACGTGATCCGCAGCCAGCGCGTTGCGCCGTCGCGCCGCGTGATGCGGTAGCGCTGCGCATGCGTGGGCTGTTCGCTCGTCGCGTGACGCAGCTGCGTGACGAGCCGGTTGCGATCCGCAAGCGTGCAGTAATCGAGTACGCCGCCAGGCGGCTCGCCGGGCCCTACGCCGAGCACGCGGCGTCCCGATTCGCTGATGAATTCAAGCTTGCCGCGCGGCGTCAGCACGGCCACGCCTTCGCCGAGATCCTGCATGAATTCGCGCAGCCGCGTCTCGTAGCGGCGCAGTTTCTGCCGCACGGCTTCTTCCGCGCTGATGTCGCGGAACTGCACCATGACGACGGCACGTTCGCGCAACGGCACATAGGTGGCAATCGCCTCCGACAGCATGTCGACGCACGAGCGCGACCGGTAGCACCACTCGTACACCTGCGGCCCTTGCGTGATCGCGCGGTCCATCGCTGCCACGCCGACCTCGCGCCGGTACTTCGGCTCGGGACGCGTCATGTCGGGCGCCTTGAGGGGCAGCAGTTCTTCGAGCGAAAAACCCAGCGCAACGCACGCGGCATGATTGGCCCACACGATCGCCTTCGTCTGCGCGTCGTGCAGCAGCACGCACAGCGTCAATGCATCGAGCAGACGGTGAAAATCTTCTTCGGCGGGAAAGTTCATGATGCGCGTTCGACGGACGTGGAGTGCACGCGTAACCATAACACCCGCCTCACTCGTCACGGGCCTAAAGATTTCTTTAGGCATGCGGGCGTCGATACCAGCCAATGCGGACGGGCGCCCCAATTGATGGCGTCTTTTTGCGTTTCTAGACTGGCCTGAACGTCAACCACATCGAACGCATTCAGGAGAAACCGACATGTCAGCCATCGCCACCGCCGTCGCGTCGTGCAGCGAATACCGTGCCGATCCGTTGCAAGTGGAAGCGGCCCACGCACTTTCACTCGACGACGTGATCGCCGAAATCGCCGCACGTCGCGACGAATTCGATCGAGCCTCGCACGTGCCGCGCGACGTGATCGCCAAGCTCAAGCGCACCGGCATCTATCGCGCAGGCACGCCCCGGCGCTTCGGGGGCGATGCACGCGCACCGGGCGAATTCCTCGAGATGATCGAACGCATTGCGGTTGCCGACGGCTCGGCGGCATGGGTGGCGAGCTTCGGATCGGCGAACGTCTATCTCGCGGCGCTGCCCCTGGCGACGCAGGCCATGATCTATGCGGCCGGTCCCGATCAGGTGTTCGCAGGCGGCCTGTTTCCCGTGCAGACGGCACAGTCCGCACCCGGCGGCTGGCGCGTGAACGGCACGTGGAAGTTCGCGAGCGGCTGCAAAGGCGCCGACTGGCTGGGCGTGGGAATCGGCACGGGCAGCAAGGACGGCGCATCACCCGGCAAGCCGCGCACCGCGGTGTTCCGGCCGGAGCAGGTCGAGATCGTCGAGAACTGGGACGTGGTCGGCATGCAGGGCACGGGCAGTCACGACCTGCGCGTCTGCGATCAGTTCGTCGCCGACGACTGGACCTTCGTGCGCGGCGGCACGCCGAGCGTCGATGAACCGCTGTATCGCTATCCGACCATTGCCTACGCGGCGCAGGTGCTCGCCGTCGTGAACCTCGGGCTCGCGCGCGCCGCACTCGATGTCGCGAACCAGATGGCGGGCGGCCGCAAGACGACGACGGGCGCACCGCAACTCGCGGACCGCGCGTATTACCGGATCGAACTCGCGAAGGCGGAAGCCCAATTGCGCTCGGCCCGCGCGTTCTTCTACGAGTCAACCGACAGCGTGTGGCAATCCATTCTCGCCGGCAACGACGTGACGCCGGACCAGGTGAGTCTGCTGCGTCTCGCCGCCACGCAGATCGCGCGTGAAGGCGCCGATGCCGTCGGCCGTGCGTACCGGCTGGGCGGCACCATGGCGATCTATCGCTCGCATCCGCTGCAGCGCCTGATGCGCGACGCGATGGTCGTTACGCAGCACGCGTTTCTCGGCGAAGGCAATTACGACGGTGCGGGTGCCGTCTTCGTCGGCGTGCCCCCCATTCCCGGCTATCTGTAACCGTTCAAGGTACTTTTTTTATCACTGCATTTAAGGGAGTTTCGCTTCATGACTGACAATCGTTCGCTGCCGTTGCGCGTGCTGTTCTGCTGCGGTGTCACGCAGAATTTCTTCGACTTGCCGCGCGAGCAGATCGGCGAGGTGTGGCAGGCGTACGGCAGGATGCTTGCCGCCGTCGAAGCGATGGAAAACGTGCGCGTGCTTGGCGTGATGGATGACGACCGCCTCGTCGTCGGGCAATCGGACGGTGCGCCATGGACCTTTTACATCATGGCCGACGTCGCCGATTTCGACACGGCCGTCGCCGTGTGCAACCTGTACCGCACGACGCCCGTCGGCGACTACAACCTGTGGCGCTACGGCAAGATCGAGGCGCGCGTCGGGCGTGCTTTGACGGTGCCGCCCGCCGCGGCAAACGCAACAGCGCAGAACGCGTCCTGAGCCATGAGCGATATCACGTTGCCCCTTGCCGCGTTCGAGGCCTTGCAGGCCCGGGTCGTCGCGCTCGACGCTGAAAACGCGGTACGTAAAACGATCGCACGCTACATGGCCTTGTGCGATGTGCCCTCGGGCGCGCTCGACGGCGAATCGCTCGCCGCGCTTTTTGCGGACGACGCGGTCTGGGAAGGCATCGGTCCGCAATACACGCAGACATTCGGCAGGCTACAAGGACACGACGCTATTCTTGCGATGCTGCAGCGTTATCTGCCGCCCGTGCCGCACTTTGCGACCAACGTGCATTTCCTGACGTCGGAGACGATCGACGTGGATGGCGCTCATGCGAAAGGCCGCTGGATCATGCTGCAGGCGTCGGGTTATGTCGATGCGCGCGCCGAACTGATCGCCGCACGGCTGGAGATCGATTTCGTGCCCGCTGCGAACGGCCGTACGTGGCTGATCCAGCACTTCCGCACCGAGCGCCTGTTCGATGCGCCCTGGCAAGTCAACGCCCGCAAGGACACGACATCATGACGGCATTCATCAGCGAGTTCATGTCGAGCGCGGACGCGTCCGCGCAAGGCCCAACCATCGCAATCAAGGATTCGATCGACATCGCTGGTTATCCGACTACGGGTGCAAGCCGCGCACTCGCCGACTCGCCGCCCGCTTCGGCGCACGCCGAAGTCGTGCAGCGTCTGCTCGATGCAGGCTGGCGCATCGCGGGCAAGACGAACATGCACGAACTCGCATTCGGCATGACGGGCATCAACGACTACACGGGCACGCCCGTCAATCCGCAGGACGCCACGCGCATTCCGGGCGGTTCGTCGAGCGGCTCGGCATCGGCCGTCGGGTCGAAGCTCGTCGATGCCGCGCTCGGTACGGATACGGGCGGCTCGATTCGCGGACCGGCCGCATGTTGCGGCGTGATCGGACTCAAGCCGACCTTCGGGCGTGTATCGCGGCATGGCGTCGCGCCGCGTGAATCGACGCTCGATTGCGTCGGCCCGTTCACGCGCGACATCGCGACGCTCGTCGAGGCGATGGCCGCGATCACGCCCGCATTCGATACGGCCGCTGCAAAGCGTGCAAGTGCGGCCAACAACGTCGCGATCGTTTCCGTCGATGCGGACGCGGCGATCCGGCAAGGTGTCGAGCGCGCAGTCCGGATGACGCAGCTCGCATCGCGCGTCATCGAGCTCGACGCCATGAAAGACGCGTTCGAAGCCGGCCTCGCGGTTATCAACGTCGAAACGTCGCGTGCGTTCGGCCAGTTCGTCGGCACGGGCAAGCTCGGTGCGGACCTCGACGCGCGTCTGCGCGCCGCAGCGCAAACCACGCAAGCGCAACTCGACGCCGCCGGGCGCGTGCGTCGTGCATTCACGGCCGCCGTCGATCGCGCGCTCGAAAGCGTCGACGTACTCGTGATGCCGACCTTACCCGCGCTGCCCATCACCATCGATGCCGCGCGTAATGGCACCTCGGTCATCGCGATGTCGTCGCTGATCCGCCCGTTCAATCTGAGCGGGCATCCCGCGTTGAGCCTGCCGCTGCCGATCGAAGGGTCGGCGCTGAAAGCGGGCTTGCAGATCGTTGGGCGCAAGGGAGCGGACGAACAGGTGTGCGCCGTCGCCGCACACTTCGAAGCGGCGCTCGCTGCGCCCTGATGCCAACAGCGTGCGTTCGAACGAATGCACGCAGCGAAGGAACCATTACTCATGTCGAACAGGGTTGTCATCGTAACGGGCGCGGCGCGCGGTCTGGGCGCCGTCGTCGCGCAGCAGTTTCATCGCGCGGGCTACAAGGTCGCGCTCGCGGATATCGCATTCGATGCCGCGCAGGCGCTGGCCACCGAATTGAGCGCGGATCAGCAGACGGCGTGTGCGATACGCCTCGACGTCACCCGCAAGGAAGACTTCGAAGCCGCGCGCGATGCATTGACCGTCCGCTGGGGGCACGTCGATGTGCTCGTGAACAACGCGGGGGCATCGAAAGTCGTGCCCGTGATGGAGATCACCGCGGAGCAGTTCGATCAGGTCATCGACATCAATCTGCGCAGCGTGCTGTTCGGCTGCCAGGTGTTCGGCCAGTATTTCGCCGAGCGCGGCGTGGGGCGCATCGTCAATATCGCTTCGCTCGCGGGACAAAACGGCGGCTCGGCGACGGGCGCGCACTATGCCGCCGCGAAAGGCGGGGCAATCACGCTGACCAAGGTGTTCGCACGCGATCTCGCTGCACATGGCGTGACCGTCAATGCCATCTCGCCGGGACCGCTCGATCTGCCCATCGTTCACGAGAGCGTGCCCGCCAACAAGCTCGACAAGGTCATTTCGAGCATTCCCGTCGGGCGTCTCGGTTCGGCCGATTATGTGGCACAGGTTGCGTTGCTGCTCGCGTCGGGCGAGGCCTACTTTGCGAACGGCGCGTGCTGGGATGTGAACGGCGGGCTTTACATGCGTTAAACAATCAGAAGTGCATGGCAATGCCATGCACTTCGACGTTACTCGCGGCGCTCCTCGCCTGCATTCCACACGGCCATCACATCGCGCACCAGCGTCGCAATCGACGACGCGCCGAGCTTGTCCTTGATGCTCGCACGATGCACGTCGACCGTCTTCACGCTGATCGACAGATCCGACGCAATGCGCTTGCTGCCCTTGCCGTCGAGCACGCCGCGCAGCACTTCCTTTTCACGCGCGGTCAGCGACTCGATCCGCTGACGCAGCTCGCGATGTTTCTGATCCGCTGCATGCCGTTGCGTCGCGAGCTTCATCGCGCGCTGGATGCGTTCGAGCATCTGCTGCGAGTTGTACGGCTTCTCGACGAAATCGATCGCGCCGTTCTGCAATGCACGCACGGACATCGGAATGTCGCCGTGCCCGCTCACGAAGATAAGGGGCAGCGTCGCACCGCGCGCGTTGAGTTCCGCCTGCACATCAAAGCCGCTCGTCTCGGGCATCCGCACGTCGAGCACGAGACACGCGGGTGCGTTCGCGTCGAACGCCTGCAGGAAATCGGCCGCGTTCGCAAACCCTTCTGACTTCACGCCGACCGACTCCAGCAGCCACGCCAGTGATGTGCGCATACCGTTGTCGTCGTCGACGATATAGACGACGGGCGCGGGCGAACCGATGGATGGCGCCTTGCTCGCTGAACTCATGTCTTGAACCTTCTTGAAACTCTCGGCAACGCGCGCCGGCTGGACTCCGACTGTCTCCACGCGTTGCCTGTCAATTTTTGTGAGAGCCCATCATAACCAGCCGAAATACGCATGAAAAGCCTTCGATGCAGGCTTTTTCCCGTTCGGGCGCGTGCTGGCAAGTGATGCGCGAATACGCGACGAATGCAACCTGGTAAAACCTTTAGAGGCCTCGGGAAGTGCGCCAACCGATGTGCCGCTCGCGCGGATTGGATTCGCGCAATGCGTGCCGTACGCTTGTGTCATGGGATCGTCGCATGTGCAATCGTCGCACGCGAGATCGACTGGCAGCGAACCAACGTGCAGGAAGGCACTCACATGTCCCAACCGTCCGCTCTTCATCATCCGGCCGCGCTCTCACCCGACGACGCGCGCAAACAGTTCCGCCAGGCGATGGCGCATCTGGGCGCAGCCGTCAACGTCATCACGACGTGCGGTCCTTCGGGACGCTGCGGCATCACCGCGAGCGCCGTCTGTTCGGTGACGGATGCCCCGCCCACGCTGCTCGTCTGCATGAACCGGTCGAGCGCGATGCATGCCCTATTCGAATGCAACCGCAACGTCTGCATCAATGTGCTGCCGGGCCATCACGAACTGCTCGCGCGTCACTTCGCAGGGCTCACGCAGTTGCCGATGGACGCACGCTTTGGCTTGCCAATCTGGGACGAAGGTCTGCATGGTGTGCCCGTGCTGCGCGATGCGCTCGCAAGCTTGCAAGGGACCATCGTCGAATTGAAGGAGGTGGGCTCGCACTCCGTGATGTTCGTCGAAGCCGCGCAGATCCGCGTTTGCGCCGATGGCGACAGCCTCATCTATTTCGACCGCCAGTTTCATCGCGTGCCGAGGCTGTGCGCTGCATGAGCGGGCCGCTTCGTTCGTGATGCGCATTCGCTGTTACCCGGCGTTACTTTTCTCGCAACGCTGTAGCACCTGTGTCCCGCCTGCGCCCCTAGACTGAAGCCGTATTCAGTGACGCGCAACCATGCGCAGGGAGCAAAAATGAAGAAGATGATGCTTGGTGCAGCTATCGGTGTGGCAATGCTGGCAGCTTCGGCGGCGGCTTCCGCGCACGTCGATGTGGCCGTCGGCCTGGGCGTACCTGGCGTGGTCGTGCCGGCCCAGCCCGTGTATGCTGCGCCCGCCCCCGTCGCGGTCGGCTATGCCGATGACTGGCGCGCGCGTCGCGACTGGCGCGAGCATGAGTGGCGCGAGCACGAATGGCGACGTCACGAAGCCTGGCGCGAACATATGTGGCGCGAGCGACAACGCGAACGCTGGGGCTACTGATAACCTGGTCCAGGCACACGTCGTCCGACGCGTGCTCTCTGCTCGCCTCGCTGCAACCGGCCTACAACCGGCGGCCGCGAGGCGATTTCATTCATTCGCACGCTTCACACATCCGGTTTCCACGGCCATGACGGGTACAAGCCGCCATTGCTTTCGACGTTGTCGCGCTGTCCATCGCCGGGCTCTTTGGCTCGTTCGATATCGGCCGTATCGTTCGTGAGCGGGTCGGCTTCATCCGATGTCTGCGCGTGGCTGACAGGGTCGGCAGTATCGGCAGGGGGCAGCGCATCGCCGAACCATACGACCTCGTTCCTGATCGCATCGACATAGCGGCGCCAGCCAGCGGGATCGTCAACGAACAGGTGATCACGCACCGCCAACGCGAGGCGTGGGTAGTCGACCTGCTCTTCGAGCAGCAGCGCAGGCCATGCGGCAAACGATGCACTCACGCGCTTCGCGAAGTCCGCCGCCTTCATATCGGGCGATACGGCCGCGATCCATGTATGGGCAGCAAGCTTCGCATGCGCGTTCAGCAGATGCCGCAAGGTATGGCGAGATGGATCGGCGGCGAGTGCCGCGTCAAGGGCCTGCAGCGCGTCGCCGAGATGCAGCAGCAGCGCGCGTCGTTCAAAAGCGTCTTTCATCGAAGCATGTCCATGCGTAAATCGGTCACGCGCATCAGAAGACGCGCGACGTGGAGCAAAAATGTCGTGTCGGCAAATTCAACAGGCGCGCTATGAGCGAACGCCGAAGAAGCCCTGCCACAGCGAATCGAACACACCCGCCGCGCGCGCATCGTGCGAAGGCTTGTCCTGTTTTGCTGCTGCGGGCTGAGTTTGCGAAGGCGGCTCCTGATCGATGGCGTCGGCCGCTTCCGCGGACTCGCTCGCTTGCGCCGCGCGCCGCGCCTGCTGCAACGCCCATACGCTATCGGCAATGCGCTGCGCCATGTCGGCATCGCATTCGCGTCCGAGCATCACGCCGAACAGCACGTCGCGATTGTGTCCTTCATCCGCGTAGCGCATCGCCACGCCCACCATCTGCGAGTACTTCGCCTCCGCTTCCGCTTTGGCCTTGCGTGCCCGCGCCGCCTCCACTTCCTGCTGGCGCTTCTGAAGCGCTTCCCAGCGGCGCATTTCCTGCGCGTAGACGGCGTCGTACACCTTGCGCTGATCGTCGTCGGAGAGAATCGCGTACGCGTCCTTGATTTCCTGGAAGGCCGCACGCGCGGCCTCTTCCTGTCCGACGTTGCGATCCGGATGCCACTTCATCGCGGCCTTCCGGTACGCCCGTTTGATCTCTTCCCAGGTGGCGTCTTGAGACACGCCAAGCTTCGCGTAAAGGGTTGCCATGTCGCGTCGGGTTTCGGTTTGCGGAGTTTGCAAGGAGGTTTGCAACGAGGTTTGCAAAATGAGCGGTCGGGTTCATCGTAGCACGGCGATCCCGGTTCATCTCGACAGTCTGGTCCGACGAAAAGCGACAACATGTCCGCCTGTAGATCTTCGATTGACCTTCGGTTTCGGGCACCCTTTTTGCAAAACGCTACGCGATGCGCCCGTGAACGCGCATGAGCGAGCACTGCCATGACAAAGCCAACCTCTCCGTCTGAAGATCGTCGCGATCCGATCGGTCGTGCCGCTTCTGAAGCGCACCCTGAAAAAGCAGGCGCGGAATCGCCGCACCTCGACGAAGGCGAAAAGGACCAGGCCGCGCAACACACGGCGCCGCACGCGCTGATGCTGCACGAGATCGTGCGCGAAGAAGGAGAGGCTGCGCTCGAACGCACCGTGATCGCGCTCGTGTGGTCGTCGCTCGCGGCGGGATTGTCGATGGGATTTTCGTTTCTCACGACGGCCGTCCTGCAGGCCGGTCTGCCTGACACCTCCTGGCGGCACCTCGTTTCGAGCTTCGGCTACACGACGGGCTTCGTGCTCGTCATCATGGGACGCCAGCAACTTTTCAGCGAAAGCACGTTGACCGTCGTGCTTCCTGTGCTGACCCGGCGCGAACTCGACTGCTTCCTGAAGGCGCTGCGTTTATGGATCATCGTGCTCGTCTGCAACGTGATCAGTTCGTGGCTGTTCGCGGTGATGCTGCGCCTGCCCGGCGTGTTCGAAGCGGACGTCGTCGATGCGCTCGACGAAACCGCGCGCGGCGCCGTCGGTCCCGTCGATACGTTCCCCACCTTCATGCGCGCGGTATTCGGCGGATGGCTGATCGCGCTGATGGTGTGGCTGCTGCCGAGCGCGCGCTCCGCGCGGCTGCTGACCGTCGTGTTGATTACATGGGTCGTCGCCGTTGCGAAGCTGTCGCACATCATCGCGGGATCGACGGAGGTCGCGTATGCGGTGCTGGCAGGCGATGCGTCGCTGGCCGACTACTTCAACCGCTTCCTGCTGCCGACGCTCGCGGGCAACGTCGTGGGCGGCATGTCGCTCGTCGCGCTGCTGAATCATGCAGCCATTGCACCTGAAATCAGCGAGCGGCGCTGAATGCCCGCTGAATACCCGCTGAGTGCCCGCTGAGTGCCCAGATTGCCGCGCGCGATGCCGTTCATGCGGCATCGACATGAGTGCGCGCGCATCGATGATGTCCGCGCATGCGAATGTGCACTCGCACACACAAGACGCCGTTCGAAAGCGCAGCGTCACACTTCCGACATACACCTCACGGAACATCGGTGCCCGGCAATAAAAAGTAAGAAACCCCGTAAGAAACCTCGTGTCCGGTCGCTCGCCGCTTTCCTGCTTCTGTCGTGCGCGCCCGGCGCCGCCCTCATCGCGTTGCTCCTTTCAAGGACCACTTCCGTGCTGCGCTCATCGCTTTTCACCCGCACCATGCTCGGTGCCATCGCCTCGCTTGCGGCACTCGCCGCGGCTCCCGCCGCCCACGCCACTGTCGAGCTGATCGCGATCGGCAAGCTCGACGGCAATCTGCTCGACAAGTCGAAAGAGACGTCGGCCCCGCTCGAAAACGGTGCACCCGGCAATCTGCTCGGCGGCCTCGGCTCGGGTATCGGCTATGCGGGCTGCCATACGTTCCTCGCCGTGCCCGACCGCGGCCCGAATGCGATCTCGTACAACAAGTCGATCGACGATACCGCGTCGTACATCAACCGTTTCCAGACGCTGCACCTGCACCTGAAGGACGCGCCGAAGGGTTCGGCGCTGCCGTTCACGCTGACCCCGAAGCTGGTCGACACGACGCTGCTGCATACGTCCGATCGCCTCGTGTACGGCTCGGGCTCCGCGTATAACGTGCCGAACGGCGCACCGAAGCTCAACCGCGACAACCATACGAACTACTTCACGGGCCGCTCGGACAATTTCGACCCGACGCATCTGTCGACCTATCCCCTCGACGCCCGCTTTGATCCCGAAAGCATCCGCGTAGCAAACGACGGCGACAGCGTGTTCATCTCGGACGAATACGGCCCCTACGTGTACCGCTTCGACCGCAAGAGCGGCCGCCGCATCGACACGTACAAGCTGCCCGACACGTTTGCTGTCTCGACGCTCGCACCCGTCGGCGACACGGAGATCAGCGTGAACACGTCGGGCCGCATCGCGAACAAGGGCATGGAAGGCCTTGCGATCTCGCCCGACGGCACCACGCTGTTCGGCGCGATGCAGAGCCCGCTGATTCAGGACGGCGGCACGAACGCGCAGTACACGCGCATCGTGAGGATCGACATTCGCACGGGCCGCACGACGCAATATGCGTATCCGCTGACGAACATCGGCTCGGCGTCCAAGCCGAAGTATCCGACGATCAGCGACGTGCTCGCCATCAACGATCATGAACTGCTCGTCGACGAGCGCGACGGCAAGGGGCTTGGCGATAATTCGACGGCAGCGTTCAAGCAGATCAACCGCGTCGACCTGTCGCATGCGCAGGACGTGAGCCTGGCGAGCGGCGAAAAGGGTCTCGCACCGTATGCGGTGCAGAAGACGCTGTTCCTCGATATCGTCGTTGCGTTGACGGGTGCAGGCTACAACGCGAATGACATTCCCGCGAAGATCGAAGGCATCGCGTTCGGTCCGGACGTGACGGTGCACGGCGTGAAAAAGCACACGCTCTATGTCGCGAACGACAACGACTTCATCGGGACCGTCACCGACTCGAACCACCCGACGGGCATCGCGAATCCGAACCAGTTCTTCGTATTCGCGATCGATGCCGCCGATCTGCCCGACTACGTCGCGCAGCGTCTGCCGGGCGTGTCGAAGAATAGCCGCGATCACGATCACGACGAGGTCTGCAGCCGCGACGATGACGATCATGATCACGATCACGACGGCCATGGCCGTTGACATCGGGCACTGAGTTCCTGCGTTCCTGACGGACGTTGTAACGGCCGGCCGCGGCAATCTGCGGCCGGCTTTTTTGGCGCAGACGCGACGCTTGCACAGCGTCTGCACGGGCTTCTTCACGCGTATAGAATCGATGCATGAAGAAGCCTGTGTCACCCGCTGTCTCACCCGCCACCTCGACGTTCGCAACCATCGAGCCCGAATTGCCGCTGCGCGCGCCGGGCCTCGCATCTGTGGCGCTCGCAATGTCGATCGCACTGATTGGATGGCTCGCGTTCGCCGCGCAGACGGACGTCACCGCGCACCGCATGCTGTCGCGCGGCTATGGCGTGATCGACGGCATCGAGAGGCTGACCAGTTACCTCACCAATCTGACCATCTTCACGTGCGCGCTGTGCTTCACGTGCGTCGGGTTCTTCACGCGTGGCAGCACGCCCTTCGTGCGCTTCTTCCGGCAACCTACCGTCGTGACGGCCGTGACCTGCTACATCGTGTTCGTCGGCATCGCGTACAACCTGCTGCTGCGGCATCTGTGGACGCCGTCAGGATGGCGCCTGCTGCTCAACGAAAGTCTGCATACGCTCGTCCCGCTGCTCGTCGCACTCTACTGGCTGCTGTTCGTGCCGCGTTTTCATCTGATGCTGCGCCATCTGTTGTGGTGGCTCGTCTATCCGCTCGGCTACCTCGCGCTGACGATGATGCGCGGCGCCATGTCGGACTTCTATCCTTATCCTTTCATCGACGTCGTCGAACTCGGCTACGAGCGCGCGCTGATCAACGCGAGCCTGCTCGTGCTCGCGTTTCTGCTGCTGATGTCTGTGTTTGTCGCGATCAATCACAGACGGCCGATACGATCCATCACGTCGATTCCCTCATCTCGCCTGCAAGAGACCGATCATGACAACAACCCGGCGTGAGTTCATCGTAGCGGGGCTCGGCTCCGCAGTCGGACTGTGCGCAGCACTCACGGCGCCCCGCGATGCGCGCGCCGACGAAAAGCTGAGCGAAAGCGACCCGGCCGCGCAGGCAGTCGGCTATGTAAGCGTCGCAGCGAAAGTCGACAAGGCCCGCTTTCCCAGCTACAGCGCGGGACAAACCTGCAACAACTGCTCGCTCTTTCAGGGCAACCCGACGGATGCGTGGGGCGGATGCACGCTGTTCGGCACGAAACAGGTGACAGGCGGCGGATGGTGCAGTTCTTACACGAACATGTAGTGCGCACGCGCTTGAGCCAGTCTTGAACGCGTCTTGAACCCGGCTCGCACTCAATCGTGCGTTGCGCGCCGATGACGTTCGGCAAGTATTTGCTCTTGTCTCCATGCAGCGCGACTGCGATCGTCGATGTGCCGTGCCTTGCTGTGCTATGCCCAGTTGTTGTGACCTTGCGACTCCACTGCCCTCGCCCGCCCGATGCCAACGTCCATCGCGTTTTGCCGGCTGTGCCTTCTGTTTTCTCATCGCGCTCCGTGGCGACGCAGTGCTTTGCGCTGCCTGCTCGCGCTGACCTGTGCGTTCGGCGTGGCATCGCCGGCCTTCGCACAAGGGTCGGTCACGTTCTATGGGTTGATCGACACCAGCATCGAAGTGACCAATCCCGGCAGCGGCTATGTCGCGCGCATGGACTCGGGCGCCTACCGCGGCACGCGCTTCGGGCTGCATGGCAGCGAGCCGCTTGGCGACGGCAACAGTCTCGTCTTCACCCTTGAAAACGGCTTCGATTCGACGAGCGGCGAACTCTCGGTGCCGGGCAACATCTTCAACCGGCAGGCGTGGATCGGCGCGCATGGCGCATGGGGCGAACTGCGCGTCGGCCGACAGTATTCGCCTATCTATATTCCGTTCAAGGGGCAACTCGACGCATTCGGCGCCGGCACGATCGCCTCCGGCCTGAACAACCTCTCGAAAATCACGCCCTATACGGACAACGCGTTTGCCTATCTGTCGCCGACCATCGCCGGCTTGACGGTAACAGGCATGTACGCGCTGCGCGATGCCGGCGACGGCAACGGCATCGGCGGCTATTACGTCACGGCCGTCTGGGCGCTCGGCGGCATGAAGCTGCTCTACGCGCACCAGCAGACGCACGGCGACGGCGCGTTGCGCGCGAATTTTGCGGGCGCATCGTATGAATGGGGCGCGCTCACGGGCTTTGTTGCGTACTTCAACGGCGACGGCGGGACGCCGCGTTATCACGACGACGGCCTCTCCGTGTCCGCGTCGTGGCAGCTCACGCCGCAAGCGAGCGCATCCGTCGGCTACGCGCATGCGCGTGACGGCAGCGGCGCAGACAACAACGCGGACCAGCTCAGCATTGCGTTCGACTACCAGGTGTCGAAGGCGCTGCTGCTCTATCTCAGCGCCGCCGACCTGGAAAACCACGGACAGGCGACGTTCACGCTACGCGGTGTAAACGTAACGGGCCTTCCCGTCGCGTATCCCGGCGCGCCCGTGCGGGGCTTGCAGGTCGGGATGATCGAACGGTTCTAGGCCGATGCAGTATCGTGCGCTGAAGCATCGTGCATAGCGTGGCTCGGCTGACGTGTGCGACGGATGGCACATGCATTGCGATTTCATCGATGTGTCGAACCGCACTCGAGAGATCCATACGATGAACCAGACTGCATTTTCTGTTCTTCCCGTCCCGCCGTTTCCCGTCAGCCGGCGCCTGCACACGCCGACGCCGCCCGAGGTCGAGCCCGATCCCGCGCCGCCCCGGGCGACGATCCTGATCCTGGCCCCGGCTCGCCGCCCGTTCCCGAGCGCGAACCGGATTCTCTGCCCGATCATGAGCCGCCCGCCGGGGATCCGCCCGATCGCTCGCCCCCCATGCACGCGTCCCGTACCTGACGATGATTCCGCTGGAAGTCCCATCGGCGTCCCTGCCGCTCAAAGCTGAGGATCGAGCAGCGCGACCACGCGATCGACGAGCTTCGTCGTCCACGGGCGCCCGTTCCAGTCTTCGAGGGTCACCCGCTTCGACTTCGCGAGGTCGTCGGCGAAAATCTGCGTCTGGCGGCGCGCGAAGGCCGCGTCATAGATGTTGAGGTTGGCTTCGTCGTTCAGCTTGAACGAGCGCATGTCGAAATTGGTCGAGCCGACCGACACGAGATATTCGTCGACGACGAGCAGCTTGACGTGAAACATCGTCGGCTGATACTCGAACATCTGCACGCCCGCTTCGAGCAGCCTTCCCCAGCATGCGCGCGATGCCTCGCGCACAGTGTGCGTATCGATGTGCCGGCCCGGCGTCAGGATCTTCACGTCGACGCCGCGCTTCGCTGCTTCGGCGATCGCGTTGATCGTCAAGTTGTCCGGCACGAAATACGCGCTGGCGAGGTGGATCGAGCGTGTCGCCGCCGTGATCGCCAGCAGATACATCAGCTGCATGTCGTCGCTGCCGCCCGAAGGTGAGCTGCTGAACATGTGCGCGAGGCCGTCGCCTGCTTCATCCGGTTCAGGAAAGTAGTCGGGGCCATGCAATACGTTGCCCGTCGCCTTGATCCAGTTGTCCATGAAAACGGCTTGCATGTGGCCGACCACGGGGCCCGTCACACGAAAATGGGTGTCGCGCCAGTGCTTGTCGTCCTGTGCGTGGCCCGTCCACTCCTGCGCGATGCCGACGCCGCCCGTGAAGCCGATGCGCCCGTCAATCACGAGCAGCTTGCGGTGCGTGCGGTCGTTCATGCGGCCAAGGCCGGTCCAGTGCGGCTTGTGGTACTGGATCACCTCGGCGCCTGCATTCTTGAGCATGTCGAGATAGTGCCGCTCCATCTTTTGCGAACCGACCCAGTCGAGCAGCACATGCACTGAAATGCCGGCTTGCGCCTTGTCCGACAATGCCCGGGCGATCTGCTCGCCGATCGCGCCGGACCAGTAGATAAAAGTTTCGAACGTTATGGTTTTGCGTGCGCTTGCGATGCCTTCGAGCATCGACGGGAAAATCTCGTCGCCGTTGACGAGTACCTCGAAGCAGTTGCCGGAGGAGACGGGCGGTCCGAGCAGCAGACCCATAGAGCGAATGAACTGAGGATCGTCGCTGCCGTACAGACGCTCGATCTTGTGCTCGATCTTCTTTTCGCCCGTCGACAGATTGGCGATCACGAGCACGACGACGAGCGTGACGCCGGCCGTGAGCAGGATCGTCAGCATGCGCCGCGTTCAGCGGTGTCGATGAGGGAATGGCGCGCGCTGCGCCTGATTGAGGCCACGTCGCGCGCTCGGCCGCGATGCATTACCAGTCCGGGTTGTTCACTTCCTGACGATAACCGTAGACGTTGTTGACGAGGCGATGCGGACGCCCGCCTTCCTGCATGACCTCGCGCCAGCCGCTGAGCGTGGCGAGCGAATCGGTGTGCAGCACCGCATACGGCTTGCCAGTGAGGTCGCTACTCGCTGCCGCGCCGGGAAAGAGTTCGATCGCCGCGTCGTCGACGGCGATCAGCATGCGCATATCCGTTTGCAGGATCTGCATTTCATACAGGGTAGCGGGTGTCATGGTGCGGCTCCTCAGTGCATGCCTCGGAATTGTTCTAGACCGTGGAGGCCGAACAATGATGATCGACCGGCTGGCGACGACGGTTTTCGAAGGAACCGGACTTCATGTCGCGATGACGGACGAAGCCCAGCCGCTTATAGAAAGCAAGCGGCATTCCAAATGCATGTTCGAGGAGGGACGAGCCTTACGCGGGATGGCCGGCCGACGCTTTGAAAAAAACGCCGACGGAAGGAGTGAAAATTACGCGACGCTGCGCGCTGGCCTGCGCCGCGAGGCGCGCCAGCGTCTTCTGTCGTTCCGCTTCGAGGAGTCAGTCGATGGGCAACTGGTCGCAAGCGTTGGTCGCCGTCGACGCACAGATGAACGAATAGTCGCCGCTCCAGCGCACGGCAGCGGCGCTCGCGTGCACGGCGTCCTGGAAATCGGGCGACGTTTCCCATGCAATGTAGCCGGAGCACAGCACGGCGGACATCACGACCAGCGAAAACGCAATTTTTTCAAAAACCTGAAAACGGGGCGACATGGCAATCTCTTCGGGTAAGCTCGCATTCTATCTCAATACTAGGGTTTTCACCTATGATAATTGCGGCTTTGCGACATGCCGGTGCGTAAATGCACGGTCACGGATGCACGGGAATACTAGAAGGGGGCAATAGGGGAACTACAGTGCGCTGGGCGTCGGTCAGATCAGTGCACTTTGCAGACCGTTCACAGATATGAAGCGGGACGCGTGGAAATGCTGGCTCGGCGCTGATGTTTTTGCCCGATGTGTGCGACGGGCGTGAAACGGGATATTCGCGAGAACTGCAATACACTGCAGCGCAGGAAATGAACTCAGCGCACCTGCAAAACCTTGCATCGGCCAGAGGAAAAACCCGTCAGGCGTGCTGCGCCTCCGACGGACGCGCCGCACCGTGCGCACGAGGTGCTTCCGCAGTTTTGCAGCCCGCCTCGTCGAGTACGGTCCGCGCGCGCTCTCGCATGTCATCGGCAGCGAGTTGTGCATCCGCTCCGCTCACCCAGGCGGCGAACCGGACCGCCGCGCCCCCGCCGCGCTGATAGTCGGCCGCGGTCACCACGGGCGCGAGCGTATTGCCGCCGAGCACGCGGGGATCGCCGGCGATCATCTTCTTCAGCGCATCGATCGCGCATGCGACGTCCTGGCGCTGCGCGATCGCCACTTCCACCTCCACGCGCTGCGTGCCACCGCTGCTGTAGTTGATCACGGGATTGCTCCAGATCTGGCTGTTCGGCACGAAAACGGCATTGCCGTCGCTGCGTTCGATACGCGTGGTAAAGAGCCCGACCTCTCGCACGATGCCCGCCGTCGCGCCCGTGCCTTCGATCACATCGCCTGCACGAAACGGCCGCAGCATCAGCAACATAATTCCGGCGGCAATATTCTGCAGCGTGCCTTGCAATGCGAGACCGATCGCGAGGCCGGCCGCGCCGAGCACGGCCAGCACGCTCGCCGTCGCAACGCCGACTTCGCTGAGCGCCGCGAACAGCACGAGCACGCGTAGGGTCCAGGCACCGATTGCATTGATCATCGGCGCAAGCGTCGGATCCGCATGCGTGCGGGACATCGCCTTCGACAGCAGGCCGCCAATCCTGTTGGAGAGCCACCAGCCGACGACGAGGATCAGGATCGCCACGCCCGCATGCATCAGGTCATGCGTGAGCGTCACAATCAGCGAAGGTTGCAGGTGAAACAGGCGAGCGATCAGATCATCCATGGTTCATGTCGATTGAAGAAAGCGACTCGATGTGTGTCGTACGGCTCATCGTGCGTTCCGCGTAACATCGCGTAACGGGCCGCAGCCGGGCGCCCGCCCATGCAGACCGGCAAGCGCGACCCACTTGCTCTACACTGGCGGCCCGAACAAAGCGTCGACAGAACACGCGTTCCGCCACGCTTTTCCCGCCAATGCATTTGCAAATGCGGTGCCTGAATAAAGGCATGCCGCGCGAACGCAGTCGGCCCGTTATATGGGACGACGATCCATCTTCGATGAACACACCGCCCGCCGACTCCAGCAACCAGATCACCGATTCCGTCGCCGATACGTTCGATACACTCGTCGACGACGCCGACCGCGAACCCGAAATCAGCCTCCCCCGACAGAAACCGTTCCAGCGTTTCTGGTGCACGCGCGTGCTGTCGTCGCTGTCATTCCAGATGCTTGCCGTCGCGATGGGCTGGCACATCTACGCGCTCACGCATAGCGCGTTTGCGCTCGGGCTCGTCGGACTTGCGCAGTTCCTGCCGATGTTCGTGCTTACGCTCGTCGTCGGCCAGGTCGCGGACCGTTATGACCGGCGGCGCATCGCGGCCATCTGTCAGGGGCTCGAATGCGTCGCCGCCGCGCTCTTCGCCTGGGGTACGTTCGGCGGCTGGATCAGCGCGCCCGTGATCTACGCGCTCGCCGCATGCGTCGGCGCGTCGCGGGCGTTCGAGTCGCCCGCTGTCGCGTCGCTGCTGCCGGGCGTCGCGCCGCGTGCGCAGTTATCGCAGGCGACGGCATGGGCGACCTCCGCGAACCAGGCCGCGCAGATCAGCGGCCCAGCGCTGGGCGGTCTGCTTTACGGCATCGGTCCCGGCGCCGCGTATCTGGCGTGCACGCTGTCATTTGCGCTTGCGTCGGCCGCCGTCAGCACGATTGCGCTGCGTACGAAGCCCGTGCCGCGCGCGCCCGTCACGCTCGAATCGGTGTTCTCGGGCGTACGCTTCATCCGCAGCCAGCCGGTCATTCTCGGCGCGCTGTCGCTCGATCTGTTCGCCGTGCTGTTCGGCGGCGCGACGGCCCTGCTGCCGATCTTCGCGCGCGATGTGCTGCACGCGGGCCCGCTCGGTCTGGGTCTGTTGCGCTCAGCGTCGGCCGTCGGCGCGCTCGGCGGCACGATCTGGCTCGCGCATTTCCCGCTGCGCAACCGGCCGGGCGCGGCGATGTTCGGCGGCGTGATCGCGTTCGGCATCGCGACGCTCGTGTTCGGCCTGTCGCATTCGTTCATTGTGTCGCTGTTCGCGCTGATGGCGCTCGGTGCGTCGGATGTGATCAGCGTCGTCGTGCGGCTGTCGCTCGTGCAGCTGCGCACGCCCGATGACATGCTCGGCCGCGTCAGCGCCGTCAACTCGCTGTTCATCGGTACGTCGAACCAGTTGGGCGAGTTCGAATCGGGGCTCACAGCCGGCTGGTGGGGCGCGCAACCTGCCGTGCTCGTCGGCGGTTGCGCGACCATCGCGATCGCGCTGCTATGGATGAAGCTGTTTCCGGAATTGCGCCGCACGCGAACGCTCGACCGCGAAGAACATGGCGGCGGCGCCGCTGCATAGGCATGAGCAGGCATGAGTGACGCGAGCGGCATGACGCACATGAGAAAGGATCAGGCGCGTTCATTGCACAGTGGCTCGACAGATCGGCTGCGCACGTACGCCGTGCCGCCATCCATCCCAAGGAGATGCACATGCAACGGATCCGGCGCGCCCACTCCCTGCACTCGCTGAGCGCCATCGCCTCGCTCGTCGCGCTCTCGGCGGCTGCGCTGACGCCGCTCGCCGCAAGCGCGGACGATGCACCGAGCCCCTGTGCCGCACTCAAGCGCATCGTCGCTGCAGCGCCTACGGGCTTTTCCCAACTGACGCCCGACGATGGCAAAGGCATCGCGCAGCCCTACGGCAACGACGCGCAATGCGGCGCCTCGAAAGGCAGTTACGCCTGCTCATGGACGCCGAGTGGCGGCGCGGGTTCGAGCACGACGGCCTTGCAGGCGGTGGCGGCCGACGTCGCTTCGTGTCTGCCCGACGCGACTCACGACGTGAATTCGCCCGCACGGCAGCATTTCTACATCGGCCCGCGTGAAGCGCGCACGCAGATCACGGCGATGCCCGCCGGCGCGGGCAAAGTGAAACTGGTCGTGTCGGGTAACGCATCGGGCAACGCGTCGGGCAACGCATCGGGCAAATAAGGCGCAGCACGCCGTTCGATGCCGCTATTCGATGCGATACCAGACGCGGATACCCGAGTACCAGTGACTCACGCTCGTATCGTCGCCGGAACCGAAGGTCGACAGGCTTTCCACGTTGATCACATCGACCTTGTGTTCGGCGATCCACGCGTTCGCGCGATCGACGAGCGCGGCGGCGTTCTCGTACACATGTCCTCGGATCATGTGACGCTGCAACACCTGCCGCTCGAAATCCTGGAACGCAATTTTGCTCATAGGTTGTCTCCGTCAGGCTGTTTTTTGATGTGGGCGCCTGCCGACGAGTCTATCAACGGCGTGACGGGACCGGCAATTGCTGCGTCAAGGCAGACCTCGTTCAAGGAGCGTTACATGAGCAGCCAGAAGCAGGAGACGACCAGCACGGCCCGCCCCGGCGGCGATCCCGAACACCCGAAGCACCCCGTTCACAGCGACAACGAAAAGAGCAAGATGCCCGAACGTCACGACGAAAACCGCAAGCAGTCGCCCGCCGACCGCCCCGGCAAGAAACCCGGTGAAGGCGAACCCTCCGTCGGCTGATGCATTCGCGCGCGATCGCGCTAAAACGCAGCAAGAAATACGGCGGCCTGCATTTTTTGCAGAGCCGCCGTATTTTTTTCGCGGCAAATCGCGCATGGTATGCCGCGCAATTCACGAGAAACAGCATTATTTACTGAATTATTTCTGGTTATTTTTCCGCCCCCTTCATCTACCTTGCTGCCAGCAGCGGAAGATTTCGTCACGTGAAGGTTCGCTGCTTCTGGTCAATGGAGCGAGCGGAAAACAATGACGACATCCTGCAAGGTTTCCATTTGCGTCCCGACATGCAACCGTCCCGAGTTGCTCGTCGAATGTCTGGATTCGTGTCTGGCGCAAACGCACACGAATATCGAAGTACTGATCGGCGACGATTCGAGCGACACACGCACGCAGCAGCTGATCGCGACGCGCTACGCGCATGACGCGCGCATTCGCTATGTGAAGAACGAACCGTCGCTCGGTCAGGCGCGCAACGTCGCGAGTCTCTTTGCACGTGCGACGGGCGACAGGATTGCGTTGATCCACGACGATGATTACTTCACGAACGACGGCATCGAGAGCCTGCTGGCGCTATGGCAGCAGCATCCGCAACTCGAGGTCGCGTTCGCGGATCAATACGAGGTCGATGCGCACGGACATTTCGACACGGCGAAAAGCGCGGCAGTGAATGCGGCCTTCCATCGCACTGCGGCCGCGCAAGGTCTGCAGAAGCAGCCGGGCCGAACGGGGCTCGTGCAGATGTTCCCGAACAACGGCTGGATGGCGAATGCCGCGCTCGTCAAACGGATCAGCTATCGCGACGATGTCGGCACATGCTGCGATTACGTGTTCGGTTCCGAGTTGTGCCTCGCCGCATCGCAGGTGTATTACCTGCATCGCTATGTGTCGTACTACCGCAAGACGGACGCGTCCGTTTCAGGCCGCTCGCGCGGCTCGGCCTCGTCCGCTTCGTTGACGGCATTCGAATTCGTGTCGAAGCTGACACTCGATGCCTCGCTCGAACCGGCACGCCGTCTTGCATTGCGCCGGCTCGCGCCCATCGTCGTGTCGCTGTATGCGAAGAACGATGCACCGTTTGCAGCGCTGCGCGTGGCGTTCGAGCATCTCTATGCATATGCGTATGGGTTCGATGCAAGGCTCTACTATCACCTGTCGCTGATCGCGCGCGCGTTCATTCCGACCAAGTGGCGCAGACTGCCGCCATCGGCACCGCGTTTTCCGTAAGCGGTTTCCCTAAACGCGTTCCCCTAAGCGCTTTCCGCACGCGAATCCGGTAGCACATAAAAAAAGCGGCTCTATTCAAGAGCCGCTTTTTGCACTTCATGGTCGCGCTTCACGCGCGAAGGTGCAACGCATCACGGTTCGTGACGCAGATAGCCTTCCTTCGATGGATCGCGCATGCGGAACGATACGAGGCCAGCGATCGCGCACAGCACCGTCACGTACCAGTAGAACATCGATTCGCTGCCCGCCTGCTTGAGCCACAGCGCGACGTATTCGGCCGAGCCGCCGAAGATCGCGTTCGCCACGGCGTACGACAGGCCGACACCGAGCGCGCGCACCTCAGGCGGGAACATCTCGGCCTTGATGAGACCGCTAATCGACGTATAGAAGCTGACAATCGCGAGCGCGATCACCACCAGCACGAACGCCGTCATGGGGCTCGTCACGTCCTTCAGTGCGTGCAGCAGCGGCACCGTGCCGATCGTCGCGAAGAAGCCGAACAGCAGCATCGACTGGCGGCGGCCGATACGATCCGACAATGCACCAAACGCCGGCTGCATGATCATGTAGACGAAGAGCGCGGCCGTCATCACGTTGCTTGCCGTTTTCGTGTTCATGCCCGCCGTGTTGACGAGGTACTTCTGCATGTACGTCGTGAACGTGTAGAAAATCAGCGAGCCGCCTGCCGTAAAGCCGAGCACCGTGAAGAATGCGCCCTTGTGCTTCCACATGCCGCGCAGCGTGCCCGCTTCCTTGCGCTGACGCGTTTCGGCCGTGGTGGTTTCGTCGAGCGAGCGGCGCAGATACAGTGCAACGAGTGCGGCCAACGCGCCGACCACGAACGGAACGCGCCAGCCCCAGGCCTTCAGCTCTTCCGTCGTCAGCACCTGCTGCAGGATCACCAGCACGAGCAACGCGAACAGCTGCCCGCCGATCAGGGTCACGTACTGGAACGACGCGAAGAAGCCGCGACGGCCCTTCAACGCGACCTCACTCATGTAGGTTGCGCTGGTGCCGTACTCGCCGCCAACCGACAACCCCTGGAAGAGCCGCGCGACAAGCAGCAGCGCAGGCGCGAGCGCGCCGATCTGCGCATATGTCGGCAGGCACGCGATCACCAGCGAGCCGCCGCACATCATGAACACCGACACCATCATCGCGAAGCGACGGCCGCGCTTGTCGGCGAGACGGCCGAAGAACCAGCCGCCGATCGGGCGCATCAGGAAGCCCGCGGCGAACACGCCTGCCGTGTTCAGCAACTGCGCCGTCGTATCGCCCTTCGGAAAGAACGCAGGCGCGAAGTACAGTGCGCAAAACGAATAAACGTAGAAATCGAACCACTCGACGAGATTGCCCGACGAAGCGCCGACGATCGCGAAGATGCGTCGCCGGGTGTCGGAGGGCGTGAAGACGGTCGTATCGGTCATGCTGGTGTCGGTCCCTTCTTGAAGTGAAAGCGGTCGAACGCCGCCTTTGTTTTGCGCTCCACCCGGTTTCAACCAGGTTTCGGTCTCGTTGCAACCGGGTTGCGGCGCGCGTGCGAGATTGTATCTATATGTAAGCTTTGGCGCGTCGGTATCTTAACGGATATCCCGGGATAACGGCGTGTGCACGGCCTTCTGTAGGGTTGCGCTTCCTTTCGGGCGTTCGGCTGCAATCGGAGACGAAGCGTGGCGCAAAAGAAAAGAGCCAACCGAAGGCTGGCTCTGGTGACGGTCGGTTAGCGAACTCAAACGCGCACAGCCGGCGCCTGGTAGCGGCACTCGTAGCGTTTCCTGACCGTGCCGTTTTCGTCGACGCTTTCCAGGTACACGTCGAACTGCCACAAGCGCGCCATGTGCTTGAGCACCTCGTCGCTGTCGCTCGACAGATGGCGGTTATCGCTCATGAAGTGGCGCAGCGTGAGACTGCGGTCGCCGCGCGTGTTCACCGAATACACCTGGATGTTCGGCTCGCGATGATGCATGTCGTATTGACGCGAGAGCGCCTGGCGCACGTACTGATAGCCGCTGTCGTCGTGGATCGCGGAGACTTCGAGCGCATCGCGCATGTCGTCGTCGAGCACCGAGAAGAGCCGCATTTCGCGGATCAGATGCGGCGACAGATATTGCGCGACGAAGCTCTCGTCCTTGAAGTTGCGCATCGCGTAGTGCAAGGCCTGCAGCCACGGACTGCCCGCGAGCTCGGGGAACCACTTGCGGTCCTCTTCCGTTGGGTGTTCGCAGATGCGGCGGATGTCGCTCATCATCGAAAAACCGAGCGCATACGGATTGATGCCGCTGTAGTACGGCTTTGTCACGGGCGGCTGGTAGACGACGTTGCTGTGCGAATGGAGAAACTCCATCATGAAGCCGTCTTCGAGCTTGCCCTCGTTGTACAGCGTGTTGAGCAGCGTGTAGTGCCAAAACGTCGCCCAGCCTTCGTTCATCACCTGCGTCTGCCGTTGCGGATAGAAGTACTGGCCGATCTTGCGCACGATGCGGATGACTTCCCGCTCCCACGGTTCGAGCAGCGGCGCGTTTTTCTCCGCGAAATACAGCAGGTTTTCCTGCGGCTCGGGCGGATAGCGATCTTCCACTTCTTCGGGCAACGGCGTGTGACGCGTCGGCAGCGTGCGCCACAGTTCGTTGACCTGCGACTGCAGATACGCTTCGCGTTCGCGGCGCGCTTCCGATTCCTTCTGCAACGACAGCTTTTGCGGCCGCTTGTAGCGGTCCACGCCGTAGTTCATCAGCGCGTGGCACGAGTCGAGCAGTTCTTCGACGCGATCGAGCCCGAAGCGCTCTTCGCACTCCGCGATGTAGTTCTTCGCGTAGACGAGGTAATCGATGATGGCATGCGCATCCGTCCACAAGCGGAACAGGTAATTCCCCTTGAAGAACGAGTTGTGCCCGTAGGCCGCGTGCGCGATGACGAGCGCCTGCATCGTCATCGTGTTCTCTTCCATGAGATACGCGATGCAGGGGTTCGAGTTGATGACGATCTCGTACGCGAGGCCCATTTGCCCGCGACGGTAACTCTTCTCGGTAGCAAGAAAATGTTTGCCGAACGACCAGTGCCGGTAGTTGACCGGCATGCCGACGGACGCGTACGCGTCCATCATCTGTTCAGCGCTGATGAGCTCGAGCTGGATCGGATAGACATCGAGTTCATATTGCTCCGCAACATGCGCAATATGTGTGTCGTACTCTTCGATCAGTTCGAAGGTCCAGTCGGACGGACACGGCAACGGCCTTCTATCGGCAACGTTCATACGGACTTCCCTTTGCCCTTCGGTGGGCGCCCCGGTGGGTCCACGTGCTGCAGCTGCGTCAGGCGCTACGCCTGCTCCGGCATCGGGCGCACGCGGATTCTGCACGTGCGCAGTGTTCGCCTCGGCATGCCCGGCCTCACGCTGCTTCGGCACGCCTTTACGGCGCTCGGGCTCATAGCCGCGCGCCTCGTTGTGCAGGTGGCGTGTCGTCATGCCGCTTCCACCTGCTTTTCGAACAGCTCGCGGAACACTGGGTAGATATCCGCAGCCGTTTCGACCTTCTTCATGGCCATATGCGGCTGCGACAGCGCGAGTTGTGCATATTCGAGCCACAGGTTCTGCTCTTCGGGCGTCACCTGAATGTACGCAAAATACCGCACCTTCTCGAGAATGTCATCTGCGAGGATCTTGCGGCATTTCGGCGAATCGTCGGTCCAGTTGTCGCCGTCCGATGCCTGCGCGCCGTAAATGTTCCATTCAGTCGGCGAGTAACGTTCGTCGAGAATCTTCTGCATCAGTTCCAGCGCACTCGACACCACCGTGCCGCCGCTTTCCGTCGAATGGAAGAACGTGTCTTCGTCGACTTCCTCGGCGCGCGTATGGTGACGGATGAAGACCACTTCGATCTTCTCGTAGTTACGCTTGAGGAACAGATACAGCAGGATGAAGAAGCGCTTGGCGAGATCCTTGCGCTGCTCGTCCATCGAACCCGACACATCCATCAGACAAAACATCACCGCCTGGCTCGACGGCTGCGGCTGCTTCACGCGGTTTACGTAACGCAGGTCGAACGGGTCGATGAATGGAATGCGCCAGATGCGGCCGCGCAGATGATGGATATCCTCTTCGAGCAGCTTGATCTCGTCGCGACGGTCGGCGGGATCCGCCTTCATCTCTTCGAGCTGCTTCTCGAGTTCGTGCAGTTCGTTGACGAGCGGCGCACCGAGCGCGATGCGCCGGCCGAGCGCGCTGCGCAGCGAGCGCACCACGTCGATGTTGTTCGGCGTGCCCTCGGCCGCCCAGCCTGCGCGGATGCTCTTCCACGTCGGCACGGCGAGCAGATGGGTTTTGACGAGACGCGGCAGTTCGAGGTCGTCGAAGAAGTACTGCATGAATTCTTCGCGGCTGAGCTCGAAGACGAAATCGTCCTGCCCTTCGCCTTCGTTGCTGGCGCTGCCACCGCCGCCGCTGCCACCACCGCCTTGCGGACGCGGTATCTTGTCGCCACGGATGTAGTCGGCGTTACCCGGGTGCACCATTTCGCGCTTGCCGCCCGGACCATGCCGGAACGACGGTTCGGCGATGTCCTTGCGCGGAATCGTGATGCTCTGGGTGTTCTGAATATCCTTGATGCTGCGATCGCGCACCGCTTCCGATACTGCGCGCCGAATATAGCCCTTTACGCGACGCAAAAAGCGTTCGCGGTTTGCAATGCTCTTGTTCTTGCCTGCCAGCCTGCGGTCGATGATTTGATGAAGCACATCCGGTCTCCCGCTCCGATTTGGAATACGCGGGGCGCAAGTTGCGCATGCAATCTTATGTCCATGCGGCTTGCGCCTCGCAGGAGGCCCACGCGTATCGGGTGAAGCGAACCCGTTCGCGCGGGCGTTGCGCTACGCCTGTCATGACGACTTGCGCACACGCAGATACCAGTCGCACAAGAGCCGCACCTGCTTCGGCGTATAGCCCTTGGTGACCATCCGGTTGACGAAGTCTTCGTGCTTGCGCTGCTCCTCCGCCGATCCTTTGGCATTGAACGAGATGACGGGCAGAAGTTCTTCCGTATTCGAGAACATTTTCTTTTCGATCACGACGCGCAGCTTTTCATAGCTGATCCACGCGGGATTCTTGCCCCCGTTCGCGGCACGCGCACGCAGCACGAAATTCACGATCTCGTTGCGGAAGTCCTTCGGATTGCTGATGCCGGCAGGCTTCTCGATCTTCTCCAGTTCGGCGTTGAGCGCCGCACGGTCGAAGCTCTCGCCCGTGTCGTGATCGCGGAACTCCTGGTCCTGAATCCAGAAGTCAGCGTACGTCACGTAGCGATCGAAAATGTTCTGCCCATACTCGGAATACGACTCCAGATACGCGGTCTGAATCTCCTTGCCGATGAATTCAGCATAACGCGACGCGAGGACGTCCTTAATGAACGACAGATACTTCTGCTCGGTTTCCGGCGGAAACTGTTCGCGTTCGATCTGCTGTTCGAGCACGTACATCAGGTGCACGGGGTTCGCCGCGACTTCCGTCGTGTCGAAGTTGAAGACGCGCGACAGGATCTTGAACGCGAAACGCGTGGACACACCCGTCATGCCTTCGTCGACGCCCGCGAAGTCGCGATATTCCTGATACGACTTTGCCTTCGGGTCCGTGTCTTTCAGGTTCTCGCCGTCGTACACCTGCATCTTCGAAAAGAGGCTGGAGTTTTCGGGTTCCTGCAGACGCGTGAGCACCGACATCTGCGCCATCATCTTCAGCGTGCCGGGCGCGCAGACCGCGTTCGACAGCGACGAATTGCGCAGCAGCTTTTCGTAGATCTTCATCTCTTCCGAGTAGCGCAGGCAGTACGGCACCTTCACCACGAAGATACGGTCGAGCAGTGCTTCGTTGTTGCGGTTGTTGCGGAACGCCTTCCATTCGGACTCGTTCGAGTGCGCGAGGATGATGCCGTCGAACGGAATCGCGCCGAAGCCTTCCGTGCCCTTGAAGTTGCCTTCCTGGGTGGCCGTCAGCAGCGGGTGCAGCACCTTGATCGGCGCCTTGAACATTTCGACGAATTCGAGCAGGCCCTGATTGGCGAGGCACAGGCCGCCCGAATAGCTGTATGCGTCTGCGTCGTCCTGCGCATACTGTTCGAGCTTGCGGATGTCGACCTTGCCGACGAGCGACGAAATATCCTGATTGTTTTCGTCGCCAGGCTCGGTCTTCGCAATGCCGATCTGCCGGAGGATGGACGGATAGCG